>NZ_JAGQEJ010000010.1:0-155090 GCF_018101075.1 Alistipes sp. Marseille-P2263
GGCGGAGGCTCTCGTGCCTTGACCTTTGGCCGAGAAGTTCACCAAGAAATGCAATACGCTGTAAATAAGATAAAAACAAATTTAACCGAAAACTTTGATCCAATTTTATTTGGATTGTAACAGGAAACCGACTATGAAAAGAATACTGACAGCCGCGGCCTTGCTGCTCGTCGTCGCGGCCTGCAACGAGGACGAAAACTACAACGACAAATACGGCGACAAGGCGGTCATTCCGCCCAAGGGCCGGAGCCTGCGCGTGATGACCTACAACATTTACGGCGCCCGCGCCACGAGCCCTGCGAATGCGGCCGACCTGGATGCGCTCGCCGAGGTGATCCGTCGCCAAGACCCCGATTTCGTGACCCTGAACGAAGTCGATGTGTTCACCGACCGCACGGGCAAGGACGTGCACCAGGCCCGCGATCTGGCCGAAAAGCTCGGCATGGAGTGGCACTTCTCGAAGGCCATCGACCGCGACGGGGGCGAGTACGGCGACGCCGTGCTGTCGAAGTACCCGATCCTCGAAACGCGCAGCTACCGCTTGCCGTGCGCCGCCGAACAGCCCGGCGAAGACCGCGCGCTGTGCGTGATCCGCGTTCAGATCGACGGCAAGGACCTCTACGTCGCATCGACGCATCTCGACCACCTCTCGGGCGACGCCAGCCGGCTGGTGCAGGCCGCCGAGATCCGCCGCATCCGCGACACGGAGCTGGAGGGCGACCTGATCCTCTGCGGCGACCTGAACGCCATCCCGAGTTCGAACGTCATCGCCACGATGACCTCGTTCCTGACGAACACGGGGCCGATCGACCAGTACACCTTCCCCTCGGACGACCCCGACCGAAAGATCGACTACATCATGTACGCCCCGATCGAGCATTTCGGCGTGCAGAACTGCCAGGTCGTATCGCGGGGCGACCAGCAGATAGACGGCGTCGATGCTTCGGACCACCGTCCCGTGATCGCCGACATCCGCTTCCGGACCGACGAGGACATCTCCGGAGAAGACGGCGGAGAGGAGGAGTGACCCCGGGCCGGAGATCGGCTCCCGCACGCATCGTCCGGACCGCCCGCCGGGCAAACGGCCGGTCCGGATTTTTACCGTCTTCGCTGCGGGGACGTCCCGAAACGGCGGTCCCGGAGACGAGAATCTTACAAAAAACGGATAAACATGAAAAAAATCCTATCGACGATCCTGGCGCTGGCCGCGTGTACGACCCTCCTGGCGCAGGATTTCAAGATCACGCACGGCCCCTGGCTCTGCGACCTGACATCGGACGGCGTCACGGTGGTCTGGACCACCAGCAAACCCGCCCTTTCGTGGGTCGAGGTGGCCGAGGACGACGGGCGCAGCTTCTACGCCGCGGAACACGAACGCCGCTACGAGACCGTCGCCGGACGCAAACAGGCCCACAAAACGCTGCACAGCATTCGCCTGAAAGGGCTGCGTCCCGGTACGAAATACCGCTACCGCATCTTTTCGCAGGAGGTGCGCGAGTGGAAATACAACGACAAGGTCTGTTACGGCGACATCGCGGCGTCGAACGTCTATTCGCGCCAGCCGTTCGCCTTCAGGACCCTCCCCGCGTCGGGGTGCGACCTTTCGTTCGTCGTTCTGAACGACATCCACGGGCGGGCCGACTGCATGGCCGGGCTCTGCCGTCCGATCGACTTCGCACAGATCGACTTCGTGGCCTTCAACGGCGACATGTCGAACAGCACCGAAAGCCCCGGACAGCTCTACCGCGATTTCATCGACGCCTCGGTCGGGGCCTTCGCCTCCGAGACGCCGATCCTCTACAACCGCGGCAACCACGAAACGCGCGGAGTCTATGCCGACTTCCTCCAGGAGTATTTCCCCAAGGTCGGGGGCTGCTACTACAAACTCTACATGGCCGGATCGGTGGCGGTGCTCATGCTCGACTGCGGTGAGGACAAACCTGATTCGGATATCGAATACGGCGGGCTGGGAGCTTACGACGCATACCGCGAGGAGGAGGCTGCCTGGCTGCGCGAAACGGTCGCCTCGGAGGAGTTCCGCAATGCCTCGGCCCGCATCGTGCTGCTGCACATCCCGCTCGGGAACGGCACCTGGCACGGCAACATTCACCTCGAGGAGCTGTTCCTGCCGATCCTGAACGATGCGGACATCGACGTGATGTTGTCGGGACATACGCACCGTTACTCGTTCCGCCCGGCCAACGACGAAGTTCGTTTTCCGGTGCTGGTGAATGACAACGCGAGCCTGCTCAGGTGCGACGTCGGCGACGGCAGGATCACGGTCCGCATCTACGGGCCGGAAGGGACGGTGACCCACTCGCACGAGTTCCCGCTGAAATAGGGGCGGATTGTCCGTTCCGCCGGAAGAAGGGCAGGGGCCCGGCCATGCGGTCGGGCCCTTGCCGCATGCGGCGCCGCGGGAATCGGGGCGGATCTTCCGGAAAAAGAATGTGCGGTCAGAGGAACAGGCTGAAGAAGCCGCTGCGGCTCAGCCTGAGACGCAGCTTCGACAGGGCCATGCCGATGTGTTTCTCCACGGCCTTGACGCTGATGTTGAGCTGCTCGGCGATCTCGCGGTTCTTCAGTCCGGCCTTCCGGCTCAGCAAAAAGACGCGCCGGCACTGCTCGGAGAGCTGCGATACGCCGTCGTCGATCTCGTGCCGAAGCCACGAAAGGTCGAACTCCCCTTCGCAGCGGTCGGCGACCAGGCGGCGGACATATCCGTCGAGCGTATCGAGTCCGCAGGAGCCTTCGCCGTGCGACTTGCGGCTGCGGAGGCAATCGATGCTCCGGTTCCGTACGGCCGTCATCAGGTAGGGCAGCACCGGACGCGAGAAGTCGATCTCCTCCCGCCGTTCCCACAGCATCAGGAAGACGTCCTGCACGATATCTTCGGAGAGTTTGCGGTCGTGGACCAGCCGGAAAGCCCGGACGCACAACGTTTCGTAATGCGCCAGAAAGAATTGCCGGAAATCGGCCGAATGAGCGTTCAGGTTCTCCATTTTTTCAAATCCGGGCGGTCCGGACGACCGCAGTTTTCCGAATCCATTTTCAAATATACAAAAACTCGCTCACATACGGATGGCTTTTTCTATTTCAAAAACTTTAATTTTAGGTGAACGGTATGATAAAGCGGGATACGGAAGGATTCCCAAGCCTCTTTTTCCCCGATTCCGGAAAAGCGACGGATAAGTAGCGATTTGTTTTTCAATTTCTCCGAAAACGGATGAAAGCGGGAGAATGCGGTACGGAACGGCATATTCCGTTCTGTTCGGACGCTTTATTTGCCTGCTGCGACCAGAGGCGGCGCTCCGGTCTTCCTGACAGACGAAGGACTGCTTCGTCTGCGAACGGCCGGATACCGGAGCAGTGGCCGGAACGCTGCACGGACCGGGTGATCCGGCGCGCATCGCGGCGTGCGAACCGGTCTCGGCGCATACGGTCCGTCGATCCTTCGCCGCGAATCTTCTCAAGGCGAAAGATGTGCCTTTGGCAGCGATCTCGAAGGCATTGGGGCATAGCAAGATCGCGGCTGCGATGCGCTATTTGCGTGTGGGCGTGTGGGGCGCTCCGATTCTCGCCGGGAGCGGCTGCTTCAGACTGCCTGCCGGGGCTGACGACTGACCGGATTCCCGGGATTTCATTATACATAAAAGAAAAGGCGCTGATATTCAGCGCCTTTAAGTGCCCAGGACAAGACTCGAACTTGCACGAACGCAATTGTTCACTACCCCCTCAAAGTAGCGTGTCTACCAATTTCACCACCTGGGCTGACCTCCCGTTTCCGGGATTCGGTGTGCAAATATAGGGCATAAATTTTTATTCGCCAAATTTTTGGGCTGTTAATACTGCTTTTTTGTCGCACCCGGCCTTCTCCCCGTTTTCCGTCCCGGTCTCCTCCGGGGCGATGCCGCGGGGGCCGATCATGCCCGACGGATGGACGGAGGCGTTGCGGACGGGGCCTCTCGGCACGGCTCCGACGACTGCGGCGGAGCGTGTCGGGGCGGGTGCGGGAACGGCCGCCCCGATCAGTTCGAGCGCCTTGCGCAGGAGCGGTTCCCCGGGGCCGAAATCCTCGAACCAGCCGCTCTCCGTTTCGCTTACCGCGAAGTCGGGTTCGATGCCTGCGGGGTCCACCGTCCGCATTTCGGCATTGTATCCCTGAAACGTGATGGGGGCGAATTCGTAGTCGTATCCCTCCAGGTCCCGCCATTCGAAGACATTCATGCCGACGTTCTTGCCGTTGGTGCGTTCGCCGATGAGCGTGACCTCGAATCCGATGCCCCGCAGGCCGTTCACGAGCGCCTCGCTCGCCGAGGCCGTACTGCCGGTGGCGAGGACGAACAGGCGGCCGAGGCCGAGCGTGCGGTCCGTCAGATCGACGCCGTAATAGTCGCCGTCGTAGAATTTCTCGTAGAAACGTTCCGCTGCCGGGTCGTATTTCTGTCCGAAAAGCTCGGCGGTCTGCTCCCAGGAGGCCATGCACTCCTCGTTGTAGCGGTAGAACTGGAAGACTTTGTCCCGGCACGCCGCGCCGCCGATGCAGGAGGAGAGCATGTTCGACGAAATCACATGTCCGCCGCCGTTGTTGCGCAGGTCGAGCACGAGGTCGGTGATCCCCTCTTCCCTGAGCCGCTTTACGGCGTCCAGCAGATCGTCGTCGTAAGCCGCGTCGAAGCTCTCGTAAACGATATACCCCACCTGCGTTCCGTCGAGCACTTCGGCGCGGATGATCGGCGTCGGATCCAGCCGCTCGGCGGCGACCCGTACGGGGCGTGCATCGGCTTCGTTGCGCGTAAGCTCGACCTCCGCGCCGTCCGCCGGGGAGAGCAGGCTTGTGAAGATCGCGGCGTAGGTGCTTTCCGTGGGTGTCTTTCCGTCCACTTCGGCGATGATGTCGCCGCGCCGAAATCCCGCCCTCTCGAGCGGCGACCCGGGCAGAATGCTCGTCGGGCACAGCCCGATACCGCCCGTCGGGCGGCCGTCATGGTCGGTGAACGAGACGAGCGTGTAGCTGCCGATGCCGTAGCCCGGTGTCGGCGCGGGTTTCGTGATGCCGTGGTTCACGCCGCTCCGTGCGGCAGGGGCCTTCGCACCCGAGGCCGGGGTGCGGAGCAGGTAGGAGTAGAGACGGTAGCCTCCGCTCCGTTCGTCGTACTTCCTGTCGAGCGTGTTCGCGCTCATCCCCATCAGCGTATGGTGGACGAAGTTGTCGTATGGACCGGCGTAGGGGATCGACAGGTCGCGTTCCGCCTTCCGGTAGGCTTCGTTCCAGAGGTAGTAGCGCGCGAGCGCCGCATCCGCCCGGGCATTGACGGCAGGGCCGTCGGTCGGGGATCCCTGAATCACCTGGAAACTCGCCGGGAAGAAGTTTCCGGCCGTGATCCGCACGGTCGCCGAGCGGGCCGTGCTGCCGGTGTTGGGCGCCACGGCGATCCGGAGCGTCGCGTTTCCTTTGGGGCCCGATTCGGTGAGCACCTCGCACCACCCGGGAGCGCTGCTTTCGGCGGACCAGAGGGCGGGGGAGGTGAAGGTGTACGCTTTCTGCGCTCCCGACGCGGCGATTTGTTCGACCTCCTCCCAGGAGGCGTTCGCTATGCCGGTCCTGCCGGGCGCCGGGTCGTCGCCCGCGCCCTCTTTGCCGCAGGCCGCCGACAGGAGCAGCGGCAGCAACAGGATCGCGGTCCGTACGGCGGATGGGATCTGTTTCATGGGGTCTGTTTTCGGGTGTTCCGGGAGCAAGATAACGATTTTTCGCTTACGACCTCCGCTTCCGCGCCTTTTTACCTCCGGATTTTCATTTCGTCGAGAAGGTAACCGGCGCCGCCCACGCGGTCGATCACGAAGAGCACGTAGCGGATGTCCACGGCGATATTGCGGCAGATGTCCGGATCGAAGGCGATGTCGCTCATCGTCGAGAGCCACGTGCGGTCGAAGTTGATGCCCACCAGTTCGCCGCGGGCGTTCAGCACGGGCGATCCGGAGTTGCCCCCGGTGGTGTGGTTCGTCGCCAGGAAGCAGACCGGCACGGTTTTCCTGCCGCCGATCTCCACGCCCCAGCGGCCGTAGTCCTTCGATGCGTGGAGGTCGCGCAGCACCTGCGGGATGTCGTAGTCGTAGATCTCGGGGTTGTCCTTGGCGATGATGCCGTCGAGGGTCGTCAGCGGTTTGTGGTACTCTCCGTCTGCGTACCGGTATCCGGCCACCGAGCCGTAGGCCACGCGCAGCGTCAGGTTGGCGTCGGGATAGAAGGCGCGCTCGCGGTCCCATTCGCGCAGACCCCGGATGTAGAGGGTGTAGAGCTCGTTGAGGCGGCTGCTCGCGAGGTTGCGCAGCGACTTGGTCCCCAGCAGCCACGTGATGTGCGAAAGCATCCGCCGGGAGTCGTCGCGCAGCGCCGTGACGGCCGTGGTGTCGCGGCCGCTCCACACCCCGTCGAACACCCGTTCGGCGTAGGCTTCGGGCGATCCTTCCGAGGCCACGCCCCGCAGGAACGCGGGCGTCTGGTACTGCACCGGACAGCGGCGGGCGTACTCTCCGAAGAGGTATTTCCACTGCGCGCGTTCGGTGGCCTCGCGTCTGGCGAACACCGCCTCGGCGCGCTCCTCGGCGGTGTACTTCGCCGGCAGCGCGTAGATCGTTTCGGCGGTGATCTCGCGGGCGAAATAGGGGTCCGCGATGCGTGCGTACTCCTCGCGGAGCCGCTTCACGACGTCGCGGTATGCGGGTTTGTCCTGCGCCCAGGCCTCGAACGCCTCCTCGTAGGCGCGCTTGGTCTCCGCCGTGCCGCGGCGGCCGATGCCCAGCGCCTCGCCCTGCCACTTCTTCCAGGCATTGGCTATCGTGGCCTGCTTGGCGGCGTAGTGGATGCGCAGTTCGGGGTCGGACTGCTGGGCCTCGCGGATCAGGTCGAGACGGCCCGTGCGGATGGCGATCTTCGCCGGGTCGGAGCGCTCGGCGATGTAGCGCACGGCGTCCGAGAGGATGTACTCCTGCGTGTTGCCCGGGAATCCGTAGATCATCGTGAAGTCGCCCTCGCCGACGCCTCCGGCCGAGACGGTGAAGAACTTTCCGGGGCGGTAGGGAACGTTGTCGGGCGAGTAGGCCGCCGGTTCGTTGTCCTTCGAGGCGTAGATCCGGAAGACGGAGAAGTCGCCCGTGTGGCGGGGCCAGATCCAGTTGTCGGTGTCGCCGCCGAACTTGCCGATCGACGAGGGCGGCGCGGCCACCAGGCGCACGTCGTCGAACTGGCGGTAAACGAACAGGAACTGCTGGTTGCCGTAGTACATCTGCTCGACCGAGGCCTTGAAACCCTTGCCTTCGGCCTCGGCCCGGCGGACGATCTCCTCGGCCGTCTCCCCGGCCTTCAGGCGGTCGGTCACCTCCTCCATGCGCACGAGGAAGCGGACGTTGAGCCCTTCGTTGGGCAGCTCTTCGGCCCGCGACATGGCCCAGAATCCGTGCGTGAGGTAGTCGTGCTCGACGGTCGAGTGGCGCTGGATGGCGTCGTAGCCGCAGTGATGGTTGGTGAGCAGCAGCCCTTCGGGCGAGACCAGCTCGCCCGTGCAGCCGCCGTCGAAGAGCACTACGGCGTCCTTCATCGAGGCCTGGTTGATCGAATAGATGTCTTCGGCCGTGAGGCGGAATCCTTTCGAGCGCATGTCGTCGATGCGCTCCGAGATGAGGCTCGGAAGCCACATGCCCTCGTCGGCCAGAGCAGGCAGGACAGCGAGGGCCGCGAACAGGGTCAGCAGCGTGCGTTTCATTCGTTGAGAAATCGGGTTAGTTCGACATATACTTTCTGGATGGGAAGTCCCATGACGTTGTAGAACGAGCCTTCGATGCGCTCGATGGCGGCATAGCCGATCCACTCCTGGATGCCGTACGACCCCGCCTTGTCGAAGGGGCGGAAGGCGTCCACGTAGTAGGCGATCTCCTCGTCGGCGAGCGGGCGGAACCAGACCGAGGTGTGCGCTTCGAAGGAGTGCATCCTCCCGGCCGTGCGGAGCGTCACGCCCGAGACGACCGTGTGGCGGCGTCCCGACAGCCGGCGGAGCATCCCCGCGGCGTCCTCCCGGTCGCGGGGCTTTCCGAGCACCTCGCCGTCGAGCACGACGACCGTGTCGGCCGTCAGGAGAATGTCCCGTCCGGAGAGCGGCGCGGGATAGGCCTCGCTCTTGAGGCGCGAGAGGTAGAGGGGAACCTCCTCGGCCGCGAGGCCGGCGGGATAGACCTCCGCGCAGTCGAACCTCGGGGCGAGTTCGTAGGGAAGTCCGCAGCCGGTCATCAGTTCGCGCCGCCGCGGCGACTGCGAGGCCAGCAGCAGGCGGTAATTCCGGAGTTGTTCGTGAAGCAGCATGTTCGTGTCGTTTTTCCTTTCGGGTGTTTTCGTATCCGTATTCGGGTTCCGGCTTTTCCGTGCCGGGCGTCGGTCAGCGGATGTCGAAGTCGAGCATTCCGTATCCTTCGAGCGTCGCGCGCAGGTTGTCGCCCGCCTGCACGGGGCCTGCGCCCGCCGGGGTTCCGGTGAAGAGCAGGTCGCCCATGCGCAGTGTCATGTACTGCGACACGGCGGCGATGAGCCGGTCCACCGGGAAGAGCAGCTCCCGCATGTCGCCCGTCTGGCGGCGCTCTCCGTTCACGTCGAGAGCGAAGCGGAGCCGTGCGACGTCGCCTCCCGCCTCCGCGAGCCGGACGAACCGCGGCGGGAGGGCTATCGAGTGGTCGAACGCCTTCGCGCGCTCCCACGGCAGCCCTTCGGCGGCGGCCTGCCGCTGCAGGTCGCGGGCCGTGAAGTCGATGCCCACCCCCACTTCGTCGTAATAACGGTGCGCGAACCGTTCGGAGACGGCCCGTCCGACGCGGCTGATGCGCACGATCAGCCCGCAGGCGGCATGCACCTCCCGCGTGAAGCGGGGAATGTAGAACGGGTCGTTGTTGCGCAGCATCGCCGTATCGGGTTTGAGAAACCAGACGGGTTCCGCCCCGGGTTCCGCTCCGTTGCCGCCGTGCGGCGGGTAGTTGCCCTCTATGCAGATGATCTTCATCGTTTCCGTTCGTTGTGGTCGTAGCGCTGGGCACGGACCACCATCCAGATTACGTAAACCGGCAGGTAGATGACCAGAATTACCGGCAGGGCGTCCTGTTGGTCCGTCAAGGCGAGCGTCGTGGCGAGCAGTATCCATAGACACCCGATTATCACCAGATGCCGCTGCACGAACGACGAAAGTCCTTCGATGTCCACGTTTTTCCGTTTTTCCTCCGGCATGGTATTGTATCCCGAAATGAGCATCGGGAACCGTTTTGCCAGCAGGCCGCAGACGATCAGGAGCGTCCCGGTTAGAAGGTGGGGTAACAGTTCCATGCCAGTTATTGTTTTGTGTCGTCTCGCAGTTCCCCGACCATCCGCCGGGCGAAGCGTTCGCTGGCGCCCGGGCCGCCGATCACGGCGCGCAGTTCGGCCAGGTCGGCGAGCATCCGCGCGCGTCCGGAGCCGCCCGGCAGAATCGCCCGCAGCTCCCGCTCGGCGCGTTCGATGGAGAGGTCCGACTGGATGATCTCGGCGACGGCCTCACGGCCGAGATTGAGGTTCACGAGCGACACCCAGGGGACTTTCAGCACGTAGGGTTGCAGCTTGACCTGGAACCAGAGCGTGCGATAGACGACCACCTCGGGCGTTCCGAGCAGGGCCGTTTCGAGGGTCGCCGTCCCGGAGGTCACCACCGCCGCTTCGGCCGCGGCGATCGTCTCGTAGGTCTGGTCGCAGACGCAGCGGATGCCGCTTCCGGCCAGGTAGCGGTCGTAGAGCGCGCGTTCGAGCCACGGAACGCCCGTCACGACGAACTGGTATTCGGGAAAGCGTCCGGCGAGCCGCACCATGAGCGGCAGGTTGTCGCGGATTTCTCCCCGGCGGCTTCCGGCCACGAGGGCGACGATCGGACGGTCGTCCAGCGCGTGCTTCCGCCGGAACTCCGCGGGCGACGGCAGCGACGGCCGCCGCGCCTCGATGGCGTCCACGAGCGGGTTGCCTTCGAAGACGGGCCGGATGCCGTGGCGGGGGAAGTAGTCCCGCTCGAAGGGGAAGATGACGAACAGGCGATCTACGTATTCGCGGATCGCCTTCACGCGCCACTCGCGCCACGCCCACACCTTCGGGGCGATGTAGTAGAAGACCCGGATGCCGTGCTCCTTCGCCCAGCGGGCCATCTTCATGTTGAATCCCGGGTAGTCCACCGCGACGAGCACGTCGGGCCGCCATGCCGCCACGTCCTCCTGGCATTCGCGCATCTGGCGGCGGATCGTGCGGAGGTTCTTCAGCACCTGCACGATGCCGAAGAACGAGGTTTCGCGGTAGTGCTTGCGCAGGTTCTCCGCGCCGCCCGCCGCGGCCATGCGGTCGCCGCCCCAGAAGCGGAACTCCGCCGCGGGGTCGGCCTTTTTCAGCCCTTCGATCAGGTTTGCGCCGTGCAGGTCGCCCGAAGGCTCCCCGGCGATGAGGTAGTATTTCATCTTTCCGGTGTTTTGGGGGCCTCGTTCCGGTTTCCGTCGTCCAGCAGGTCGGGCCGCAGCCGTTCGGTGCGCTCCCACGCCTGTTCGTCCTGCCAGCGGGCGATCCGGGCGAAGTCGCCCGACAGCAGCACGTCGGGAACCCTCCATCCGCGGAATTCGGCGGGCCGCGTGTAAACGGGCGGCGCCAGCAGGTTGTCCTGGAACGAGTCGGTCAGAGCCGAAGCCTCGTCGCCGATGGCTCCGGGAATGAGCCGCACCACCGAGTCGGCGATGATGCAGGCGGCCAGCTCGCCGCCGGTCAGCACGTAGTCGCCGATCGAGATCTCGCGCGTTATGAGGTGCTCGCGGATGCGGTGGTCGATGCCCTTGTAATGGCCGCAGAGGATGACGATGTTCCCGAGCGTCGAGAGGCGGTTGGCTTCGTGCTGGTCGTAGCGGACGCCGTCGGGCGAGGTGTAGATGATCTCGTCGTAGGTGCGTTCTCCCTGGAGCTTCTCGACCAGTTCGAACACCGGCTCGCACTTCATCACCATCCCCGCCTCGCCGCCGAACGGGTAGTCGTCGGTGGTCTTGCGGCGGTCGTGGGCGTAGTCGTGCAGGTTGTGGACGACGATCTCGACGAGCCCCTTCTCCTGCGCCCGCTTGAGGATGGATTCGTTCAGCGGCGAGGCGAGCAGGTCGGGAACGGAGGATATGATGTCTATTCGCATCGTTGTCGGACGTTTTGGGTGTTACTCTTTCTTGTTTTTCTGTTGCAGCAGGTTGATGAACGACGAGCTGATGATACCGGTCGGGATGGCGATCATGGCGATTCCGATCAGACTGATGAGGCTGCTCAGAAGTTTCCCCAGCGGGGTGATCGGGTAGATGTCGCCGTAGCCGACCGTGGTGAATGCCACGATGGACCACCACAGGCCGTCGCCGATATTGGCGAACGCTTCGGGCTGGGCGTTGCGTTCGATGTAGTACATGAGGATCGCCGAGAAGCAGACCATGATGCCGCAGGCGGTATAGGCCGTGACGAGTTCCTCGCGTACGGCCGAAAGGACCTCCCCGATGAACCGGAACGAGCGCGAGTGGCGGATGAGCTTGAAGACGATGAAGATGTATGCCAGCGTGATGATGTGGACCGAGGGGGTGTCCTTGAAAAGATAGACCAGCAGGAAGGGCAGCACGGCCACGAAGTCCACCGCGCCGTAGAACGAGAAGAGGTAGCGGACCCGCGCCCGGAACGGGCTTCTGCCGGGGTAGCGGGCCGGAGCCGCGACGATGCGCAACACGTATTCGACCAGGAAGACGAACGATGCGAGGTAATTGATCCCGAAGAGCAGGTGGCGGTAGGGGCGCATCGTTTCGAACGAACTGCCGATGACCGCCGCGATGGAGGCCACGATGAAGAACATTACCGTGTAGTGGAACGGTTTGCCCGTCAGGATGCGCTGGAGCCGGTCGTACTGGTGCATGTCGGTCGTGTTTGTCGTTACCGGTCCTCGGGGCGTTCCGCGCCGGGCCGGAAGATGATGTCCTTCGTGCTTCCGGGGCTCAGGGGAATCTCGCGGCCGCGGTCGAGCGTGTAGCCCGCATAGCCCAGCCGGGTGAAAAGGCGGACGATCCGCGGCCGGTTTTCGCCGCCCGTCTCGATGAGCACCGTGGGGCGGAAGCGTTCGAGTAGCGGCCGCATCTCCTCCATGACCACCGCCTCGTACCCCTCGATGTCGCACTTGATGAAGTCCAGGCGCGGCAGGCGGGCGAACAGCTCGCTGCCGCGGCGCATTTCGGCCGTGAATTCCACGTCGCTCCGTCCGCCGCCCTCGTTCACGAAATTCCGGCCCGTGCCGAAGTAGCCGTTTTCGCGTGCCGAGTCGTTGCCCATGCGGACCGGACCGGCGGCCGCCCCGAGCGCGAAGGGGAGGATCTCCGTGTTGCCGCACCGGCGGAGGTTGCGGCTCAGCACCTTGCGGATCGGGGCTACGGGTTCCACGGCATAGACGCGGCCTGCGGGGCCTGCGAGGCGGGAGATCGTCCGGGCGTAGTAACCCAGATTGGCGCCGATGTCGATGCACGTGTCCCCCGCGCGCACGAGCTGCGGCAGGTGGTAAACGTACTCCGTCTCGGGGGCGCGGCGGCCCAGTCCGAGCCGCTGCCAGAGGAAGAACAGGCGGCTCACCGCCCGGAGATAGCCTTCGAGCGGGAGCGTGCGGTAGAGGATGCGGTGGAGCGTCTTTTTCAAACCGTCAGTTTTTGTAGTTCACCTCGTCGTTCAGCACCTCGACGATGAAGGGGTTGTAGAGTGTTTCGTGGCCGATGGTCGTCTCCGGACCGTGACCGGGATAGACGTGCACCTCTTCGCCCAGCGGAAGCAGCGAGTCGAGGATCGAACGCATGATCCACGAGTAGTCGCCGCCCGGCAGGTCCGTGCGGCCGATCGACTCGCGGAAGAGCGTGTCGCCCGTGAAGAGCGCTTTCGCCTGCGGCTCGTAGAACGCCACGTGGCCCGGGGTGTGGCCCGGGGTGGGGATCACGCGGAGGGTCGTCCGTCCGAAGCGGATTTCGGGCGTGCCGTCGAGGTCGATCTCCGCCGGGGGCATCGCGCCCACCTTCACGCCGAAGACCGAGCCGCTCGCCGAGGCGTTGTCCAGCAGGAAGCGGTCCTTGCCCGAGAGGGCGAAGGGAATGCCGTAGCGCTCCTTGAGGTGTCCGACGCCCAGCGTGTGGTCGAAATGGCCGTGGGTGTTGATGGCCATGACGGGTTCGAGCCCGTGTCCGGCGATGAAGTTGTCCAGCGCGGCGTCCTCGCGCGGCGAGGAGTTCCCGGCGTCGATGACGACGCACTGCTTCGTGTCGTCCCAGACGACATAGGTGTTCTCCTGTATGGGATTGAATTGCAGGCAGGCTGTTTTCATGGCGTGTCGCGGTATTTTTCACAAAGGTAGTGTTTTTTGCCGGATTTCGTCCGCCCTCCGCTTTTTTCGCCGCCGCATGGCGCGGCGAAGCCCGCCCCGCGCGATGCGGAGCGGGCTTCGGACGGGGCGGCCGGGCATCCGGCCGGACCCGTGCGCCGTTATTCGGCCGACTGCTCGACGAAGAACTCCCCGCCGCCGTTCTCGTCGTCCATGACCGCGATGCTGCCGTCGGCGTTGATGAAGTGGAAGTGCAGCTCCTCGATCACCGCGTCGTTCGGAAGTCCGAAGAGGTCCTTCGGCCAGAAGAACTTCTCGAAGCGTCCCTCGACGGGCGTCATGCGGTTCTTGTCCCCGGCGGTCTTGATTTCGGTCCTTTGTCCGCCGTCGTGGACGGCCGTGCCGCAGAGGTAGATCTCCGGAGCACCTTCCAGCGCGGTTCCGGAGGGCGAGAAGGTGATGCCGAACACGTCGCCGTAGCGGAACACCGAGGGGGTCGTGGAGAACACCCTGTCGGAGACCGTGAGGGGCTTGAACTGCGCGTCCGCATGGCGCTTCTCATCGACGCTGAGGCCGTAGCTGTCGTATCCGTAGCTGTACCCCAGGTAGCAGGTGAGCGGTTCGGAGCCGGTTTTCAGCCGGATGTTCACGTCGGCGTGCACGGGATTGAACTTGGTCTCCGTGTTGTCCGGGTTGGTGATCTTGTCCCAGATTTCGAATGCGGTCGAGGAGCGCCATACGACCCATTCCATCTCCGTCTGCTCCGGGAGGCCGGCGTTGTCGCCCAGCCCCATGACCTGCATGAAGGCTTCGCTCCACGGCTTGCCCGTCTTGGGGTCTTTTTCCCCGGCGGGCATCGGTTCGAGCGGTTCGTTCACGACTTCGGGGTCCCCGTTCTTGTTTTGGCTGTAATCCTTCGTGGTCACGCTGAGCGATGCGGTCTCCGCGGCGTTCCACGCCTTCGGGACGAGCATGGCGAAGACCAGACGTCCCTTGTCGTTCGTGCCCGGCTCGACCCGCAGCTGGGCCGTGATTTCGATTTCGGAGCCGGGCAGGGCCCGTTCGGGCTGGCTGATGTTGTCGAAGTAGAGGCAGGAGACGACGAACAGCGGCAGCGCCGCGGCGAGCGCGCCGAAAAGCAGCTTATGTTTCGTGATTCTTTTCATGGTCGGAAGGTGTTAGAGGCTCTTGAATTTGTATTTGTAGGTCAGCAGGCGGCTGTCCAACCGGAACTCGGTGGTGAATCCGTCCTGTTCGAAGGTGGCCAGCACGGTGTCCGAATCCTTGATGCGCAGCACGTTGGGTGTCACGTCGGAGTCCAGTTCGCAGGCGATCGGCCCCCCCCCTTCGGGTATCAGTCCGGCGAAGGGCGAGAAGGGCACTTCGTCGTTTTCGAATACGACGGTGGTTCCCAGCGGCGAAACGTTGAGCGTCATGCGCAGCGGGGAGAAGTAGTCCAACTTGCCGGAAATGTCCAGGCCGTTCGTGTTGTCGGGGGAGCACAACAGCACCTTGTCCAGCCGGTAGGTGACGGTGTAGGTCTCCGGGTCTTCGCCCGAGGGCGGGGTGTTGTCTTCCGGCTTTTCGACCGGAATGTACGGGAGCGTCGTCTCTTCGTCGCATGAGGAGAATGCACATGCGGAGAGCGCGGCGGCGATCATGATGACGTATTTTTTCATAGCGTATTGATTTTTGGTATGTTCGGTTGGTAGTGCCCCCTTGCCCGGGGGCCGGGGTGTTGCGTTGCGTGTTCCGGGTCTTCAGAGCGTCATAGGCGAAAGCGGTTTTTAAGGGTTCGTTTTTCGGTGGGCGGGTCGTATCTTCGGGCCGTCCGCGGACGGGGTTTCCGTCCCGGGGGCCGCGTCGAGGGCGAATGTCAGGCGGTGGCGGCCGCTCTCCAGCTCCAGTTGCGGCTGTGCGGGGTCGCCCCGGCGACCGTTGTGGCGCAGCGCGCGCGTTCCGTCGGGCACGGCGGCCGCGGCGGTGACGCCCGGGGGCAGCACGACGTCGATGCGGAGCGTGCCCTCGTCGAGCCGCCAGCCGACCTCGATCCGTCCGTAGGGCGTCTCCTTGGCGATCCGGCACCAGGTGACGCCCGCGGGAATCTGCGGGTCGATCCGCACGTGCTCGTAGCCGGGGTGCGCGGGGTCCGTGCGCAGCCCGCCGAGGGCCTGGTAGAACCACGTGCCGATGCCGTTGTAGCAGTTGTGCACGCGGCTGCGCTCGCCGCTCCAGTATTCCCACGTCGTGGTCGCGCCGTGGTCGATCATGTGCAGATAGCCCGGGTAGTCGCGCTGTTTGAGCATCCGATAGATGAACTCCGGGCAGCGCTCCTCGATGGCCCAGCGCGTGATGAGCGGCACGCCGACCAGTCCGCCGCCGATGTGGTCGCGCATCGCCTCGCGCGTCAGGCGGAAGAGCCTTTCGCGCACGGCGCCGCGGAGCGAGTCGGGGGTGGCCCCCACCAGCATCGGATAGACCATGTCGAGCTGCGAGCCGGTGGCGTAGGTCTGCGTCGCGGGGTCGTAGAACCGCGCGTGGATCGTGCGGTTGAGCGCCTCGCGGCGCGCCTCGAAGCCGTCGGCCTCGTCCGGGCGGCCCGTCAGGCGGGCCATCTGCGCCATCCTGGCGTAGCAGTCGCTGACGAAGCAGTTGTTCACCAGCGATACGGAGGCTTCGTTGCCCGTATCGACGCCCCGCGGCGCGAGCCAGTCGCCGAGGAACCAGTCCCGGTAGGGGGTGTCGGGCCATCGGGTCAGCAGGCCGTCGCGCATGTGCCGCTCGACGTAGCCGATCCACTCCCGCATGGCGGGGTAGTGGCGCTCGACGAGCGAGGGGTCGCCGTAGTTGAGCCACGTCTGCCACGGGGCCATGACCAGGAAACCGCACCAGTAGGGGCCTCCTCCGCCCGCCCCGACGTTGGGGGCCACGTGCGGCAGGCTGCCTCCCGGACGCATCGCGTCGTCCCACGCCTGCACCCAGTTGGCGTAGAGCGGGGCCACGCCGTAGAGGGTTTGCAGGATCTCGGTCGAGGAGTTGCCGTCGCCGCCGTATCCCGCGCGTTCGAGATGGGGGCAATCGACCATGTAGCCGTTGTAGGCCAGACACGCCAGCGTGCGGGCGATCATGTCGTGGATGGCGTTCAGGTCGGCGTCCGACGAGGCGAACTCCGCTTCCGGACGGTAGTCGGTGCGGATCGCCAGCGCCCGGAAATCCTCCCGGCGGGGCGTCCGCGTCAGTCCGCGCACCTCGGCGTAGCGGAAGGCGTGGTGGTTGAACTTGTTGGTGAAGCGTTCGCCGTTGCGGTCGCCGCAGGCGATGTAGGTGTCGCGCTGCCGCTGGTCGGCGAGGCTCCCGTCGAGCTCCGTCGCATCGCTGTACGCGATCTCGACGCGCGCGCCGGGGAGCAGCTCTTCGAAATCGGCCTCCAGCCATCCGGTGACGACCCGTCCGAAGTCGAGCCGCCAGACGCCGGGGGCCGTTTCGCGCAGTTCGTGCGGCAGCAGCCGCTCCTGCACGCGGTCGGGCTGGACCGTCTGGGGCGTTGCGCGGTGGCCGGGCTTGTCGCGTGCGATCACCGGCCGCCAGTCGAGCGCGGCCAGATCGTCCGGAGCCATCGAGCGCGGGTTGCGCCGCGCATCGACCTCCTCGCCGCCGAAGTCGAGGGCGTTCCACGACCCCGTGTCGCGGTAGCCGCTCAGCGCCGCGCGCCAGGAGAGGTCCGTGCGGCAGACGGTCTGCCACGTGCCGTCGGTCCGCGTGTCGATCTGCGCCCGCACGAGCGGTTCGGTGTAGGGCTCGTCGGGCTGCCAGCGGCCGAACGTGCCGCGTTTGTACCATCCCTGTCCGAGCCAGATCACTACCTCGTTCACGCCTTCGCGCAGGTAGGGCGCGGCGTCGTAGGTCACCCACAGCGAGCGTTTGTCGAGCTGCGAGAGGGCCGGAGCGAGGCAGGCGTCGCCCGCCTTGCGGCCGTTGATCCAGACTTCGTGGTAACCCAGCGAATTGACGTGCAGCAGGGCCGCATCCCCCGTTTCGGGGAGGTCGAACCTCCGGCGCAGCAGCACGGCCGTGGCTCCCGAGCCTTCGAGGCCGATGAACCGTCCGGCGACGGCCGCCGGGTCCGTGAGGCCGACGCCGAAGCGGGCGATCGGGGAGACGACGCGCCTGCCGCCCTTTTCGGTGCGGACCGTGACGCGCCACCAGCACTGCGTGCGGGCCCCGAGCGGACGGCCCCCGTAGGGAACCGCCACCGAGCGCGGGGAGCGCACCTCGCCCGAATCCCAGAGGTCGGCCTTCCCGGCGGCGAGCAGCAGGCTGTCCGAGGCGACCTCGATGCGGTAGCTGCGCTGCGCGTCGCCCTGCCGGCCGGAACGCAGTTGCCACCCCAGCCGGGGCGCGGCGACGCCGATGGCCGGCGGGTCGGTCAGCCCCTCGCACGTGAGCCGTTCGAGGCGGGGCGTATCCCGCCGCTCCGGCCGCCGGGAGGTCTCCCGCGGTTCCGCTTCCGGAACCTCGCCGGCCGGTGCGGCTGCGAACGCATCGGCGGCGGTGAGGCCGAGCAGCAGGAGTGCGTATGGAAGGATTCTCTTCATCGGTTCGAGTCGTTTTCGGTCCGTTCCGCCTCCGGGCCGGGCAGCCGCGTTCCGGCCGCCCGGCGGGGGCGTACGTTGAGGGGCCTGCCTTTATTCTGCGCCTTCCGTTTCCGTGTCGGGTTGCGTTTGTCCGTCGTCCTCCGTATCCGTGTCGTAAACGTGTTCCCAGTTATAGACGCGGAAGAAGAACGGACGGTAGAAGTCGGCGCTGCCCACGCGGTTGAAGTTGTCCCAGAAGTTGTTCGGATCGCTGTTGGTCGAGAAGACCAGCTCGCCCTGCCGCGAGAGCGCCGGGTGGAGGTTGATCATGTACCAGCGCTGGGGATAGGGGTTGCCCAGCTTGTCGAGCGTGGCGGGCAGCGTGAAGAGCAGCGTGCGGTCGGTGAAGGGCCCGTAAGGCTTTTCGCTGCGGTAGATGTAGATGTCGCGGCCGAAGGGGAAGCCCTCCATGCACATGTAGTAGGTTCCGTCCTTCTCGAACACCCACGGCATCGACCCCGACTCGGCGGTGATGTACGAGCGCTCCATCTCCTCGTCGGTCGGCACGGTGCTCTGCCACTGGTAGTCGCCGCTCAGGTCGCGGATGTAGTAGCTCCACGGGCTGCCCAGGTCGAGCGTCTCGGTGCGGGCCACCAGCACGCGCGAGACGAGCCCCTCCTGCTTGGTCGTGTAGAGATAGATGTGCCCTTCCTTCGTGTCCTCGAACATGGTCGAGCCGTAGCCCAGCCCGTCGGCCTTGAAGTCGTAGTCGGTCGAGAGTACCGACATGTAGGTGTCGTCGCCGGGCTCGCCGTCGAGCGAATACTCCCGCAGGCAGCCGTCGATGTTCTTCAGTGCGCCGGGTTCCACGCCCGTCCAGAGCATCTGCAGGATCTTTCCGCGAGCCGGATCGTCGTAGATGACCGCGTCGCCGGCCCAGTAGCAGAAATCCTGGTCGATCTCGCCTTTCTCGATCTCCTCGTCGGAGAGCGAGGCTTTCGGGTGGCGGATATGCGTGCGGGCCTGGTAGTAGCGGTCTGCCGAGGGATCGGTCGTCTGCACGTAGTCGGCCAGCCATACCAGGTCGTCGTCGGTTTCGGTCCCCGAGGCGATCGTCGCGCCTTTCTGGATCATGAGGCTGTTGCGCGGGAAGCTGCATGCGCCCCGGGCGCGGGTTTCGCCGTCCACGACGCCGTAGAAACTGTCGTTGAAGGACCAGAAGACGTTGCCGTCGGGCAGCGCCGTGGTGAGCACGCCGTCGCCGCCGTTCCACCCCAGCGTGCGGGTGAACAGCGCGTCGTAGCGCTTGTCCTTGTAAACGAAGACATGCGGGTCCTGACCCCCTTCGTCGGGCATCAGTTGGAGGTTCCACGACGGGTCGATCGTCGGGGGCGTCAGCGCCTCGGGCGCTTCGGGCGCCTCGTCGTAGGGGATCGCCGGGTTGTCGAAGTCGTTGCATGCGGCCAGCGAGCCTGCGCACAGGCCGGCGGCGCAGAGGGTGATGATATGTTTTTTCATGGTTCGGTGCGATAAAGGTTTAGTATTCGGTGCGGGTCATCGTTTCGCGCACCTCCTGCCAGTTGTTGCCCGATTCGGTGGCGTACTTGTAGCGGTAGTAGAGGTAGAAGGTTCCCGTCGCGGGGTCGTAGGCGCTCACGTCCGTCGGCGAGGCGCTGACGGAGATGGCGTCCTGGCTGTCGAGATAGGGTTCTATCGTTACCTTCTGCATGGGCACCGTCTCGTCCGTGAGTTCGCCCTCGACGTAGATCGGCACGTTCACCCACGTCTCGGGATCGACCGTGATGCGGATGCTGTTGTTGCGGATGTCGAGCGCCTCGGTCTCCGCCGTGGCGCCCGGGAGGATGCGGATCGAGTGCTTGCCTACGGGAGTGACCAGCTTCGAGGAGTTGATCGCCTGACGCCGGGAGTCGGAGCCGAAGATGTTGTCGATGACCCAGCCCGACTGCGTGGTTCCCGTCATGGTGTAATAGGTGTCGCTCTTGGTGGTGGCGTAGTCGTTCTTGCGCAGGATCTCGAAGAGCACGTAGTTCTTCGTGGTCGAGGCCATGCAGGAGGAGACGGACTCGATGCGCAGCGGGATGAAGTAGGTCTCGTCGGGCAGCAGCTCGTCGATCCGGACGGTGACGGGCAGCAGCTCGGAGTTGGTCCCGGCCTTCATCTCGACGCTCATGGGGTCGATCGTGTAGTACTCCTCGGGGAGCTCCAGCGCATAGTCCTCGAACTTGGTGTCGAAGTTGCGCTTGTTGTACTCGCCGATGGCCTCGTGGTCGAGGGCGAAGGTCACGGTGACATTCTCGTCGAGGCTCGTCGTGCCGCTGGAGTAGATGGCCAGCTTGCCTTCGCAGCCCTCCTCGCCGTATTCGAACTCCTGGCCGAGGATGTTGTTCTCGCCGCTGACGATGAAGATTTCCTTGCGGTAGAGCTCCTCCTTGTAGTATTCCATTTCGCACGAGGCCAGGAAGGCGGCCGCCGCGGCGAGGAGCGTTATTTTGCTGAATGCTTTCATTTGCGGATGTTTTTAGGAATTGACTATTTCTCCCAGCCCGGGTTCTGGTCCAGGCTCGGCACTTTGCGCAGCTCGTCGCGGTGCAGCGGCATGAACATGTACTTGGACTTGAACGTGCGTTCGCGGATGGTGCGGTACGAGATGATGGTCGGCGAGTAGAATCCCTCCCACTTTTCGGCATCGACGTTCAGGCCCGTCAGCGGTTCGCGCTCCAGCTCCTCGAAGATGCCCCACCGGCAGATGTCGTAGTAGCGGCGGTTCTCGTGGAGGAACTCGACCATGCGCTCGCGCTGGATCAGCTCGTTGAAGGTCCCGGGATTCGCCAGCTCGGCCGCCTCGGCTCCGGGCAGTCCGGCGCGGTAGCGCACCTGGTTGAAGGCTTCGGCCAT
This sequence comes from Alistipes sp. Marseille-P2263, assembly GCF_018101075.1. Classification (NCBI taxonomy): domain Bacteria; kingdom Pseudomonadati; phylum Bacteroidota; class Bacteroidia; order Bacteroidales; family Rikenellaceae; genus Alistipes; species Alistipes sp. Marseille-P2263. The sequence goes on from NZ_JAGQEJ010000010.1 coordinate 20,900, forward strand.
GGCGCTCTCGTCACGCGAATAGCTCTCGCCATTGACCTCGTGGGTCGTCGTCAGGTTGTTCAGCGCCTCGGCGTAGGAGAGCAGGATTTCGGCGTAGCGGATGATCGGGAAGGTCTTCGTCACCGTGCGGGCGTTGCTGCCCGTGCGGGCGTCGCGCGGGTGGACGTACTTGCGGCAGGTGTAGCCCGTCAGGTTGTAGATGTTCGTCACGCCCGCCTGGTTCTTGCCGGCGTTGGCGCCGTTGTAGTACTCGACGATCTGGTTGCGCATCTCCTCCGAGGTGGTCGATTCCATCTGCCAGAGGGCGCCCGAGAAGCCGATGCTCGCATAGAAGCGCGGCTCGCGGTTGTCATAGGCCTTGTACGTGCCGCCGGGCAGGCGGTAGTTCTTCGAGAGCTGCTTGTCGGCCGTGGTGACGCAGGTCTGGTCGTAGGGACGGTCCTCGTAGGGATACTCCGCGCTCGCGTTGTGGATGTCGCGGCCGTCGGCCATGCGGTAGGCATCGACGATGCGCTGCGGAATGCTGATCGAGCTGTTGCCGCCCAGTTTCAGGGGAAAGACCACGTCCTGCTGGTCGGTGACGTTCTGCGTCGTGCCCCAGATCAGCTCGGGGTTGGTCACGTTGGTCGTCTCGCCGGTGAACATTTCCGAGTAGGAGCGGAAGGGGTCGATGCCGCCCGCACCCTGCGGGAAGGCGGCCGAGGGGACGTTCGCGGGCAGGGGCACGGTGTACTCGTCGGCCGGAACCGTGTGCAGGCGGTAGATGCCCAGATCCATGACGCGCTTGGCGGCGGCAGCGGCCACGGCCCACTTGCGCTCGTCGTAGGTCTGCGAGACGTAGTGCACGCCGTCGGACTTGCGCTTGAAGTCGCCGAAGTAGCGGTGCGCGGCCGTCCCGCCGTTGAAGAGCGGGCTGGCGGCCTGCAACCGGAGGCGCGCCACCAGCGCCAGTGCGGCGCCTTTGGTCGGGGTTCCGAAGAGATCGAGCGGCTGTTCGGTCTCGAGGTTCTCGGCCGCGGCCTCCAGCTCCGAGCAGATGTAGTCCACGCACTCGTCGTAGGTGCTGCGCTCGCGCTGGTAGTAGTCGGGCGTGGCGTTGGTGTCGTAGACCTGGTCGCCCACCAGGATCATGGGACCCTGGTTCTGGAGAATCCGGTAGTAGGCGTAGGCGCGCAGGAAGCGGCAGCGGGCGCGGAACTCCATCTTGTCGAAGGCGTTCATGTCGGGCACGTCGTCGATGTGGGGCAGCATGGTGTTGATCTTGCGGATCACCTTGTAGCATTTGGGCCATACGTTGAAATCCCAGTCCCAGCCGCCCGTGGACGTGTAGGAGATTTTGTCGGTGGTCAGCTCCGTGCCGGGGAACGAGACGTCGAGGATGCCGTTGTAGAAGGTTCCGCAACTGACGGCCTCGTCCGAACCGGTGGCTCCCGGCTCGCTGCACCAGTAGTACATGCGACCCTCCTTGGGCAGCTCGTTCACCGCGCCGTTGAAGTAGCGCTCGATATTGTACTGGCTCTCGAAGATTTTCTCTTCGGAGAAGGTGTCCTCGAAATAGTCGTCCACGTTCAGGAAGTCGCACGAAGTGGCGAGGCTGCCGGCCAGGGCGAGGGATATGATGAATGTCTTTTTCATGTTCGATGGTTGTTGGAGAGGTTCCGGATTAGAAGTTCAGGTAAATCTGCAGCGAGAAGCGGCGCGGGATGGGGTAGGCGTGTCCCGTGTCCATGGCCTGCTCGGGATCGAAGATGTCCACTCCGTCCCATACGGCGAGGTTCTCGCACATGACCTGGAAGTCGATCGACTGCAGGCCGAGCGCCTTGCGCAGTCCCGGCGTGCGCAGGTTGTAGTTCAGGCTCAGCTCCTGCAGGCGCAGGTAGCGGGCGTTGCCCTTCCAGAAGGTCGAGGGTTTGGTGTTGTTGGCGTTGTTGCCGTAGGAGAGGCGCGGGAAGCGCGCGTGGGGGTTCTCCGTGGCCTTGTTGCCCGAGTATTCGGCCGAGGTCCAGCGGTTGGCCGGATCGTAGGCCAGCGTCAGCACGTTGCCCTTGTAACCCTGGTTGAAGGGGATGTAGCCGTCGAATTTCGAGCCGTCCTTGCCGCCGTAGAGGAAGTAGTTGTTGCCCGTGCCCTTGAACAGCACGTTGAGCGTCCAGTTCTTGTAGCGGACCTCGGCGCCGAAGCCGTACATGAACTGCGGGACGCCGGAGTAGGCGAACAGGGGCACCTGGTCGTCGTCGGTGATCACGCCGTCGCCGTTCACGTCCTTGTACTTGATGTCGCCGGGACGCACCGTGCCGAACTGTTCGGGCGACATGTCCACGTCCTGCTGGTCCTTGAACAGCCCCAGCGCGACGAATCCCCGCTGCACGTCGTTCGAGAACCCGGTCTTGCTCAGGTAGGGATAGGGCTGCGTGGCCTCCTCCCAGTTGTCGATCTTGTTCTTCGAGAGGGTGAAGTTGCCTCGCAGGGTGAAGTGCGCGTTCTTGCCGATGGGCTGGAAATACTCGAAGTTGCCGTCGCCGCCCCAGGAGGTCATGCCGCCGACGTTGCCGTAGGGCATGGTGATCACGCCCACGTAGTCGGGAATCTGCGCGCGCTGCTGGAAGATGCCTTCGCGGCGGTCGCGGAAGTAATCTACGGTCATGGTGAACTGTCCGCCGAAAAGGTGGAGGTCCAGACCGATGTCGAGCTTCTTGGCCTTCTCCCACATGAGGTTGTCGGCGCCCACGCGCTCCTCGGTCAGTACGCCCGAGCCGCCCCACGGCGTAGTGTCGGTCGTCTCCTTGATGATCGTCAGGTAGGGGAAGCGCAGGTTGCTGATGCGGTCGTTGCCCACCAGACCGTACGAGGCGCGGATCTTCATGAACTCGATCCACTTGATCCGCTTCATGAACTCGTACTGCGTGGGTACCCATCCCACGGCCACGGCCGGGAAGAAGCCGTACTGCTTGCCGCTCTGGAAGTTCTCCGAACCGTTCAGACCGAAGTTCAGGTCGAGGAAGTAGGTGTCCCTGAAGCCGTAGGTGAAGCGGCCCGAAAGGCTCTGGTAGCGCTTGGCGATGGCATTCATCGAGCTGTCGGCGCCCGATTCGGTGGTGCTTTCCAGATAATAGAAGAGCAGGCCGCCTACGCGGTGGTCGCCGAAGGCGCGGTCGTAATTGACTTTCGCGTCGAAGTAGAGCTTGCGCCAGTTCCATGCCTCGGAGTTGTACTGCACCGACTGTTCGGTGACCTGCTGCGAGAGCATCAGCTCGCCGTTCTGGTTGCGCTCGCGGGCCAGATAGAGGGCCGGCATCGAGTAGCGGCTTTCGCCGAAGAGCGTCTGGGAATCCCACGAGCCGGTGGCCTGTACGCTCAGCCCCTCGGTAATCATGTTCAGATCCTGCTTGACACCGATGTTGAAGAGCGTGCGGCTCTGGTTCTCCACCGTGTTGCCCGTGTAGTTGAGCAGCACGTGGGGCGGAATGTCGCTGTCCGAACCCGAGGCGGGCAGCTCGCCGCTCGAATAGCGCAGCGGGTACATCAGCGGCGTGGTCTTGGCCTGCGAATCCCAGAGCCAGTTGGTCAGGGGCGTCTGGATCGACTCGGCGCGGCTGTACGGCTTGCCCATGCTCGGGCGCTTGCTCACCGACATGAAGCCCGTGGCGCCCAGATAGACCTGCGTCGTTTTCGTGAGGTTGATGTCGATGTTGGTGCGGAAGTTATAGGTGTCGTAGCCGACGCCCTTGCTGTATTTGCTGTCGTCGAGGGTCTTGTAGGCCGAGCTCTCCTGCGACATGCCCAGGCTGGCGAAGTAGCGTGCGACGCTGCCGCCGCCCTGCGCGCTGACGTACTGCGTGTGCTGGAACGACGTGGGGTTGAGGATCACGTCCTGCCAGTCGATGTCGGGATAGAGGTCGGGGTCCAGTCCGTAGCGGATGATGTCCATCTGCGTGTTGTCGTAGATCGGGCTCAGTCCGTCGGCCGCGGCCGCCTCGTTGGCCATTTCGGCATACTGTATGGCGTTCACGTACTTGGGCAGGCGGCGCAGCTCGGAGATGGTGTAGTTCGAGCGGAAGGTGATCTTGAGTTGTTCCTCCTTGCCCCGCTTGGTGGTCACGAGCACCACGCCGTTGGCGCCGCGGCTGCCATAGACGGCCGTCGCTGCGGCGTCCTTGAGCACCGAGAAGCTCTCCACGTCGGCCGGGTCGATCTGGCTGAGGTTGCCCTCCAGACCGTCGATGAGCACGAGTGCGCCGCTGTTGGCGCCGAACGTGCCGATGCCGCGCACCCAGAATTCGGAGATGTTCCGGCCCGGCTCGCCGCTCGACTGGACGGAGATCACGCCCGGGACGCGGCCGCCGAGGGTATTGACGATGTTCGTCGCCGGCAGCTCGAGGTCCTTGGTGTCCACCACGGCCACGGCGCCCGTCACGCTGACCTTGCGCTGCGTGCCCATGCCCACGACGACGACCTCTTCGAGTTCGTTGCCCTCCTTGAGGGTGATCTTCACGTCGTCGTCCGAGGTGAGTATCTGTTCGACGGTCTCGTAACCCACGAACGATACGACCAGCGTGTTGTAGAGTTTGGCCTTGAGCGTGAAACGGCCCTCCGAATTGGTGATGTTGCCCGTGCCGGGCTCGTCCTTGATATAGACCGTGGCGCCGACGATGGGCATGTCGTTCGAATCGACGACCTGACCGTTTACCGTGATCGCCGGCTGCTGTTTGTTCTGGGCGCCCGCCTGCACCGCGAAGGCGAACAGCAGGACGCATATCGTTAGAAATCGCTTCATGTCTGTTTGGGTTTGTTGAATGGGACCTGCTTATTCGATGGCGATGCGGCGGATGGCGTAGTTCTCGCTGTCGCCGACGTAGAGGTTGCCCTCGGAGGTGATCGCCAGCCCGATCGGCTTGTTGAATTTGGCCATGTCGGCGGGACCGTTCTGGTAGCCCGACGATTTGGGGGTTCCGGCGAAGGTCGAGACGTACCCGTTCGACAGGGTGATCTTGCGGATGCAGTGGTTCTCCGTGTCGGTCACGTAGATGGCCTCCCCTTCGGGATCGACGGCCATCTGTCCGGGCTGGTTGAACTGCGCCTCGGCGAGCGGTCCGTCCAGATAGCCCGACGTGTTTTTCCGGCCGGCCCATACCTCGATGGTTCCGGCGGCGATGTCGTGCCGGTAGATGCAGTGGTGGTCCTTGTTGGAGAAATAGACGATGTTGGGGTCCCTCGGGTCGAAGACGACGCCCTTGATGTCGCCCTGCGAGTCGATGAACCGCTCGGACGGCGTGAGGTTCTCGCCGGCTCCGGTGGCGGGGTCCCAGCGGGCCACCACGCCCTCGTTGGTGTAGAAGTAGAACTTGTGGTCGGCGGGGCTCATCGTGAAGGTCTGGATGGCGTTCCATACGGGAGCGAAGTTGCCGTCCGTGTAGAACAGGTCGTGGTCCCACTTGATGTCGCCCATCTTCGTGTTGGCGTAGTCGGCCGCGGGGTCGAAATAGCCGTATTCCTTGTTGCCGATGTTGGCGTGATACCAGTAAACGTCGCCCGTGGCGAGGTCGGTTCCCAGCAGAATGCCCGTCACCAGGATGCTGAAGTCGTTGAGGACCTTGATGCTGTTGGCCTCCTCGCTCATCATATAGACGCGGTGCGTGCCTCCGTCGTCGTCGGTCTTGAAACGCACGTAGAGGTTGTCGTTCTCATCTACGGCGATGCCCGATTCGGGTTTCTGCGCGAAGTACGATCCGGTCAGCGACGAGGTTCCCGCCGGCATGTCGGTTCCCTTCTCGCCGCCTGCGACGGTCGAGACGTTGGTCTGGATGATGTATTCGAAGATTTCGTCGAACTGCGCCTTGTTCTCCTCGTTCTCGCCCATGGAGACGGAGATGACGCACTCTTCGCCCGGGAGCTTGGGCGCGAGGACGAGCATGCGGTTTCCCGTCGAGGAGATGACGGCGGCCCGTTTCTCGTTGAAATAGACGTTGAGGGCTTTGGCGTCGGTGCCGAAGTTCCGGCCCTCGATGATGACCTGGGTGGCTATCGAGCCGGTTTTAGGGTAGAACGATTCGAGTACGATGGGCTGATCGGGCCGGTAGCCCGAATTTTCCCCCCCCCTCGTCGTCGGAGCACGACAGCAGCCCCAGACCTGCCGTCAGACAGGCGAGCCACACGTGCAGGCGGCATTTGCGGTAGAAATTTTTCATGTACTTGGGTTATTAGGTTAATGATAAGTTTGAGTGAATGGTCGGTGTTCGGGCGTTTTATGTGATCGGCCGCTCCGGCGTCCTGTCGCGGAAAGCCGTCCCTCCCGTGCGGACGCGCCCTTCGGGGCGGGGACGGAAAGGGGCGGAACGCATCGCGGCGGCAGGAACCGGAGGCCTGCCGCCTGCATACGGGCGCATGGATTTCGGAGTCGGTTTTTCCGAAGTCGGATAAGTCGGGTTCATCGGTTTTTCAGGTTCCGCCGGATGGTTTTTCCGCCGGGAAGTTTTCGGTACACAAAGTAACTCAACTCGCGGGAGTTATTCAAGCCTGTGACGGCCAAAGTAAGGGAAATAGTAAATGGGGTATATCGTAAAACGGCTGATTGTCAGGATCGTGAAAATTGCCCCCCCCTCGGTTTTGGTAAACCGATATTAACGTGTCCGGAAGCCTTTCCGCGTCGGTCGCCGGGCCGAACGGAACATTTTGCGGCCTGAAACGGGATTTCGCCGCTTTCGTTCGTCCGTTTTCCGCACCGCTCCGGATTTAATTTCGTATCTTTGTATCGGCCGGGCCGGAGGAGCGGCCGCGGAATGCGGACGCCGCCGTGTGCGGCAGGCTTTCGATAATAATAGGTAACGGATGAAACGATTGCTGGGATGCTGGGTTTCGGCCCTGCTTTTGCCGCTCTTCTGCGTCGCGCAGCCGGAGGCGTGCCGCACGGTGCGCGACGTGCCTTACCGGGAGGCGGGGGATTCGCTCCGCGACGATCCGATGTGCCGGCTCGATCTGGTCTGCCCCGCCGGAGCGGAGGGCTTTCCGACGGTCGTCTGGTTTCACGGCGGCGGTCTGACGGGCGGCCGCCGCGAGATTCCCGAGGAGCTGCTCGCCGGAGGGTTCGCCGTCGCGGGGGTGGAGTACCGCCTCTCGCCGCAGACCCCGGTGGCCGGCTGTCTCGAAGACGCCGCGGCCGCCGTGGCATGGGTCGTGCGGCATATCGCCTCCTACGGCGGCGATCCGGAACTGATCTTTCTGGCGGGGCACTCCGCGGGCGGTTACCTCGTCTCGATGCTCGGGCTGGACAAGCGCTGGCTCGCGGCGCAGGGACTGGATCCCGACCGGGCCGTGGCGGCCGTGATTCCTTACAGCGGGCAGGCGGTCACGCACTTCACGCGCCGCGCCGAACTGGGGATGCCCGCCGGGCAGCCGCTCGTGGACGACATGGCCCCGCTTTTCCACGTGCGGGCCGACGCCCCGCCGATGCTGCTCCTCTCGGGAGACAGGGAGCTGGAGATGCTGGGCCGCTACGAGGAGAACGCTTACTTTTGGCGGATGCTGCGCATCGCGGGCCATCCCGACGTCCGGCTGCTCGAATTCGACGGCTACGACCACGGCAACATGCCCCAGGCGGGCCATCCCGCCGCCGTGCGCTACATCCGCGGGCGGTGCGATAAAATACGGAACGGACGATGAATGTGAAACGGATGCTATGGGGCCTGCCGCTCGCGCTTTTCGCGGCGGCCTCGACGGGCTGTTCGCTGCTGAAGGTGGCGGTGGCCACGGGAGATCCCCTCTCGAAGGAGGAGATGAACGTAAGGACGATGACCCGCGGGTTCTACTACGACATGGCGGGCGAGGTGGCGCGGGCCGCCGACTCGATCATCGGGGCGTCGGACCGTCTGGAGGTCCGCACGGCGGCCGTGCGGTGGAAGATACGGGCCACGCGCGCCGGAGTGACGGCCGCCATGCAGAGCATTCCCGACGTGGCGATGGCCGACCTCTGGATTCTCTGCCGCCGCATGAACGAGGGCTTCGCCGCGACCCCCGACTCGCTGCTGTTCGGAGCGCAGAGCGGCATCGCGCGGGAGACGGCCGCACGGCTCGACCGCCGGGCCGCACGGCTGGCCGGGCGGCTGCTCCCTGCGGAGCGGTATGCGCTCATGGAGCGGTTCGTCGATGAATTCATGCGCGACAACCCCGTTGCGGAGAGCGACGGGGCCGACAACACGACCCTCGCGTGGCTCGAGTTCCTCCGGGAGAACGGTGTCGAGCCGGCCTATGCCGTGGGGTCGATCGCCGAGGTGCTGGCCGACGTGAACGACCGCGTGAGCGGCCAGACGCAGCAGCTCTCGAACAGTGTCGGCTGGTCGAAGGACCTGATCGAGATGCGGCTCGCGCAGGACAGCCTGCGCGACCGGATCGGTGCGCAGCTCGATTCGCTCGACCGCAATTTCCGCCGCATGGTGGCCGTCGCCGAGCACCTGCCCGAGATTTCGGACCGCGTGCTGGAGGAGCTCAACGAACAGGCGACGCAGTTGCTCTGGACGATGGACGTCTCGGTGGACAACGCCTTCTCGGGCTTCGACCGGCAGCGGATGGAGTTGCAGTCGTATGTCTCGCGCGAGCGCGAGGCGCTCGTGGAGCAGCTTCGCACCACGGGCGAGGACCTGCTCTCGACGGCCTTCGACGCCGTGCCGGGGCTGGTGGGCCGGGTGCTGCTGTATGTCGTGCTGGCGCTCGCGGTGCTGCTCGGCGGCCCCTTCGCGCTGGGTTTCTGGCTCGGGGGCGTGCGGCAGCGGGCGAAGCTGCGCAAACATCCGGAGGCATGATGCGGCCGGATGTTTGCGCAGCCGGCGAGGAGGTTTTCCGCCGCGAGGCCGATGCGTTCCTGGCCTCCCTGCCCGCCGGATGGCAGGAGCGCTGGCGCCGGGCCGTCCGGCAGGCGGCCGCGGGCGACGGAAGAGCCCTTGCGGAGGTGCGGCGTTCGCGGAACGGAATGCCGCCGCTGCCGGAAGGGGTCCGGGCGGTCCGGATCGCACCCCGTATGATGCTTTACGTCCCCGCTGCGCCTTCTGCGTCCGTTACCTCCGTCGTTCCCGTCTCTTCCGCCGCGCATGCCGCTTCCGCTTCCGGGCCGCTGCCGCTGCTGGTCTATTTCCACGGCGGCGGCTGGGTGCTGGGCGGAATCGGCAGTTGCGCCCGTTTCTGCGCCGAACTGGCGGCTGCGGGGCATGTGCTGGTGCTGGCCGCGGATTACAGGCTGGCGCCCGAACACCCTTTTCCGCAGGGGTTGGACGACTGCATGCGGGCCGTGGAGACGGCCCTGCGGCGCGCCTCCGAATGGGGCGGTTCGCCGGAGCGGGTCTCCGTCGGGGGCGACAGCTCGGGCGGAAACCTCGCGTTGGCCGTTGCGTTGCGCCGCCGTGCCGAGGGCCTGCCGCCGCTGCGGTCGCTGGTGCTGTTCTACCCCGTGGTGACGGCCCGGGCCGACGGATCGGCCTCGTGGAAGCGTTACGGGCAGGGCGCAGCGCTCGACGGGACGTTGATGGAGACCTTCTCCCTGGCCTATGCATCCGGCCGGGAGGAGTTTCCGCTCGTCTCGCCCGCCGCGGCCTCCGACGCCGAACTGGCCGGGCTGCCGCCGCTGCTGCTCGTGGCGGCCGGGCGGGATATTCTCCGCGACCAGGGGGAGGCCTTCGCGGAGCGGTTGCTGCGGCTGGGCGTGGCGGTTCGGCGCGAGGAGCTGACCGGAGCGGTCCATCTCTTCGTCACCGTGCCGGGGCAGGAGCGCGCCTTCCGCCGCGCCGTCGCCCTCGCGCGGGAGTTTCTGGCGGGGTGACGGAACGGAAAATTCCCGTTTCCGGCGGCCGGAATCCGAATTGTTTCTAACTTTGCGGTGCAAAGCATAAATCGAAATGGCAAGAAAGAAAGCGAATTATCCCCTGATCGAGGGGCTCGAGATAACGACGCTCGCCGCCGAAGGCAAGGCGATGGGGCGTTGGCAGGACGTGGTGGTCTTCGTGCCGATGACCGTGCCGGGCGACGTCGTGGACGTGCAGATCCGGTCGAAACGCCGCCGCTACATGGAAGGTTTCGTCGTGCGTTACGTGAAGCGGTCGCCGCTGCGCGAGGAGCCCTTCTGCGAGCATTTCGGCGTCTGCGGCGGCTGCAAGTGGCAGAACCTGCCCTACGGGGAGCAGTTGCGCTTCAAGACCGAACAGGTCCGCGACCAACTGACGCGCATCGGCAGGATCGCGCTGCCCGAAATTGCGCCGTGTCTGGGCTCGGTACGCACGCAGTTCTACCGCAACAAGCTCGAATTCACCTTCGCCGACCGCCGCTGGCTCACGCGCGAGGAGATCGGGGCGGGCGGCGAGATCGGCGCCGCGCCCGCCGCGGGATTCCACATCCCGGGCATGTTCGACAAGGTGCTCGATATCCGCCGCTGCTGGTTGCAGCCCGATCCGTCGAATCCGATCCGGCTGGAAACCAAACGGTTCTGCATGGAGCGCGGCTATACGTTTCACAACGCCCGCACGCATACGGGCCTCATGCGCAACATGATCGTGCGCACGGCCTCGACGGGCGAGGTGATGGTCGTCGTGGTCTTCGGCGCCGACGACCGTCCGCGGATCGGGGCCCTCATGGAGCACCTCGCCGCTTCCTTCCCGCAGATCACCTCGCTCTTCTACGTGGTCAATACGAAGCTCAACGACTCGGTGGGCGACCTCGACCCGGTGCTCTGGTGCGGCAAGGATCATATCGTGGAACGGATGGAGGGGCTGCAATTCAAGGTGGGCCCCAAGTCCTTCTACCAGACCAATTCGGAGCAGGCCTACGAACTCTACAAGGTGGCGCGCGACTTCGCGGCGCTCGGGCCCGGCGACGTGCTCTACGACCTCTACACGGGCACGGGGACCATCGCGAACTTCTGCGCCGCGCACTGCCGCAAGGTCGTGGGCGTGGAGTACGTGCCCGAAGCGATCGCCGACGCGCGGATCAATTCCGAGGTGAACGGCATCGCCAATACGGTCTTCTACGCCGGGGACATGAAGGCGGTGCTCGACGACGATTTCATCGCGGCGAACGGCCGCCCCGACGTCGTCATCCTCGACCCGCCGCGGGCGGGCGTGGACGAACCGGTCATCGGGGTCATCCTGCGCGCCGCGCCGCAGCGCATCGTCTATGTGAGCTGCAATCCCGCCACGCAGGCGCGCGACCTGGCGCTCATGGACGGCGCCTACCGCGTCGAGGCGGTGCAGCCGGTCGATATGTTCCCCCATACGCACCACGTGGAGAATGTCGTCAAACTCGTGCGGCGCTGACCGCCGGGGCGAAACGGCCGGATCGGCGGGTGAAACGACCCGCCGCGGATGCAGTATCCTTCCGGTTCCGGCGTTTTATTTGCAAAGGAATTTTCCGAAAACCTAAAAGACGAAAAGCTATGAAACGATTGATCGTATTGGCGGTGGCCGCCCTGATGGCGTTCCCCGCGATGGCGCAGATGCAGGAGGCGTACCCCAGCTATATCCAGGTGAACGGCCGGGCCGAGAAGGAGATCACTCCCGACGAGTTCTACCTTCAGGTGGTCATCAACGAGCGCGACTCGAAGGGCCGGATTTCGGTCGAGAGCCAGCAGCGCGACATGATCGCCGCGCTCAGGAAGCTGGGCGTCGATGTCGAGAAGCAGCTCAAGGTGGCCAACCTCTCGAGCGAATTCTTCAAGAAGAACACCTCGGTGGCCACGGCCAAGTACCAGTTGCAGCTGGGCTCCGCGGCCGAGGTGGCGAAAGTCTGGCAGGCGCTCGACGCCCTGGGGATTTCGAACGTCTCGATCCTGAAGGTCTCGCATTCGAAACTGGAGGCCTACAAGCAGGAGGTGCGGCTCGCGGCGATGCGCAACGCGCGGCAGAGCGCCTGCGAAATGGCCGAAGCCATCGGGCAGAGCATCGGCAAATGCTTCTATATCTACGATTCGAACAACAACGTGATGCCGACCTATTACGACAACATGATCGTCATGCGCAGCGCCAAGGCCTTCGGGGCCGCGGCCGGTGAGGCCGCTTCGGCCGACGAGCCGCTCGACTTCAAGACCATCAGGCTCGAATACGGCGTGCAGGCGAAGTTCGTGCTCGAATAACCGGGTCTCCGGGCCCGTGCCGGATGGAGAGGACGCCCGCAAGGCGTCCTCTTTCCGGTTCCGGACGGAGAAAAACGGACCGAAATTCGGAAAACCCGAATATTCGCACTATCTTTGCTTGCTTCGCCCCGTTAAAACCCGTTAAAACAGGAGAGTTATGGAAAAGCGATTCAGTTTCGACTACGAACACTATGCGGCGCTCGCGGAGCTTCCCGAAGCCGACCGCAGGCTGGTCGCCGAGGCCGAACGGGCCACGGCCAACGCCCATGCGCCCTACTCGAAATTCCGCGTGGGAGCCGCCGCGCGCCTGCGCAGCGGCAGGATTCTCTGCGGCAGCAATTTCGAAAGCGAGGTCTATCCCGCGGGACTCTGCGCCGAACGTTCGCTGCTCTTCTACGCCCAGGCCAACTACCCCGACGATCCGGTCGAGACGCTGGCCATCGCGTCGGACCCCTCGGCGCGGGAGTGCTATCCCTGCGGGCAGTGCCGGCAGGTGATGGTCGATGTCGAGCGGCGGCAGGGCGTGCCCATGCGTGTGGTGATGAGCGGCGGCGGGTCGGCTTCGGCGGTCGATTCGGCCGCGAGGCTGCTGCCTTTCGCCTTCGTCCTCTGATACGGTTCATCCCGGGGGCGCGGCCGGCCGCGCCTCCGCCTCTTGATTCCTGCCTATGTTTGACCCGAACGATATTCTCTACGAAGACAACCACCTGCTGGTGGTCAATAAGCATGCGGGCGATCTGGTGCAGCCCGACCCCTCGGGCGAAAGCGCCCTCGAAGACCAGATCAAGGCGTTTATCAAGCGCCGCGACGCGAAGCCCGGTGCGGTGTTCCTCGGCGTGGTGCACCGCATCGACCGCCCCGTGAGCGGCGCGGTGCTCTTCGCCAAGACCTCGAAGGCCCTCGTGCGGCTCAACGAGATGATCCGCGAAGGGCGCATCCGCAAGACCTACTGGGCGCTGACCGAACGCACGCCCGATCCCGAGAGCGGCGAGTTGCTCCACTACATCCTGCGCGACGGGCGGACCAACCGTTCGCGGGCCTTCGACGCTCCGAAGGGCGACGCCAAGCAGGCGCGCCTGCGCTATGCGACGCTCGGCGTCGGCACGCACTACACGCTCGTCGAGGTCGAGCTCATCACGGGCCGCCATCACCAGATCCGGGCGCAGTTGTCGAAGATCGGCTGCCCGATCCGCGGCGATCTGAAGTACGGCGCGAAGCGGTCGCTGCCCGGCGGCGGCATTTCGCTCCATTCGCGCCGCGTGGAGTTCGAACACCCCGTGCGCCGCAGCCCGGTGTCGGTCACGGCCCCCGTGCCGGCCGGGGACAACCTCTGGGCCCATTTCGAAAATCCGTGACGCCATGCGATTGCTCATTCAACGCGTGAAGGGCGCCTCCGTCGAAATCGGGGGCGCTGCGTGGTCCCGGATCGGGGCCGGACTGCTGGTCTTCGTCGGCGTGGGGCCCGACGACGGCGGGGAGGACGTGGAGTGGCTGGCGGGTAAGCTCGTGCGGCTGCGCATCTTCGACGACGAGGCGGGGGTGATGAACCGCGACGTCGTGCAGGCCGGGGGCGAGGTGCTCGTGGTGAGCCAGTTCACCCTGTTGGCCTCGACCCGCAAGGGCAACCGCCCGAGTTACGTCCGGGCCGCTCCCGAGCCGGTGTCGCGCCCGCTTTACGAACGTTTCGCGGCCCGTGTGGCCGAGCTGTCGGGGCGCCCCGTGGCTACGGGCCGCTTCGGGGCCGACATGCAGGTCGCGCTGGTGAACGACGGGCCCGTCACGATCTGGATGGACTCCAAAAACCGGGAGTAGTGGCGCAGCGGACGATCTACCCGTGGGGCGATACGCGGCGGTTCAACTCCTATGCGGGCTATTTCCGCCGGCTGTTCGGCGGCCGGGTGCAGAAACTCTCGGTCGATGCGGGTTTCACGTGCCCCAACCGCGACGGCACGGTGGGGCGGGGCGGCTGCACGTTCTGCGACAACGGGGCCTTCACGCCCTCCTACTGCGGCGGCGGGAAGAGCGTCGCGCGGCAGATCGCCGAGGGGATCGACTTCCACCGCAACCGCTACCGCACGGCGCAGCGCTACCTGGTCTATTTCCAGTCCTATTCCAACACCTACGCGCCGCCCGGACGGCTCCGCGCGCTCTACGGCGAGGCGCTCGCGCACCCCGACGTGGCGGGCATCGTCGTCGGCACGCGCCCCGACTGCATGGACGGGGCGACGCTCGACCTGCTGTGCGACATCGCGCGCGACCGTTACGTGGCCGTGGAGTACGGCATCGAGTCCACCTCGGACCGGACGCTGCGGGCCGTGAACCGCGGCCACGATTTCGACTGCGCCCGCCGGGCCGTCGAGCGGACCGCGGCGCGGGGGCTTCCCGTCGGCGCGCATTTCATCCTCGGATTTCCGGGCGAGACGGACGAGCAGCTCGTCGGACAGACCGAACGGATCAACGCCCTGCCGCTGACGACCGTGAAGTTCCACCAGTTGCAGGTCTTCCGGGGGACGCCGATGGCCGCCGAGTACGACGCCGACCCCGCGCGGTTCCGTTTCTGGGAGATCGGCGAGTACCTCGATCTGATCGTCGAAATCCTCCGCCGCCTGCGGCCCGATCTGGTCGTCGAGCGCTTCGCTTCGGAGGCTCCGCCGCGCTACCATTACGGTCGCAACTGGGGGCTGGTGCGCAACGAGCAACTGTGGGCGATGCTCGAAAAAAGATTGGAGGAGCGGAACGCCTATCAAGGCGAAATTTTTATACCTTTGTGGCATAATCGTTAAATTGCGTGTCGGCTATGAAAACGCTTACTATGGAGACCGTTCTGAAGAGCGTCAAGGAGTATTTCCTGATGACCGTGGGCATGATGCTCTATTCGTTCGGCTGGATCGGCTGCATCCTGCCCGTCAAGGGAACGGGCGGCGGTGCGGCGGGCCTTTCGCTCGTGGTGTGCAGCGCGCTCGGGCAGATCGGCGTGGACATCCAGATCGGTACGATGGTCTTCGTGCTGAACGCCATCCTGCTGCTCGTGGCGGGCTTCATCGTGGGGTGGAACTTCGGCGTGAAGACGATCTTCTGCGTGGTGGTCATTTCGCTGGGCATGAATTTCTGGCAGGACGTGCTGCCCGAGGGGGATTTCCTTCATCTGGAACGCATTCTGGCCGTCATCCTGGGCGGCATCCTGGCCGGCATCGGCATCGCCATGTGCTTCGCGCAGGGCGGCTCGACGGGCGGCACGGACATCGTGGCCATGATTATCAACAGGTACCGCACGATCAGCTACGGCAAGATTCTCATCTTCTCGGACTTCATCATCATCGGGTCGTCGCTGCTGGTGGGCTTCAACATCGACACGGTGATCTACGGTTACGTCATGACCGCCGTCGTGGGCTATACGGTCGATATGATCATGGCCGGCAACCAGCAGTCGAGCCAGGTGCTCATCGTGACGCACGACTACGAGAAGATGGCCGACGCCATCGTGCAGAACATCCACCGCGGCGTGACGCTGCTCGATTCGCAGGGGTGGTACACCAAGGAGCGGTCGAAAGTGGTGATGGTCGTCTGCCGCAAGCGCGAGACGGCCACGATCCTCAAGTTCGTCAAGACCATCGACCCCAATGCCTTCATGTCCGTCGGTTCGGTCATGGGCGTCTACGGCAAGGGATTCCAGGCCATCAGCAAACCCTGATGCCCCGCTATGCCGACATAGTTCTTCCGCTGGCGCAGCCCGCCTACACGTTCGCCCTGCCGGAAGGCGTGGCTGTCGCCGGGGGCGAGGCCGTGGCGGTGCAGTTCGGCCGCAGAAGGATCTATACGGGGATCGTGTGGCGGGTGCATGACCGCCGTCCCGATTTCAGGACCGTCAAATCCGTCTCCCGCGTGCTTTACGGCGGCATGCGGCTGCTCTCGCCGGAGCAGATGGCCCTGTGGGAGTGGATCGCCTCGTACTACATGTGCTCCCTGGGGGAGGTGATGCGCGTGGCGCTGCCCGCCCTGATGAAGCCCTCGGGCGACACGGAGGAGGAGTTCTCCGACGACGAGTTCCGTCCCCGTACCGAGTGTTACGTGTCGCTGGCCGCGGAACTCCGCGACGAGGGCCGTTTTCACGAAATCTGCGAGAAAATCGAACGGCGCGCCCCGAAACAGTACGAAGCGCTGCTCGAACTGGCCGCGGCCGGCGATGAGACGCGCATTGCGACGGGCGAGGTGGCCCGCCGTCTGCTCCGGGCCGATCATGCCGTGCTGGACGCCCTCCGGCGCAAGAAATACGTCGTCTGCACCCGGCGCGAACGTTCGGTCGAGCGCGGCGGCGCGGTCTTCCGCCTTCCGGAGCTGACGGCGCACCAGCAGACGGCGCTGGAATCCCTGCGCGGACAGTTCGCCGCCGGAAAGACCACGGCCCTGCTGCAGGGCGTCACCGGGTCGGGCAAGACCGAAATCTACATCCACCTGATCGCCGAGGTGCTGGCGCGGGGCGGCGACGTGCTGCTGCTGGTTCCCGAGATCGCCCTCACGGCGCAGCTCATCGAGCGCATGGAGCGCATCTTCGGCAGCCGCGTCACCCCCTATCATTCGAAACTCACGCCCCGCCGCCGTACGGAGACCTTCCTGCGGCTCGGCCGCTCCGAGGGGGGCGAGTTCGTCGTCGGGGCGCGTTCGGCGATCTTTCTGCCGCTCAAACGGTTGCAGCTCGTCATCGTGGACGAGGAGCACGACGCCAGCTACAAGCAGTCCGATCCCGCGCCGCGCTACAACGCCCGCGACTGCGCCGTGGTGACGGCCCGCCTGTTCGGAGGCCGCACGCTGCTCGGAAGCGCCACGCCCTCGCTCGAGACGTGGCTCAACGCCCGGAGCGGGAAGTACGGCCGCGCCGTGCTGGGGGAGCGTTACGGCGGCGCCCGGCCGCCCGAAGTGCTGATTTCGGACACGCTGCGCGCCGCGCGCCGCGGCGAGCGGTACGCCCATTTCAACAAGCTGCTGCTGGATCGCATCGGCGAGACGCTCGCCCGGGGCGGGCAGGCGATGCTGTTCCAGAACCGCCGCGGCTTTTCGCCCTATGTCGAATGCACGGAGTGCGGCTGGACGGCGCGCTGTCCCCACTGCAACGTGACGCTGACCTACCACAAGGGCGGCGAAAAGCTCGTCTGCCACTACTGCGGTCATACGGAGGGGGTTCCGGCGAAATGTCCGTCGTGCCGCGTGACGGATGTCGTGCCGGTGGGTTTCGGCACGGAGAAGATCGAGGAGGAGGTGGCCCGGATCTTTCCCGGAGCCCGCGTCGCGCGGCTGGACCGCGACAGCGTGACCTCCGAGCGGGCCTTCAACGCCATCGTCGCCGACTTCGCGGCCCGCAGGACCGATATTCTGGTCGGCACGCAGATGATAACCAAGGGTTTCGATTTCGAGGGGGTTTCGCTGGTGGGGATTCTCAACGCCGACAACCTGCTCAACAATCCCGACTTCCGGGCCGCCGAGCGGGCCTTCCAGTTGATGACGCAGGTGGCGGGCCGGGCCGGGCGGCGTTCCGAGCCGGGCGAGGTGGTGATCCAGACCTCCGAGCCGGGGCATCCCGTCATCCGACAGGTCGCCTCCGGCGATTACGAGGCGATGGCCCTCGCGCAGCTCGCCGAGCGCGAAGCCTTCTTCTATCCGCCCTATGCCCGGCTGACGGCCCTCACGCTCCGCCACCGCGACCCCATGCTGCTGCGGCGGGGCGTGCTGGAACTGGCCGCCCGGCTGCGCGCGCGCTTCGGCCGCCGCGTGCTGGGGCCGATGGCCCCGCCCGTGGACCGCATCCGCGGCGAATACCTCGTGGGGCTGCTGCTCAAGGTCGAGAGCGGCGCTTCGTCGGCCCGTGCGCGGGAGATCCTCGCGGAGGAGTTGAAATCGTTCTCCCGGCAGGCCGAATACAAATCCGTTACCGTCGTCGTCAATGTCGATCCTCAGTGAATTGTTCGGCGATGCGGCGTCGCTGCTCTTTCCGCGGCGGTGCGCCGTCTGCGGGGAGCCTCTCGCCCGCGGGGAGCGCACGGTCTGCACGCTGTGCCGCGCGACGGCGCCGCTGACGGGCTACTGGCGCGAGGCCGACAACCCGGTGTTCCGCAAGTGCTGGGGACTGGTCCCCGTGGAGCGGGCCTCGGGTTTCCTCTTTTTCGTCCGCGGCAGCGGGTGGCGGCGGCTGATCCATGCCTTCAAGTACCGCGGGGCATGGCGCGCGGCCCGCGAGATGGGCGCCTGGTACGGCCGCTGCCTGAAGGAGAGCGGGCTGTACGACGACGTGGAGGCGGTCGTGCCTCTTCCGCTGCACCCTTTCAAGCGCTGCCGGAGAGGATACAACCAGTCGGAATACATCGCCGAGGGGATCGCCGGGCAGTTGGGCGTGGAGGTGGACCGCCGGAGCGTCGGCCGGAAGCGCAATACGGCCAGCCAGGCCCTCAAGTCCCGCCGCGAGCGGGCCGCGAACGTCGAAGGGGCCTTTGCCGTCCGCCGTCCCGAGCGGCTGGCCGGGCGGCACGTGCTGCTGGTGGACGACGTGATGACCACGGGCAGCACGCTCCTGTCGTGCGCGGCCGAGATGTTGCGCGCCGCGCCCGGCTGCCGCGTCAGCATCGCGGCCCTGGCCGTCTCGCGCCGCGAGCTGGGAGTGAAGGAGTAGCGGTCCGCGGCGGGGCGAAACGGACCTTTTTCGGAAAAACTCCGGGCGCACCGTTTTGATATGTCCGCCCGAATCGCTACTTTTGACCTTCGAAAGATTTCGATAACTTCATGGCGAAAGATTTTACCCCCTCCTCCCGCAACCGGGAGGCGTTTGCGGCGCTGACCGATACGGCCGGCAACGTCCCTCCCCAGGCCGTCGAGCTGGAGGAGGCCGTGCTGGGCGCGTTGATGCTCGAAAAGGACAGTATCATCGCCGTCCAGGAGTTCATCACGCCCGAAGCCTTCTACACGGAGGAGCACCGGCTGATCTACAAGGCCATCGAGGAGCTGTCGATGGAGCTCAAGCCGATCGACCTCTACACGGTGACCGAGCGGCTGAAGGTCAAGAAGGAGCTTAAGAAGGTGGGCGGCGCGTCGTACCTGGCGCAGTTGACGCAGAAGGTCGGCTCGGCCGCGAACGTCGAGTTCCACGCCAAGATCATCGCCCAGAAATACGTGCAGCGCGAGCTGATCCGTTCGGCCACCGAAATCCAGAAACGCTCCTACGACGAATCGACCGACGTGACGGACCTGATCGGATTCGCCGAGGGCGAGATATTCAAGGTCGCCGAGGGGCACGTCAAGCGTTCGGTGCAGTCGTCGAAGGACATCCTGGCCCGCGCGCTCATGCAGATCGAGGAGGCGTCGAAAAACACGAGCGCCTTCAACGGCGTGCCGTCGGGCTTCATGGCCCTCGACCGCGTGACGCTCGGCTGGCAGCTGTCGGACCTCATCATCGTCGCCGCGCGTCCGTCGATGGGCAAGACGGCCTTCGTGCTCTCGATGGCCCGCAACATGGCCGTGGACCACGAGCAGGGCGTGGCGTTCTTCTCGCTCGAAATGTCGGCCGTGCAGCTGATGATGCGACTCATCATCGCCGAGACGGGGCTTTCGGGCAACGACGTCAAGTCGGGCCGTCTGACGCCCGAGCAGTGGCGTCATCTCGAATCGGCCACCAAGCCGCTGGGCGCCGCACCGCTCTATATCGACGACACGCCGGCGCTGTCGGTCTTCGAGTTCCGCTCGAAGGCCCGGCGGCTGAAGATTCACAACGACATCAAGATCATCATCATCGACTACCTCCAGCTGATGACCGGCAACCAGGACACGAAGGGCAACCGCGAGCAGGAGGTGGCCTTCATTTCGCGCACGCTCAAGGCCATCGCCAAGGAGCTGAACGTGCCGGTGATCGCCCTCTCGCAGCTGAGCCGCGCCACCGAGATGCGCGGCGGGTCGAAGCGGCCCCAGTTGTCGGACCTCCGCGAGTCGGGGGCCATCGAGCAGGACGCCGACATCGTCGCCTTCATCCACCGTCCCGAGTATTACGGCATCAATCAGGACGAGAACGGAATGCCCACGGCGGGCATGGCCGAGATCATCCTGGCCAAGCACCGCAACGGCGCGGTGTGCGACGTGAACCTGCGCTTCCTCAAGGAGCAGGCGCGCTTCGCCGATCTGGAGGATTCGATGCTGCCGCCCGCGCAGGCGGCCGACGCCCGGCAGGCTTACGACGACTACGCCAGCGGTTCGAACTCCGTGCCGGGGACGGGATTCGGCGGCGCTCCCGGGACCGGATTCGGCGGCGGGCTGGGTTCGGTCGGGAGCTCGGAGTTCGACCTGACGCCCCGCTCGCTCGACGAGGAGGCGCCGTTCTGACGGAAATTTTTAGCGCCGGGCGGGGCGGTCCCGTTCCGGCGCGACAACGCATAAACGATACGGATATGTTCGTTCGCACCTATGCCGGAGCCATTTCCGGAATCGACGCCGTGGCGGTCTCCGTCGAGGTCGATATCACGGGCGGCGGTCTGGGCATGTACCTCGTGGGGCTGCCCGACAATGCCGTGAAGGAGAGCGAACAGCGCATCCGGGCGGCCTTCGGGAACTCCGGGGAGCGCATGTCGGGCCGCAAGGTGGTCGTGAACCTTGCGCCGGCCGACCTGCGCAAGGAGGGTTCGGGCTTCGACCTGCCGATCGCCGTGGGGATTCTCGCGGCGATGGAGCGCGTCGCGGCCGGCGCCGTGGCCGATACGATGTTCGTCGGGGAGCTGTCGCTCGACGGGTCGCTCAAGCCCGTGCGGGGCGTGCTGCCGTTGGCGATTCGTGCCCGCGACGCCGGGCTGCGGCGGATCGTGCTGCCGGCGGACAACGCCGCCGAGGCGGCCGTGGTGGAGGGCGTCGAGGTGCTCGGCGCGGAGTCGCTGCGCGAGGTGA
Source organism: Alistipes sp. Marseille-P2263 (assembly GCF_018101075.1). Classification (NCBI taxonomy): domain Bacteria; kingdom Pseudomonadati; phylum Bacteroidota; class Bacteroidia; order Bacteroidales; family Rikenellaceae; genus Alistipes; species Alistipes sp. Marseille-P2263. The sequence goes on from NZ_JAGQEJ010000010.1 coordinate 41,913, forward strand.
TCGACTGCCTGAACGGCGTGACGGAGATCGCGCCGGCCCGTCCCGCAGCGGGGGAGGACGCCGCGTTCCCCGGGACGTGTTACGGCGAGGATTTCGCCGACGTGAAGGGGCAGGGACATGCCAAGCGGGCGCTGGAGATCGCTGCGGCGGGCGGCCACAACGTCATTCTCGTCGGGTCGCCCGGTTCGGGAAAGACGATGCTGGCGCGGCGGCTGCCGACGATCCTGCCGCCGCTCACGCCCGAGGAGGCGCTCGAGACGACCAAGATACACTCCGTGGCGGGAAAGATCGCCGCGGCGGGCGGACTGATGACGCGTCGGCCTTTCCGGGCGCCGCACCACCTCACGTCGCAGGTCGCGCTCATCGGCGGCGGACAGTCGCCCAGTCCGGGCGAGGTGTCGCTGGCCCACAACGGGGTGCTGTTTCTGGACGAGCTGCCCGAGTTCGGGCGCAGCGTGCTCGAGGTGCTCCGGCAGCCGCTTGAGGAGCGGCGGGTCGTCGTCTCGCGGGCGCGGTACAGCGTGGAGTATCCCGCCAACTTCATCCTCGTGGCGGCGATGAACCCCTGTCCGTGCGGGTATTACAACCATCCGGCGCGGGAGTGCGTCTGTTCGCCGGGGACGGTGCACCGTTATATGGGCCGGATTTCGGGCCCGCTCATGGACCGCATCGACCTGCATGTGGAGGTGACGCCCGTGGCGCCCGCCGAACTCGCGGCCGCGGCCCCGGGCGAACCGAGCGCGGCGATCCGCGAACGGGTGGTGCGGGCGCGCGGGATGCAGGCGGAGCGGTTCCGCAACCTGCCGGGCGTGCATACGAACGCGATGATGAACAGCGCGATGCTGGCCGAATACTGCCGTCTCGACGCGGCGTCGGCGGCGTTGCTGGAGCGGGCGATGGAGCGGCTGGCGCTCTCGGCCCGGGCCTACGACCGCATCCGGCGGGTGGCGCGCACGATCGCCGACCTGGCGGGACGCGGACGGATCGGGGCGTCGGACGTGGCCGAGGCGATCAACTACCGGTCGCTGGACAGGGGCGGCTGGGGACAGTGACGCTCCGTGCGGAACGAAACAGGAAAACGCAGAAGATATGAAACGCATTATACTTTCGGGAGGCGGCACGGGGGGCCATATCTACCCGGCCGTGGCGGTGGCCGAGGCGCTGAAGCGCCGCTTCGGCGAACAGGTCGAACTGTTGTTCGTGGGCGCCGAGGGCAGGATGGAGATGGAGAAGATTCCGGCGCTGGGCTACCGCATCGTGGGGCTTCCGATCGCGGGGTTGCAGCGGCGGATGGACTGGCACAACCTCGCCGTGCCCTTCAAGGTGCTGCGGTCGCTGCGGCAGGCGCGGCGGACGATCCGCACGTTCGGGGCCGACGTCGTGGTGGGCTTCGGAGGCTACGCCAGCGCACCGGTGCTGTGGGCCGCGCAGCGGATGGGCGTGCCGACCGTAATCCAGGAGCAGAACTCCTACGCGGGGGTGACGAACAAGATTCTGGCGCGCGGCGCGCGGCGTATCTGCACGGCCTACGAGGGGATGGAACGCTTCTTCCCGGCCGACCGGATCGTGCTCACGGGCAATCCCCTGCGGGGCCGTTTCTCGAAGGAGGGAGCCGACCGTGCCGAGGCGCTGAGGCATTACGGCCTGACGGCCGGCCTGCCGACGGTGCTGGTGGTCGGGGGATCGCTCGGTACGCGCTCGCTCAACGAGATGATGAAGGCGTGGATCGTGCAGACCGGCGGCACGGCCCCGGTGCAGGTGATCTGGCAGACGGGCAAGTACTACGAGCGGGAGATGCAGGCCTTTCTGGCGGCGCACCCCGCGGCGCACGTCTGGCAGGGAGCCTTCATCGAGCGCATGGATTACGCCTATGCGGCGGCCGATCTGGTGATTTCGCGCAGCGGCGCGGGGACCGTCTCGGAGCTTTGCCTCGTGGCGAAGCCCGTCGTTTTCGTCCCCTCGCCCAACGTGGCGGAGGACCACCAGACGAAGAACGCCCGGGCGCTGGAGCGCAGGGGGGCGGCCGTGGTGATTCCCGATGCGGAGTGCCGGACGCGGGCCATGCCGCGGGCGCTGGAGCTGCTCGCCGACCGGGAGGCGCTGGCGGAGATGAGCCGCCGTCTGGAGGCGCTGGCCCGTCCCGACGCCGCGGAGCGGATCGTGGACGAGATCGTGCGGGCGATGGCCTGACGGCTGCGGACCCGGGGCGGTACGCCTGTGCGGCGGCCGCGAAGAAGACGAATGCAAACGACAGAGCGAAGTTATGAAGTTCGACAATATCTATTTTCTCGGGATCGGGGGAATCGGCATGAGCGCCCTGGCCCGCTATTTCCTCCGCGAGGGCAAACGGGTGGCGGGCTACGACCGCACGCCGTCCCTGCTGACCGGAGAACTGGAGGCCGAAGGGGCGGCGATCCACTATGAAGACGACGTGCGGCGGATTCCCGGTCCGTTCCGCGATCCGGCGGCCACGATGGTGGTCTATACGCCGGCCGTGCCCGACGACCTGGGCGAGTTCCGCTACTTCCGCGACGGGGGCTTTTCCATCGAGAAGCGGTCGCAGATGCTCGGACACCTCTCCGAAGGGAAATACGTGATGGCGGTGGCGGGGACGCACGGCAAGACGACCACTTCGACGCTCGTGGCGTGGCTCAACCGTGCGCTGACGGGCGGCGGTTCGGCCTTCCTCGGGGGCATTTCGAAGAATTTCGGCGGCAACCTCGTGCTGGGCGACGGACCGCGGCTGGCGGTCGAGGCCGACGAGTTCGACCGTTCGTTCCTGCGGCTGCATCCCGACGTGGCCGTGGTGACCTCGGCCGATGCGGACCACCTCGACATCTACGGGACGCACGAGGCCCTCAAGGAGGCCTTCGCGCAGTTCGTGCGGCAGATCCGGCCGGGCGGCGCGCTGATTCTCAAGCAGGGGGTGGAGATCGTGGCGGACAACCCCGGTATCGCGGTTTACCGCTACTCCTACGACGAGCCGTGCGACTTCTACGCCCGCGGCGTGCGGCTGCTCGAAGGCGGGCACTACCGCTACGACGTGGTCACGCCGTCGGGTGTGATCGAGGGGTGCACGCTGGGCGTTCCGGGATGGGTCAATATCGAAAATTCGGTGGCGGCCGTGGCCTCGGTGTGGTGTGCCGCGAAGGCGGAGGGCGCGGAGCCGGACGCCGATGCCCTGCGCGGGGCGCTGGCCTCGTTCTCGGGCGTGAAGCGGCGGTTCGAGTTCTACGTCAATACGCCGAAGCAGGTTTACATGGACGACTATGCGCACCACCCGCGCGAACTGGCGGCGACGCTCGCCTCCGTCCGGCGGATGTTCCCCGGGCGGCGCATCACGGCGCTGTTCCAGCCCCACCTCTACACCCGCACGCGAGATCTTTACGTGGAGTTCGCCGAGGCGCTGTCGCATGCCGACGAGGTCGTGCTGCTGCCGATCTACCCGGCGCGCGAGGAGCCGATCGAAGGGGTCTCGTCGGAGCTGATCGCCGGGCTGGTGACTGTCCCCTGCCGCATCGTGGAGCGCGGACGGCTGGCCGACGAGGTGGCCGCCATGCCGACCGACGTGGTGATCTCGTTCGGCGCGGGCAATATCGACGCCTGCTGCGGGGCGCTGGCCGAACGGCTGCGGGCGAAGAGCTGAGGCGGCGTCCCGGGCGGATGAATGGAAGCGAACGGAACAACGGACATTGAACCGGACTCTCAAATACGCGTTGCTGACGCTGCTCTGGGCGGCGGTCGCCGGATACATGCTCTGGGCGGCCGCTGCGGCGCGCCGTGCGCGGAAGGCCCGGACGGTCGCCCGCATGGAGATCGAGGTGGTGGACAGCACCTCGCAGGGGCATCTGGTGTCGGCGGCGATGGTCCGCGGCTGGATTTCGGACAGCGGGATTCCTACGATCGGCACGGCTGTTGATGAGGTGGACCTGTCGGGGATCGAGACGCTGATCGCCCGCAACGGTTTCGTGGACGAAGCGGTGGCCTATGTCGATTACGGTGCGGTGCTGCATATCGGGATCAGCCAGCGCAAGCCGCTCCTGCGGCTGCTGACCGACGGCATGAACGCCTACGTCACCTCCGAGGGGTACGTGTTCGCCGCGCCGCGCGCCTCGTCGCTCTACGTGCCGGTGGTGACCGGACCGTACCGGCCGCCCTTCCCGGCCTCCTACACGGGCGACGTGAGGCGGCATATCGACGAGCAACTGCAGGAGATCGAACGGCGCATCGAACAACTGGAGCGGGAGAAATATCCCTATTACCGCCGCGAGATCGAGAACGACCGCGACATCGCCGCGCTCCGCCGGATGCGGATCAAGCGGCGCTGGTGGCGGCTGGAGAGCTCCGGGGAGTTCGACGCCCGCGTCAGGGAGCTGCGGGAGAAGAAGGCGCGGCTGCGGCGCGATTACCGCTACCGGAGCCGGGTGATCCGCGAGCGGATCGAGGGGATCGCCGCGCAGCAGGAGGCCGAGCGGCGGGCGCAAAAAAAATTGGAAAAAAGCTACGAAGATTTCATGAAACTCCTTACCTTTGTGAAAATCGTCGAGGACGACGGTTTCTGGAGGTCGGAAGTGGTGCAGATCGCGGCTCGGACGACCCCCAGCGGCGCATTGGAGGTGGAGCTTACGCCCCGGAGCGGCCGTTTCACGATCCTCTTCGGCCGGTTGGACGACATCGGGGGGAAGTTCGACAAACTGTTGCGGTTCTACCGCAGCGGCCTTTCGTCGATCGGTTGGGACGAGTACCGGACGATCGACGTCAGATACAGGAATCAGGTGGTTTGCAAGAAATAAATTTGTACCGTGGAAAGAAAAAATTATACCGTAGCCGTCGATCTGGGCTCTTCGTCGGTCGTCGTGGCGGTCGGCTCGAAAGGGGCCGAAGGGACGCTCGACGTGGCCTGCGTCGTCTCGAAACCCGTCGAAGGGGTCCATGCCGGCAAGATCGAGAATATCGAGCTGGTGAGCCGGGCCATCCGCGAGGCGGTGGAGGAGGTCCAGGAGCAATTGGGCATACGCATCACGGAGGCGTATGCCGGCATCTCGGGCGATTTCGTCCGCTGCGCCCGCCATACGGACCACGTCTTCGTTTACGATCCGCAGAACGGCGTCAATCGGAAGGACGTCGATGCGCTGTTCGACAGGATGCGCAACGTGCAGGCGCCCGACGACGAGACCATCATGGAGCGCGTGCCCCAGAACTACATGGTCGATGACAGTCAGGAGGTGCGGAACCCGGTGGGGTCGTTCGGCAAGAAGCTCTCCTCGACGTTCAACTTCATCCTCTGCCTGCGCACGCCGATCCAGCGGCTCGAAATGGCGCTCAAGCGGTTGGGGATCAAAATGCTGGGAGTCGTTCCGGGGGCGCTGGCCTCGTCCGAGGCGGTGCTGCTGCCCGACGAGAAGGAGGAGGGCGCGGCGGTGGTAGATATCGGCGCGGGCGTGACGGACGTGGCGGTCTATTACCGCAACGTGGTGCGTTACATCGCCTCGATCCCGATGGGGGCGTCGGCCATCAACCGCGACATCCGGACGATGAGCGTTCCCGAAAAACACGTCGAAAGCCTGAAACAGAAGTACGGTTCGGCCGTCGCCGAACTGGCCTCGGACGAGAAACTCATCCGGGTGAACGGCCGCACGGCCCGCGAGGCGAAGGACATCCTGCTGCGTAACCTGGCCACGGTCATCGAGGCCCGCGCCACGGACATCGCGGAGTTCGTCATGCAGGAGATCCGCGATTCGGGCTACGACGGGAAACTCGCCTACGGCATCGTCCTGACGGGCGGCTCGGCCCGTCTGAAAGACCTCGACGAGCTGTTCCGCCGCGTGACGAAGATGGACGTGCGCGTGGCGCTTCCCGAGGCGGGGATTTCGGAGGAGTCGCAGGCCCGGATCGCCGATCCTGCCTTCTCGACGGCCGCGGGCATTCTGCTCCGGGGGGCCGAACAGGGCGGCTGCGCCTTCGCCGAGCGGCCGCAGTCGCCGGCGGACGCGTCTGCTGCCGCCGAACCGCGGCGCCCGTTCGCTCCCGTACAGCCGCCGCAGCCCGCGCCCGGGTTCCGGCATGTGCCGCCCCGTCCGCATCAGGAAGAGGCGCCGGCTGTCGCTGCGGCCGAACCGGCTCCGGAGGAGGAGACCGCCGGGCAGCGGGAGCGGTCGGGGGAGCGTCCGGCGTCCGAAGCGCCCCGGCGCAAGCGCGACTGGGGCTCGATCTTCCAGAAGACGTTCGACAAGATCAACAAGAGTTTCTCGGCGGCCGAGGACGAGGAGATTTAGGGCGGGTCCGTTCGTCTGCATTCCGGTCGAAATCCCGGCTGAATCCCCGGCTGCGTTGCGGCAAGTTCCCTCCGAGGAGAGGGGTTTGGGGGAGGGCCGGATTTGTAAACGCCGCGGAAACCCGCTTACCTGCGGGAGAAAAAGGGTAATTTAAGTTGTTTGGATAATTAGGAAATAACGATATGACAGACGAATTGATGTCGGAAATCAAGGCTCCGCGTACGGACGGGTCGATTATCACGGTGGTCGGAGTCGGCGGGGCCGGAGGCAACGCCGTGAACCACATGTGGAACCTCGGCATCCGGGGCGTGACCTTCATGGTCTGCAACACGGACCAGCAGGCGTTGGACAAAAGCCCCGTGGAGCGGAAAATCCGCCTCGGGGCCGAGGGGCTCGGTGCGGGCAACGATCCCGAGAACGGGCGCCGCGCCGCGGTCGAGACGCTGCCCGAAATCCGCCAGCAGCTCGAGGAGGTCGGTACGAAGATGATCTTCATCACGGCCGGCATGGGCGGCGGCACGGGTACGGGCGCTTCGCCCGTCATCGCCAAACTGGCCCGGGAGATGGGACTGCTGACGGTGGCCATCGTCACCTCGCCGCTGGCCGTCGAGGGCAAGATCCGTTACGAGCAGGCGTTCCGCGGCATCGAGGAGCTGCGGCAGAACGTCGATTCGCTGCTCATCATCAACAACGAGAACATTCTCGAGATCTACGGGCGCCTCTCGCTCAAGCAGGCCTTCGGCAAAGCCGACGACATCCTGGCTTCGGCGGCGAAGGGCATCGCCGAGATCATCACCGTGGAGAGCGATCTGGTGAACGTCGATTTCGCCGACGTCTCGAAGGTGATGCGCGACAGCGGCCGCGCCCATATGGCCGTGGCCGTGGCCGAAGGCGACAACCGCGCCGAGGCGGTGGCCGAGGCGTCGCTGCGCTCGCCGCTGCTGGACCACAACCTCATTTCGGGGGCGAAGAACATCCTGCTGAACATATCCGTCTCGGACGCCGATGCGCTCATGTACGAAGAGGTCGTGCGCATTCTCGAATACATCCAGGCCCATGCCAGCGTGCAGGACGACCGCGGCGTGATCCACAACGCCAACATCATCTGGGGTACGAGCGAGAAGCCGCAACTGGGCAACGCCATCGAACTGGTGGTGGTGGCCACGGGCTTCGAGGGCGACGAGGAGCAGCACGGAATGCATCCGATCGTGCCTGCGGCGCGCAATGCCGAGCAGCCTGCGGCCGAACCGACGGCTCCGGTGCTGGAGCCGATCAAACCCGCCGCGCCCAAACCCGCTCCGCGCCAGCCCGAACAGGTCGTGCTCGGCGCCAAACCGACACGTTACAGCAATATCGAGGCGCTGCTGGCCAAGCCCGCCTACCAGACGCGCAACTCGGCGTTCGTCGTGCAGACCTCGGGCGGCCGCAAGGAGGTGCTCCGGGACGAGGCGGCCGGAACGTCGAAGGAGGAGCCGAAGGGCGGCTCGCTGTTCGATTAACTAATCGTCGGAAAGTTTGGAAGAGACCGGTTCCTGGATCGTATTCAACGGGTTCGAACCCCGCATTGCCGCGCTTTGCGCGGTGACGCTTTTCTTGTTGTGTGTTTCGGCGCTCGTGTCGGGGGCCGAAACGTCGTTTTTTTCGCTGTCGCACAATGACGTGAACCGTCTCAAGGCGAGTCGGAGCGCATCGGCGGGGGCCGTGCTGCGCCTGCTGACGGACGTGGACATGCTGCTGGCGACGATTCTGGTGGTGAACAACTTGGTGAATGTCTGCATCGTCATCCTCACGTCGGGTATCATCGACTCGCTGTTCACCTTCCTGCGTTTCGAGTTCCTGTTCAAGACCGTGCTGGTGACCTTCCTGCTGCTGCTCTTCGGCGAGATCCTGCCCAAGGTCCTGGCGCAGACCGTTCCGGTGGGGTTCGCCTCGGCCGTGGCGCGGCCTCTGCTGGCGCTGCGGCGGATTTTCTACCCTCTGTCGTATGCGCTGGTCCATGCCAGCAGCCGCATCAGCGAGAAAGCGGCGCACCGGAGCGAAATTTCGCTCGACGAACTGGCCGATGCCGTGGACATGACGCAGAGTTCCTGCCGCGAGGAGCACGTGATGCTTTCGGGCATCGTCAGCTTCGTCAATACCGAGGTGCAGGAGATCATGAAGCCCCGCGTGGACATGACGGCACTCGATATCAAAGACGACTACGAAACGGTCAAGCGCACGATCATCGAATCGGGCTTCTCGCGCATTCCGGTCTATGAGGAGGACATGGACAACATCCGCGGTACGCTCTACGTGAAGGACCTGCTGCCCTATATCAACAACGACCGGGATTTCGCCTGGCAGCAGCTCATCCGCAAGCCCTTTTTCGTCCCCGAGCACAAGAAGATCAACGACCTGCTGGCCGATTTCCAGACGAACAAGATCCACATGGCCGTCGTCGTGGACGAATACGGCTCGACGCTGGGGCTGGTGTCGCTGGAGGACATCATCGAGGAGATCGTGGGCGAGATTTCCGACGAGAGCGACAACGACGAGTGCTTCTATACGCGCCTCGACGCCCGGAGCTATCTTTTCGAGGGCAAGACCCACCTGGGGGATTTCGAACGGATTCTCGAGCTCGGAGAGGGCACCTTCGCCGACGTGAGGGGCGAGGCGGAGACGCTGGCGGGACTGATGCTCGAACTCAAGCGCGACTTCCCGCGCAAGGGCGACGTCTTTACGGCGCACGACATCCGGTTCACGGTACAGGAGACGGAAGGACACCGCATCGACAAAATCCGGGTCGATCTGTTATGAAACGATTGCTGACGCTCGCCCCGATGACGGAGGCCGAGGCGGCGCCCTGGGTGACCGGTGAGGAGCTCGCGACGGCTGCCGGGTTCGGTTCGGCGGTTCGCCGTGCGGAATTCCTGACGTGGCGGGCCGTCGTGCGGCGCGAGCTGGGGCGCGACGTGCGGATCGCCTACGATGCGAACGGCGCACCCTGCCTGCCGGGGCGCGCCGAACGGATTTCCGTCTCGCACTGCCCGGGCCGGGTGGCGGTCGTGCTGTCGGAGGGACCGTGCGCCGTGGACATCGAATCCGAGACGCGGAACTTCGGCCGCGTGATCGCACGGTACATGACCCCTTGCGAACGGCGGCTTTCGGAATCCGCCCTGTGGCCCGCCGTGGCATGGTGCGCCAAGGAGGCGCTCTACAAATATGCGGGGCGGAGGGAGCTGGACCTGCTGCGCGACCTGCGGCTGCTGGAGGCGGACCTCGGCGAGGGGTTCGATCCGCTGCCGGGGGGAAATTCCGGTGTCGGAGTGACGGCGGCGTCCGCAGGGACCGGCGTTCCGGGCGAAGAGCCTGTCGGCATGGCGGACGGTGCGGCGGGGAAGGTGACGGGTTCCGTCTGCGGCGGCGCGCCGGTGACGCTCTCCGTGCTGCGAACGGCGGGGTATCTCCTCGTCTTCCGGTATTAGAACGCCTCCGAAGCCGTGAAGAGGAAGGCCGAAGAGCGTTTCCGGTCCCACGGCAGATTCGGGTTGCCGTAGTTGCCCCAGCCGTAGTCGAGGCGGATATTCATGCGATTCTTGAATTCGAAACGGTAACCGCAGCCGAAACTGCAAAGCGTGTTGCTCCAGCGGAAGCGGTTCGTGCCCCATACCTGTCCGCCGCCGATCCAGGCCACGACGCCGTGGCGGCGGTAAATCTTCTGTCGCAGTTCCGCCTGCGCCTCCACGAGCCGCTTGTCGCGGTAGCGCCCCTCGTAGTAGCCGCGCATGCGTTCCATGCCGCCCATCTTGGCGTACATGTGCCACGAAGGGGTTCCCGCCGTGGCGTCGGCATAGAGGTCGCAGGCCAATACGGCTCCTTTCCAGAGCCGCTGGTAGAAATCGAACGTCAGGGTGAAGCGGCCGAACGTGCGGCGCGTGTTGCCCAGCCACTCCGGATACCATTTGGCTTCGGCCTTGACGAAGACGCCTTTCGAGGCGTTGAACGTCACGTCGCGCGTATCGTACTGCGCGAAGATACCGACATGGGCGTTGAGGGCGTTGGGGCGGTCGCCCGTTGCGGCGATGTAGTTCGAGAAAGGATCCTGCTTTTCGGGCAGGTAGCGCCCTTCGAGCCAGAGGTCGTAGAGTTCGCCCCGCTGCCCGCCGGGTTTTTCGTACCGGCCGTCCCGGATGCCTTCGAGGTATTCCGTCATGCCGCTGCTCCGATAGGCGGCGCCCGTGTAGTTGAGGCCGCCGCTCACGCCGACGTAGAAACGTCCGGCGAGCGACGTGCAGTAGGAGACGTTGACAGTGCCCATCGTCGTGGTGAGGTCCTGGGCGTAACCCTCCTTTCCGGCTTCGTAGCCGATGCCGTAGAAGGCTCCCGGGAAATAGACGAAGGCCCCCGAATAGCTCAGCCGTTGGCGGTTGTGGTTGAAGAGGTTGTCGCCGGAGAAGCGCAGCAGCACGAACTTCTGGGTCGTGAAGTTGCCGTAGATGGAGACGTTCGAGGGTGCGGTGACCGAATCCGTGCGGTCGAGGCGGTAGAGTCCGGCGAGCAGGAATCCGATCCCGAAGCCGACGTCGGAGGAGTAGTTGGGGCCCGGCGCGATGCTCCAGTCGATCTTCTTTTCGAAGGTGCGGTCCACGTTCGAACGGCTGTAATAGTCGATGATGCGGCGGATCAGTCCGGGCCGTTTCGCCGCGGTGTCGCTGCGGAGGGTGTCCGCGGGTGCGGCGGCGGGATATGCGCGGACCTCTCCGATTCGGTCCGGCGCGGTCCGGACCGAGGGGCGTGCCGTCGGGCATTCGGCCGTCTGCGCCGCGGCGGGGCGGATGATGCAGACGAGCAGCGTCGAGAGCAGCAACGCGCTCTTTATCAGAAATGTCACGTGCATATTCCGAACAAAGGTAGCAATTATTTCCTATCCGGCAAAAACCTCCGTCGGCCGTTCCCGTTTCCCGGACGATCTTCCGGAAAATTCCCTATCTTTGCGGACGTATGGAACAATCCGCATCTCCGGCGATCGCCCCTCCGCGGCTGCCTCCCGAATCCGGAGCGCCGGCCGGTTCGGCCGTGCTCGTACCGGAAGGTGAGATCGAGGGCCTTTCGTTCCGCGGCGTCGCGCTGCCGTCGGAGGATTGCAGCCGTCTCTCCGTGCAGGGATGCCGTTTCTCGGGATGCCGGCTGGGAGGTGCGGTGTTCCGCGGCTCCCGTTTCACGGACGTCCTCTTCCGGAACTGCGACCTGTCGGTGGCCGACTTGCAGGGCGCGAGTTTTTTCCGTGTGCGGTTCGAGGAGTGCAAGATCGCCGGGGCCGGATTCGCGGAGACGACGCTGCAACACGTCGTGTTCGGGCACTGCAAGGGCGAATTCGTCAATTTCTCCCGTTCGCGGCTGCGGAGCGTCCGCTTCGCCGGGGCGCAGCTTCGGGGCGGTTTCTTCGACGGATGCCGCTTCGAGCGGGTCGTGTTTTCGCAGTGCGGGCTGGTGACGGCCGACTTTTCGGGAACGCGCCTCGCGGGGATCTCCTTCGCCGATTCCGACATTCGGTGTATCCGGCTCCGCGAGGTCGTTTCGCCCGAGCTGAAGGGATTGCGGGTCAGCCCCGAGCAGGCCGTCGGGCTGGCGCGCCTGCTGGGCGTCGAGATCGGGGAGTGACCGGCCGGCGGCCCTTTTCTCCTATACGCAATCATGCGCGCGGCCCGCTCTCCGGAGAGCGGGCCGCGTCGTGTCTGCGCCGTTGCGGCGAGGCCTATTTCAGGCCCAGCTTTTTGGCGATCTCCTTCGGAATGGCGTTCTTGTTCACCATGATCGAGGTGGTTTTGTAGGCCACGAAGGGTTTCGAGAAGTACCAGAATCCGTCGTAGGGAGGCACGGTGTTCCACGAGTTCTGCACCTTGTAGTAGGGTGTGCCGTTCTGGTCCTCGGCGATGCCCATGATGAGCATGCCGTGGTCATCGGTGGTCTCGAAGTTGTCGAACGCCGTCTGACGCATCTCCTGCGTGATCGTGCGCTCCTTGCCGGGCTTGTCGAAGGAGTAGAGCGCCTTCTCCTTTTCCTTGTCGGTGAGCTTGCCCCAGCGTTCGGCTTCCGTGCCGCTCATGCTCTCGGTGTCGGCTTCGGGAATGACGCCGATGGCCTTCGTGCGGCTGAAGCCCTTCTCGCTGACGTCCGTGCCCCACGATACGGTGTAGCCGTTGGCCAGCGCGTGGTCGATCGTGGCCATCATCTCCTCGAGCGGCAGGTTGTAAACCGTGCCCCACATCCAGTTGTCGGGAACCTCGATGATGAAGCGCGTGTAGAAGGGATGGTGCGTGAACGACGAGAGGTCCACGTAGTTTTCCATGTCGATCGGCAGCGATGCGGCGAACGATTCGGGCGTGTACTCCTTGCCCTCGTAGGTGAACGTTTCGGGCATCGGGCCGAAGTACTCGTCGAGGAGGGCGTTGAAGCCGCGTTTCCAGGCCGTCGAGAGGGGCTTGCCGCTCTCCGCGGCCTTGAGCACGCCGTCGAGGTAGGCTTTGAGCACGACCGACAGCTCGTGGAAATCGGGTTTCTCGGTTCCGTAGTTCAGGCCCGGATAGACCTCGAAGGGAACGATGCCGTGGGCCTTGATGCCCTCCGTCACGTCGTGCGAAGCGCCTCCCTCGGCGAAGTTCAGCTCTCCGTGCAGGCGGATGTACTTCTCGGCCTTGTCCATGAACGAGTGGCGGACGATCCACATTTCCGAGAGGTGCATCTCGGGGCCTCCGGCCTTGAGGATTTCGCTCTCGAGGAACGACAGGGTCGAGAAGCACCAGCAGGTGCCGCTGCGGCTCTGGTCCTTGACGGGCGTGGTCGGGATGAGCTTCACGTCGGTGAATTCGTAACCCGACGCGGAGTCGTTCTGATCGGCGGTCTGCGCCGTGGCCGTGCAGGCGAGGCAGACTGCGAGTGCGGAAAGCAGCAAGTTTTTCATAGCGTATTGGGGTTTTGTGTCGTTGTGGTTCTGCGAATCATTTCTTCGACTCCGAAACGATCTTCAGACAGTCGTCCAGCGTCAGGGTTTCGGGCTTGGTTCCCCGCGGCAGGCGGTAGTTCTTGCCCTTGTAGGCGATATAGGCGCCGTAGCGGCCGTTCTTGACGAGCATGTCGGGGTCTTCGGGGAAGGTCCGGAGCGGCGTATGGGCCGCAGCGGCGGCCGCCTTGTGCTCCCGGACGAGCTCCACGGCCCGCTCGTAGGTGATCGTGTAGGGGTCGTCGGTCCGCGCCAGCGAGGCGAACGACTTTCCGTAGCGGACGTAGGGTCCGTACTTGCCCAGTCCCACGATGAGCTTCTCGCCGTCGAGCAGTCCCAGGTCGCGCGGCAGGGCGAAGAGTTCGAGCGCCTCGTCCAGGGTGATCGACTCGATGAGCTGCCCCTTCCTGAGCGAGGCGAAGCGGCCCTTCTCGCCTTCGGCGCCCTCGATCTCGACCATCGGGCCGTAGCGTCCGATGCGGGCCTTCACGACATGTCCCGTCGCAGGGTCGTTGCCCAGGATGCGCACTTCGCGCGTCCGGGCGGGCTGCATGGCGATCGCCGAGTCCACCATTTTGTGAAACGGTCCGTAGAAGTTGCCGATCATCTTCTCCCACGTGATGTCGCCTTCGGCGATGCGGTCGAACTCCTTCTCGACGTTTGCCGTGAAGTTGTAGTCGATGATCGGGCCGAATTGCGCCTCGAGGTAGTCGTTCACCACCATGCCGATGTCGGTCGGCGAGAGGCGGTTCTTCTCCTTGCCGAAGCTCTCCGTGAGGGTCTTCGTCGTGAGTTTGTCTCCCGTGAGCGTCATCTGCGTATAGTTGCGTTTCGAACCCTCCTTGCTCTGGCGGACGACATAGCCGCGGTTGATGATCGTCGTGATCGTCGGGGCGTAGGTCGAGGGGCGGCCGATGCCGAGCGCCTCCATCTGCTTGACCAGCGACGCTTCGCTGTATCGGGGCGGAGCCTGCGTGAAGCGCTCCGTCGCGGTGATCTGCGCCGGCGTCACGCGGTCGCCGGCCGTGAGTTTCGGGAGCAGCCCCTCGCCGCTCTCGGCGGCCTGGTCGTCGTCCGTGGATTCGGAATAGAGGCGCAGGAATCCGTCGAAGCGGATGACCTCGCCCTGGGCGACGAACTGGTGCTCCGAACCGCTGATGTCGATGGTGATGGTCGTGCGGTCGAGCTCGGCGCAGACCATCTGCGAGGCGACCGTGCGTTTCCAGATCAGGTCGTAGAGTTTCTTCTCGGCCGGCGTGCCTTCGATCGTCTGGCGGTCGATGTACGACGGGCGGATGGCCTCGTGGGCCTCCTGCGCGCCCTTGGTCTTGGTCTTGTAGTTGTGCCACGACGAGTATTTCTCGCCGTAGAGTTTCGTGATCTCCTCCTTGCACTGCGCGAGCGCCTGCTGCGAGAGGTTCACCGAGTCGGTACGCATGTAGGTGATCAGACCCTGCTCGTAGAGGTGCTGCGCCACGGACATGGTTTGCGAGACCGACATGCCCAGCTTGCGGCCCGCCTCCTGCTGGAGCGTCGAGGTCGTGAAGGGCGGCGCGGGATAACGCTGCGCGGGCTTCTCCTCGGCTTTCGACACCGTGAACTCGGCGCCGGCCGAGCCGCGGAGGAACGCTTCGGCCTCGGCGGCCGTCTCGAAACGCGAGGACAGCTCGGCCTTGAAGAGTGTCTTGTCCGCATCTCCGGCGGGGTAGAACTGCGCCACGACGCGGAAATAGGGAGTCGAACGGAAAGCGATGATCTCGCGCTCACGTTCGACGATCAGCCGCACGGCGACCGACTGCACTCGGCCCGCCGACAGCGCCGGCCGCACCTTTTTCCACAGCACGGGCGAGAGCTCGAAGCCCACCAGCCGGTCGAGGATGCGGCGCGCCTGCTGGGCGTTCACCAGGTCCATATTGACCGTGCGGGGTTTCTCGATAGCTTCGAGGATCGCCCGCTTGGTGATTTCGTGGAAGACGATGCGTTTCGTCCGATCGACCGGGAGCCCCAACACTTCGGTCAGGTGCCATGCGATGGCCTCTCCTTCGCGGTCTTCATCGGAAGCGAGCCACACGGTCTTCGTCTTCGCGAGTTTCGCGAGCTCGTCCACGACCTTCTTCTTGTCGCCCGGAATCTCATAGACGGGCTTGAAGCCGTCGTCGATATTGATTCCGAGGTCCTTCTTCGAGAGGTCGCGGATGTGTCCGAAGCTCGATTTTACGATATAGTCCTTGCCGAGGAACTTCTCGATGGTCTTGGCCTTGGCAGGGGACTCTACGATGACTAAATTGTCCTGCATTACGTTGTTTTGATGGCTTTTTCAGAAATGCGAAAACCTAAGCATCTTCAACACTTAGGTTCCGCACAAGGGTTTCTCTTCGGTTTATTTGATCATGTTGTACGCCAGTTCGAGCCGGATCGGAGCGTTGTTTTCGCCGCCGTCGGTCGCCATGCCCTGCAGGATGCCGAAGGCCGTGGTGTAGAAACCTCCCGCCTCCGGGGCGAGGTAGATCGTGCGGTTCTGCACCTTCGAGAGGTCCACCGCACGCCCCTCGGCCGCGGCGGCCTGCTTCTCCTTCATGTAACTGTTCCAGAGCGCCTGGGCGTAGGCCGTGATATTCATCTTGTAGCATCCCTGGCTGCGGTTCACGTATCCGCCGTAGTCGAGCGTCGTGTTGTACTGCGACTCGTAGGTGTAGTTGTAGTCCGCAATCGGGGTCCGCGTCTTGTAATTCGTGTAGAGGCCCAGCCGGGAGGGGGCGGCCGTCATTTCGTCGGTCAGCCGCACGATGTCGGGACCCGAGCCGTTTCCCGGGACGATCTCCTGCCAGTCGTAGGCGCCGTCGTTGAAATAGACAGACATGGTCACCTGGCTGAATGCCAGCGTCCTGAAATCCTTGCCTTCCGCTTCGTTCGCTTTCTCGATCTCCCGTTCCAGCGCCTCGAAGAACGCTTCGGTGAAGGTGATGTCGCTCACCACGCCGCCGAAGCCCTCCACGCGTACGCGAGCCGTCTCCGGGCGTTCGTCGGCCTCTCCGGCTGCCGGTTCGCGGGCGTTGGCGATTTCGAACAGCGCCTCCTTCGCCTGCGAATAGTCGTGGTAGGCCGTATTGACCGAAACGTTGCCGTGATCGACCGAACCTTCGTAGAAATAGTAGAGCATCTGGAGCGTATCCTGGATGAGCGTGGGGTCCGCCTCGACGCGGTTACGTCCGTAAACGGCGAATCCCGACGACTCGAGCGTCGTACCGAAGATCGTCCCTTCGCCCCGGTCGGCGGTCAGCGGCATGGCGGGATCGGGACAGATGTAGAAGCCCCGGAACTCCTCGACCCACTGTTCGAGACTGTCGATGCTGTATATCGAGTAGTCGTCCTTGTAATCTCCCTGCTGCAACATCAGCCGTTGGATGTATTCCCGGCCCGATTCGGTGGGCTCCAACGTGACGGCCGTGGTGGCGGGGCCTTTGTCTTCGCCGCCGAGCGTGAAGTAGAACAGCGGCCCCTCGGTTTCGTCGATCACCCCCTCCTTCACCGGGTCGAAGTTGAGGTAGAAGGTCGTGTCGCGCTCCGATTTTCCGGCGGCTACCGGCTTGTCGGTGATATATTTGTTGCTTTTTACCTCATAGACCGCGAACCGCTGTTCGGTCAGCGTATCCCTGCCGTAGGAGGCGATGGAGATGAGCAGTTGCGCCGAGTCGAAGATCGGTTTGTATCCGAAATACCCCTCCTTGATTTCGGAGAGGTTGATCATCTGCGTCAGGAATCCCGCCGTGCGGAGGCCGAGCGTGTCGTTGAGCTGCGAGCCGAAGTAGCCCGACGAGAGGTTCGACGAGACGACCGAGTCGCTCTGGAAAAGACGCGTGGTGACGTATTTCGCCTTGTCCTCGCCGCTCTCCGGGAACCGGACGAATCCGGCGCGCATCTGCTGGTTGTCCGGAACGAGATTGCCTCCCAGCGTGTCGTCCACCGAGGTGCAGCCTCCGAGCGTCAGCGTGACCGCCGAAAGGACCGATGCCGCGCCGAACAGCAGGCGGAGGAGTTTATTGGATCGCTTCATAGAATCGGTTGTAATTATCGAAAAAGTCCGCAGCCTCGGGCGATTGGTATTCGAGCACCGGTTTCCCGCTCGCACGGGCGATCTCCAACACGGCGGGATCGGCTTTTTCGGACGCCACCGCCACGCCGTCGGCATACTCCATAACGAAGCGGCAGAGGTTTTCGTATGACGGAGCGGAGAGAATCTCCAGATTTTTGTCCTTGACGCCCTCGCCGGCGATCTTCTGGGCGAAGGCCGGGTCGAGCTCTCCGGGGAAGGCGTCGTCGCAGAGCGAGACGACGATCTTCACGTCGCGGAAGATCGGGTCGTCGGCGAAGACGTGTTTCAGGTAAACGGGCACGACGCCCGAGAACCAGCCGTGGCAGTGGACCACCGTGGGAGTCCAGCGCAGCTTCTTGACCGTCTCCAGCACGCCGCGTGCGAAGAAGATGGCCCGTTCGTCGTTGTCCGGAAAATAGCGCCCTTCGGCGTCGGTCAGCACGGCCTTGCGCGAGAAGTAGTCGTCGTTGTCGATGAAATAGATCTGTACGCGGGCGGAGGGAATCGACGCCACCTTGATGATGAGCTGGTGGTCGTTGTCGTCGATGATAAGGTTCATGCCCGAGAGGCGGATCACCTCGTGCAGCTGGTGTCTGCGCTCGTTGATGCAGCCGTAACGCGGCATGAAGGTGCGGATTTCGTTGCCGCGTTCCTGCATAGCCTGCGTCAGCGCACGGCAAAGCCGGGAGCTCTCCGTTTCGGGAAGATAGGGCGTGATCTCCTGACACACGTACAGAATCTTGCTTGCCATGATTCGTGAATTTTTATTTGGACGCTCACATTACTCGCAAAGATACGAAAAAAATCTTAAAGAATAAGCATCGCGTCGCCGTAAGTGCCGAAACGGTAGCCCTCCTCGCGGGCCGCCTTGTAGGCGTTCATCACGGTTTCGTACCCGCCGAAGGCCGCCACCATCATCAGTTGCGTGGAGTAGGGCAGGTGGAAGTTGGTCACCATGGCGTCGGCCACGGTGAAGTCGTAGGGGGCGAAGATGAACTTGTTGGTCCATCCCTCCATCGGCTTGATCATGCCGTTGGTCGAAACGGCCGTCTCGATCGTGCGCATGACCGTCGTACCGATGGCCGCGACCCGGTGTCCCGCGCGCTTGGCCGCATTGACCGCCTCGGCGGCCTCGTCCGTGACGAAGAACTGCTCGGAGTCCATCTTGTGCTTCGAGAGGTCCTCGACGTCCACCGTGCGGAAGTTGCCCAGCCCCACGTGCAGCGTGATGAAGGCCCTGTCGATGCCCTTGATCTCCATGCGTTTCATCAGGTGTTTGGAGAAGTGCATCCCGGCCGTCGGGGCGGCCACGGCCCCCTCGTGGCGGGCGAAGATGGTCTGGTAACGCTCCGCGTCCTCGGGCTCCACCTTCTCGCGCACCCATTTGGGCAGGGGCGTCTCGCCCAGGCTGAAGAGCGCCTGCTTGAACTCCTCGTAGGAACCGTCGAAGAGGAAGCGCAGCGTGCGGCCGCGCGAGGTGGTGTTGTCGATCACCTCGGCCACCAGCAGGTCGTCGTCGCCGAAGTAGAGCTTGTTGCCGATGCGGATCTTGCGCGCCGGGTCCACCAGCACGTCCCACAGCCGCAGCTCGCGGTTCAGCTCGCGTAGCAGGAAGATCTCGATCTCGGCGCCGGTCTTCTCCTTGTTGCCGTACAGACGCGCGGGAAAGACCTTCGTGTCGTTGAAGATGAAGAGGTCCTTTTCGTCGAAATAGTCGATGATGTCCTTGAAAATGCGGTGTTCGATGGTCCCCTTGGCCCGATTGACGACCATCAGGCGCGATTCGTCGCGGTTCTCGGCCGGGTATTTGGCCAGCATTTCGGGCGAAAATTCGTATCCGTACTGCGATAACTTCATATTGAACGCTTTTTTACGTGTCGGAACAAAAGACAGATTAATCCCTATACGCGGAAAAAGCTATTTTGTTTCAATATTTTGCAATTTTTTGAGAAATTCCTCCAGGTCCCAGGCGTTTTCGAGGGTGAAGCCTCCGCTGCGGGTCCGGCGCAGCGACGTGAGGTGCGCGCCGCTTTGCAGCGCCTCGCCGATTTCGCGGGCCAGCGAGCGGATGTAGGTTCCCTTGCTGCACCGCACGCGGATGCGCATGCGCGGGAGGTCGAACTCCTCGATGTTCATTTCGTAGATCGTGATGAGCGACTTGCGCAACCGGGTCGTCTCGCCGGCGCGGGCCAGCTCGTAGGCGCGCGTCCCCTCGATTTTCTTGGCCGAGAAGAGGGGCGGCTCCTGCAGCCGTTCGCCCGTGAGCGACCGCAGCGCCTCTTCGGCCGCTTCGCGCGTGACGTGTTCCCACGGATAGGTGCGGTCCACGGGGTGTTCGAGGTCGTAGCTCGGGGTCGTGGCCCCCAGCATCACGTCGGCCGTGTACTCCTTCTCCTCGGCCTGCAAGGCGTCGGCGAGTTTGGTGGCGCGGCCGATGCAGACGAGCAGGATGCCGGTGGCCAGCGGATCGAGCGTCCCGGCATGCCCCACCTTGATCCTGCGGTAGCCGAGTTTGCGCAGCGTGAACTTGATCTTGCGGACCACGTCGGCCGAGGTCCAGCGCAGCGGCTTGTCCACGACGGCGATATAGCCGTCCTCGAAGTCGATGCCGTGCAGGTCGGGCGTCTCTTTCATCGGATGAGGTAGCTTGCGATGGAGACGATGCCGGCGGCGGCGCAGTAGGCGGCGAACCAGATCAGGCGGCCCCGCTTGACGATCTCGAGCATGAACCGGCAGGCCAGGCAGCCCGTGAGGAACGACGCGGCGAATCCCGCGACGAGCGGTCCGGCGGCCACGCCGGCCGTCAGTTCGCCGCTCGCGGCTTCGAGCAGCGTCTCGCCCAGAATCGGGGCCAGCACCATGAGGAACGAGAACTGCGCCACGGCCGTCTTTTTGTTGCCCAGCAACAGGCCCGTGGCGATGGTCGATCCCGAGCGCGAAAGGCCCGGCATGGCGGCGCAGGCCTGCGCGAGGCCGATGACGAAGGCGTCGCGGTAGGAGATCGTCTCCTTCTGCCGCGGTTTGGCGTAGTAGGCGAAGGCGAGCAGCGCGGCCGTGAGGAGGAGCATCGCGCCGACGACGGCGAGGATACAGGGGGCTTCGAGCAGGGCGTTGAGCTGGTCTTTGAGGAGCAAGCCGACGATACCGATCGGAATCATCGACACGACGAGTTTGAGCACGTAGGCCTGCTCTTCGTTGAACCGGCGCGAGAAGAGCCCTCCGAGCAGGCGCCATACCTCGCTCCGGAGTACGACGATCGTACTGAGCACCGTCGCGGCATGCAGCACGACGTCGAACGTGAGGTTCTCTTCGAGCTCGACGCCCAGCAGCTCCTTGGCGATTTGCAGGTGGCCGCTGCTCGATACGGGCAAAAATTCCGTGATACCCTGCACGATGCCGAGCAGGATGGCTTGAAGTGTATCCATAGAACGGTTTGGGTGGTTGTTTCGTATTGTCCGTTGTCTGCCGGAACCGACGGATTGTCGCCCGGATGCGTGCGTCTGCCGGAGCCGGAGCCTGACGGCCCGCCCGAAGGCGCTCCGGCGGGCGGTTTCGGCGGGCTGCGCCGGGGGATGCCGGCTGCCGGAGGATCAGTCGTAGCGTTTCAGGATCGCGTAGATCTCCACGACGAACCCTCCGATGACCAGAATCGGCGCCAGCGTGATGCGCCGCCACGAGAACATGGCGTAATCGAACTCGTCGGGCGAGTCGCTGCCGCCGCCGGCCATGAGGACGAAGCCCAGCACGATGACGGCGAACCCGGCCGCCAGCAGGATGTAGTTGCGGCGCGTGAGAGGCATCCGGGGATTCTCCCCGGCAGGCTCCTGGGCCGTTTTCCGCTCTTTTTTCATTTAATATAGGTATATCTTGTTAGACTTCATGTTCACGAACTTGTTGAGGGCCGCGAAGGTGAAGACCCCCGATATGAGTACGCCTCCTGCAACCATCGCGCCGAGAATGAGGGCGATCTTGCCCGCTTCGGCGATGGTCAGCAGTTCGGGCACGGCTTCGTTGAGCCCATAGACCGCCACGCCGAACAGCACCGAGGCGATGGCTCCGGAGAGGATGCCCTGCGTGACGCTGCTCCCGAGGAACGGGCGCATGATGAACCACTTGGTCGCGCCGACGAGTTTCATCGTGTTGATCAGGTAGCGTTTCGAATAGATCGCCAGCCGGATCGTGTTGCTGACCAGAATGAGCGAGATCAGCAGCAGCGCGCCTCCGAAGAGCAGCAGCACCAGCCGGATTTTTCCCACCGTGGCGTGCAGCCGTTCGGCCATGAGCGCCGGATACGACACGCGGTCCACCCCCTCGATGCGCTCCGCGGCGGCGATGAACTCCGCGAGCAGCTCCTTGTCGGCCGACGCCGGGGTCAGCGTGAGTTCGAACGAATCGAGCAGCGGGTTCTCCTCGAGAATCTCCTCGAAGGCGCTGTCGAACATCTTGCGGAACTCCTTGTCCTCGAGTTTCGCCTCTTTGGGAACGTAGGCGATCGTGGCCACGAGGTCTTCGGCCGCGAGGCGTTTCTCGATCGCGTCGCGCCGCTCGGGCGTCGTCTCCCGCTTCAGCTCCACGGTGATGGCGATGCTCTCCTGCAACGTGTCGGCCACCTTCAGCGCCGCGACCATCAGATACCCCACCGAACCCAGCAGGAACAGTACGAGCGCGATGCTGACCGTCGATACGATATAGGAGTTGCGGACCTTCCGTCTGAGTCGTTTGTCGTCTTTCATCTTCGATTCGTGCCTCTTTTGTTTCATTCGTGTTGCCGGGACCCGCCCCTTCCGGCGCTCCTGCCGTTCCCTCTTCGTGCGTGTGCGGTCCGTTCCGGATGTCCGTTCGCGGCGGGACGGCGGTCCCTTTTCCTCTGCCGGGAACGTCTCATGCCTCGTCGGTTCCGCTTTCCGGCCGTTTCCTGCGGCGTTTCCAGCAATACCCCGCCGTCGCGGCGGCTCCCAGCAGGATGAGCGCCGAGCAGATGCCCGTCACGCCCTCGGCCGCCGCCCAGTGCGGGGCGCGGAACCTCCATTCGACGGTATGTTCGCCGGCCGGCAGCCGCATGGCCCGCAGCACGTAGTCGGCCCGGAAGTAGGGAGCCTCCTCGCCGTCCACGTAGGCCGTCCAGCCCTTGTCGTAGTAGATTTCGGAGAAGACCGCGAGGGCCTCTTCGGGTACCGAGTATTCGTAGCGGAGGTAGTTGGGGCGGTACTCCGCGAGGTCGATCCGGGCCGAGGCGTAGATACCCGTGGGCATCGGGCGCGCCGCGGCGGGCGTGTCGGACGACGTGACGGCCGTCGTGCGGAGGTTCACCTCGCCCAGCAGGGCGATCTCCTCCTGCGCCGAGGCGGCGCGGACGAGGCTGTCCACGAACCATGCCGCCCCGAAAGCCGTCGTGCGGCGCTTCGCTTCGGGGGCGCCCTCCTTGCCGGGGACGATCAGATAGCGGGTGTTGAGCATGTCCAGCACCCCGTCGTCCAGTTGCGAGAGGTAGCGGTCTATCAGGTCCTGATAACGTGCCAGCTTGGCTCCATGGTATCCGCCGACGGAACGGTGGAAATAGGAGGTCGTGGCGTCGTTGAAGGGGCTGACCGTGAGGTTCAGTACGCGGTATCCCGGATCGCAGTCCTGCAGGATCGTCCTGTCGGCGTCCGTCTGCGTCACTTGCCTGCGGCGGGGCGAGGTGAAGTTGTCCGCGGAGAGGAACCGCAGGTCCACGGGAACGAGGTCCGTCAGTACGACGGCCGCCAGCAGGGCCGTGAGCGCGTATTTCCCGATCCGCCGCAGGGCGAAGAGCGCGACGGAGCCCGCCGCGAGCAGGATCATCAGAAGCGACCGCCAGGCGTCGGAGCGCATCATCGCGGCGCGGTCGGCAGCCATCGCCGCGCCGGTGGCGTCGCCCCATTCGGCGTCCGTGCCGCGGGAGATGTATTCCTGCATGTCGTTCGCCTCGAAGATGCGGCGGAACTGTTCGGTCATCATCTCCGCGCTTTCGGCGCGCCCGAAGTCGAACAGCGAGCCGCCGGCCACGGCCAGCAGCAGGCAGACGCCTCCCGTGACGCCCGCCGACCAGGCCAGTGCGCGCAGCAGGCGCCGGCGCGGAACGTCTCCGCTCCAGAGCCGTGCGAGGGCCAATGCCCCGAGCACCGGCACGGCCCACTGGACGACGACCAGCGTCATCGAGACGGTGCGGAACTTGTCGTATCCGGGCAGGATGCGGAAAGCCAGCTCCGTGAAACCCATCAGATTGCGGCCCCAGGCCAGCAGGATCATCACCGCGCAGACGGCGACGATCCACCATTTGTTGCGGCCTCCGGCGAGGGCGATGCCCAGTGCGGCCAGGAACACCGCCGCCGCGCCCAGGTAGGTCGGGCCGCCCGTATAGGGCTGCGTGCCCCAGTAGGCGGGTAGCTGCTGCGCCGCCCCGCGCAGGCCGTAGCCGTCGAGCAGGGCGGCCGTCTCCCCGTCGGCGGGGAGGGTCGTGCCCGAGTCGCGGCCCATGAAGTCGGGCACGAGCAGGTTGAGCGTCTCCGCGCGGCCGTAGCTCCACGCCGTGGCGTAGTCGAGCGCCAGTCCGTCGCCGGAGCTTTCGCTCCCGGAGGCCAGCTCCGAGCCGCCGCGGATGGTCTCCTTCGAGTGCTGGGCCGTGTACCAGAGGGGCGCGAAGTTCGATCCCGCGGCCAGCAGGCCCGCCGCGGCGAGCGCCGCCGTGCGCAGGGCGAAGTTCCGCATCCGTCCTTCGCGGAAGGCCGCGACGGCCTCGCTCGCCCAGAATGCGGCCATCGCCACGAGGAAATAATAGGTGATCTGCGGATGGTTGGCGCCGATTTCGAGCGATGCGGCGAGGGCCGTGACGGCCGCGCCGCACCAGACGTTGCCGCGCAGGGCGACCCATGCGCCGCCCATCATCAGGGGCGCGTAAACCAGCGCCCACATCTTCGTCACGTGCCCGGCGCCGATGATGAGCAGGAAGTAGGTCGAAAGACCGTAGGCCAGCGCCGGAACCGTGCCCACCCAGGGGTTGACGCCCGCCATGAGCAGCATGCACCACATGGCCGCCATGGCGAAGAAGATGAATCCGGCGGGGGTGTCGATCGCCTTGACGATCTGGCCTGCGGTGCGTTTTACGAGCTGGGCCGGGTAGGCGACGTTTATCAGGTAGGCCGGCATGCCGCCGAACATGCCGCCGGTCCACTGCGGGTCTTCGCCCGTCGAGGCGCGCATGTCGGTGATGTCCCGGGCCATGCCTTCGTATTGCAGGACGTCGTGCTGCGGCAGCACTTCGCCCCGGAACTGCGGGGCGAAATAGAGGGCGCTCACGACGAAAAACAGTGCGAGGACCGCGGCTGCGGGGAGCAGCCTTTTGAGAAATCCTTTCGAAAAATCCATTCCGTCGATTCTTTACCGATTGCCAAAGGTACGAAAAAATAGCGAGAGTGCGGTGTGCTCATAGCGAAAAATGACTATCTTTGCGGATATGATTACACTCGATGACATCCGCAGGCCCGTGACGGCCGAACTGGCTGCGTTCGAAGAGTTCGTCGAACGGCAGTTCACGGCCGAAGGGGAGTTGCTGTCCGACATGCTGCGCTATGCCCTGACGGCGCGCGGCAAGGGCATCCGTCCGCTGCTGGTGATGCTTTCGGCGGCGATGAACGCTCCGGTCAAGGGTGCGGCGGGCGGACGGCGCGCCTCGCTGGCGGCGATGCTGGTCGAAATGATCCACGTGGCCTCGCTCATCCACGACGACGTGATCGACGAGGCCGACACGCGCCGCGGCAAACCCTCGGTCAATGCCCGCTGGCAGTCGCACAAGGCGGTGATTCTGGGCGATTACATCCTGGCTAAAAATATGAATATCGGCCTGCAGAGCGGGCAGTTCGATCTGGTGACGCACGTATGCGGCTCGATGGCCGCGCTGTGCGAGGGCGAGGTGTTGCAGGACGAATGCGCCGCCGAACGCAGCATGACCCGCCGGACCTACCTCGACATCATCTACAAGAAGACGGCGAGCCTGCTGGGCGTCTCCGCGTCGGCGGGGGCGCTGGCCGTGGGGGCCACGCGCGACAAGGTGGCGACGATGCGCCGCTTCGGCGAGGCGGTGGGCATGGCCTTTCAGATTCAGGACGACATCCTGGACTATACCCCCTCGGCGCAGACGGGCAAACCCGTCTGCAACGACCTGCGGGAGGGGAAGATCACGCTGCCCCTGCTGACGGTGCTCGACCGCGCGTCGGAGGAGAGACGGGCCGATCTGCTGGACAGACTGGCCCGTTGTCACGAGGACGACGAAGCGGTGGAGTACCTGCGTCTTGCGGTGGAGCGGGAGGGCGGACTCTCCGCCGCGGCCGAGGTGATGCAGGATTATGTCTCGCGGGCCGTGGGGATGCTCTCCGACTACGACGACTCCGACTACCGCTCGGCGCTGGTGAACCTCTGCGCCTATATCGTCGAACGCGACAGATGACCGCAAATCCGGACAAACGATTATTAACCTAAATAACAGATCAACTCTATGGAACAAAAGAAGAATTACACATTACCTATCATCATGATGTTCGCGCTCTTCGCGATGATCTCGTTCGTCACGGGCTTCGCCAATCCGCTGGGCGTGATCGTGAAGAACCAGTTCTCGGTGGCGAACTGGATGTCGCAGCTGGGTAATGCGGCCAATTTCATCGCCTACGCCTTCATGGGTATTCCGGCGGGTCTGATGCTCAACCGCATCGGTTACAAGAAAACGGCGCTGGCGGCCATTGCGGTCGGTTTTATCGGCGTGGGTATCCAGTACCTTTCGGGCGTGGCCGGCAGCTTCGCGGTTTACCTCGTCGGCGCGTTCGTCTCGGGTTTCTCGATGTGTATGCTCAATACGGTGGTCAATCCGATGCTCAACACCCTCGGCGGCGGCGGCAAGCGGGGTAACCAGCTGATCCAGTTCGGCGGTTCGCTCAACTCGATCTCGGCCACCATCGTGCCGATTCTGGTCGGTTATCTGATGGGCGACGTGGCCCGCGCGACGATCAGCGACGCTTCGCCCGCGCTGTTCATCGCCATGGGTATCTTCGCCGTGGCCTTCGTCGTGCTCTCCATGGTCTCGATCCCCGAGCCGTATGCCATCGAGGAGAAGGCCGCCGAGGCGAAGAAGGACAAGCACAGCGCGCTCTCGTTCCGTCACTTCGTGCTGGGCGCCGTGGCCATCTTCATCTATGTGGGCGTCGAGGTCGGCATTCCCAACTTCATGAATCTCTTCCTCACCTCCACGACCGACGGCGCGGGCATGGCGGCCGCGGCCGCGGGTTCGCTCGTGGGCACGTACTGGTTCCTGATGATGTGCGGCCGTCTGGTCGGCGGCATCATCGGCGGCAAGGTCTCGAGCAAGTCGCAGCTCTCCGTGGTGGCTTCGGTAGCCATTCTCTTCGTGCTGGTGGGCATCTTCTCGCCCGTCACCTCGACGGTTTCGATGCCCGTCTTCACCGGTACGGGCTTCGGACTGGTGGAGGTTCCCGTCGGCGTCATGTTCCTCACGCTCTGCGGCCTCTGCACCTCGGTCATGTGGGGAGGCATCTTCAACCTCGCCGTCGAAGGCCTCGGCAAATACACCTCGATGGGTTCGGGCTTCTTCATGGTGATGGTCTGCGGCGGCGGTATCCTTCCGCTGATCCAGGGCGGCGTGGCCGACTTCGCGGGCTACCTCTCGAGCTACTGGGTCGTGATCGTGGGTCTGGCCTACATCCTCTTCTACGCCCTCGTGGGTTCGAAGAACGTGAACAAGGATATTCCGGTGACCGACTGATCGGCCGTTTCCGGAACGCAGAACGGGGGATGCCGCAGCGCGGCGTCCCCCGTCGGTTTTCGGGCGCGGCATTTCCGTGCGGAATCGTTTCCTGCTCCGGTGTTTCCTG
Organism: Alistipes sp. Marseille-P2263; assembly: GCF_018101075.1. Lineage (NCBI taxonomy): Bacteria > Pseudomonadati > Bacteroidota > Bacteroidia > Bacteroidales > Rikenellaceae > Alistipes > Alistipes sp. Marseille-P2263. The sequence continues at coordinate 69,159 of NZ_JAGQEJ010000010.1, forward strand.
CGCCTGTTTCCGTGCGGCGCGTTTCCGGGGGGCGTTCTCTTCGGCGCAGAGCTTTCGGGTGCGGCCGCCTTGCTGCGGCCGGAGAGGATGCGAAAAAACGGGACATTCATTTCGAATGTCCCGTTTTCCGTTTCCGGGCAGATGCGGATTACTTCTCCGAGCTGCTCGTCATGCGCTTCTCCTTGATACGCGCCTTCTTGCCCGTCAGATCGCGCAGGTAGTAGATGCGGGCGCGGCGGACCACACCGATCTTATTGACCTCGATCTTCTCGATATGGGGCGAGTAAAGCGGGAAGATGCGCTCGACGCCCACGCCGTTCGAAATCTTGCGGATCGTGAACATCTTGGTCTTGCCCTGACCCTTGATCTGGATAACCACGCCGCGGAAACTCTGCACGCGCTCCTTGTTACCCTCGACGATTTTGTAGGATACGGTGATCGTGTCACCGGCCTTGAACGACGGCACGTCGGCGTCCGTCTTCGGCCACATCTGCTCGTTTACGAGCCGGATGATTGCGTCTTTGTTCATTGTTGCAACGAATTTTGAGTTTCGCACCCGACATTCCCGCTGCGCCCGGACTACCATACGGACCCCTTGTCCGTAATCCCGCGGAACCGCTCCGCCGCATCCCCGCCGGTCCGCTTTCCGTTTCCGGAAAGTCTTCCCGCGCGTCCGCCGCATCGTCCGCCGTCGCCGTAGCGCCCAATGAAAGAGGTCGATATACGCCCTGTTGGGGTTGCAAATATAGGAAGAATTTTCCGAATGGCGCAACTATTGCCTCGAATTCCGCTTCGGTCGGAGGATTTATCGCTATCTTTACGGGCGATTTCCGGCCGGGATTCCGCGGAGCGGAGCGGTTTGCGCCGCTTTCGGGGCCGCGGGTCCGTTTCGCCGGAACGGAACGAAAAAGACTATGGAAGAGAGACTGATACTCGTGACCAACGACGACGGTTACGATTCGCGGGGCATGGAGGCCGCCGTCGAGGTGGCCCGCACCTTCGGGCGCGTGGTGGTCGTGGCGCCCGAGACGACGCAGAGCGGCATGAGCCAGGCCATCACCATGTATAGTCCGCTCTACCTGCGCAGCGTCCGCGAGGAGGAGGGACTGGCGGTTTACGCCTTCTCCGGCACGCCCGTCGATTGCGTGAAGATGGCTTTCGACTGCCTGCTGCGCGACGAACGGGTCGATCTGGTGCTCTCGGGCATCAACCACGGCTCGAACTCCGCGGTCAATGTGCTCTATTCGGGGACGATGGGCGCGGCCATCGAGGGCAGTTTCTACGGCTGTCCGGCCGTGGGACTGTCGCTCGACGACCATGCCGCCGATGCCGATTTCGAGGCGGCGGTGCTCTACGGCCGGCGGATCGTCGGCGCGGTGCTGGACCGCGGTGCGGAGCTGCCGCTGTGCCTGAACGTCAATGTCCCGAAGGGACGGCCCGGCGAGGTGCGCGGCGTGCGGCTCTGCCGGCAGAACCGCGGCTTCTGGCGCGAGGAGTTCTTCCGCCGCGAGGATCCGCGGGGCCGCCCCTACTTCTGGCTCACGGGCGAATTCGTCAATGGCGAGCCCGGAGCGACCGACACCGACGAGTGGGCGCTGGCGCACGGCTACGTGTCGGTGGTTCCCGTGCAGGCCGATCTGACGGATTACCGGCAGTTGAAGCGGCTCGACGGGATGTTCGAATGATTTTTTCGCTATCTTTGTGAAAAACCGCGGTTATGCTCATCAAGATCCTGCTCGTCATCTCGATCATCGTCCAGACGCTGGCGACGGCCTATGCCCTGCGGCTGGTGCGTGCCACGAAGTACAACTCCGTGTGGATACTCTTCATCGTGGGCTTCTCGCTGCTGACCATCGAGCGGCTGGTGCAGTTGCTCATGGATATGGGCGTGGAGATCGTTCCGCGCTGGTGGTTCGCCTACCTGGGCGTCACGGTGTCGATCTGCCTGTCGATCGGGGTGATGTACGCGCACAAGCTCTTCAAGTATATCGACCGCCTGAATCACCAGCGGACGCTGCTCAACAAGCGCATCCTGACGGCCGTGCTGCGTACCGAGGAGAAGGCCCGGTCGCGTTTCTCGAAGGAGCTGCACGACGGGCTGGGTCCGCTGCTCTCTTCGGCGAAGATGTCGCTGACGGCCCTTTCGCGCGACGAGCGCAGCGCCGAGCAGCGCGAGATCATCGACAATACGACCTATGTGATCGAGGAGGCGATCCGCTCGCTGCGCGAGATTTCGAACAACCTTTCGCCGCACGTGCTCAACGATTTCGGACTGGCGCGGGGCGTGCGGAATTTCATCGACAAGAGTGCGGCCATGCACGACGTGAAGATCCGCTTCACGACCAACCTCCGCACCGAACGTTACGATACGGACGTAGAGGTGATCCTCTACCGGGTGATCTGCGAGCTGATAAACAATTCGCTCAAGCATTCGGGCTGTTCGTCGATCAACCTTTCGCTCTCGCAGAACGGGCCGGAGCTGGCGCTCGACTATTCGGACGACGGCCGCGGGTTCAATCCGCAGGCGATGATGGACTGCGGTATGGGGCTTTCGAACATCGCGTCGCGCATCAATTCGCTCGGCGGCACGTTCGACATCACCTCGTCCAAAGGCAGGGGGATGCGGACGGCGATCCGGATCAACACGCAGGAGGAAGCTCCCGGACCCGCGGAGCGGACGCGCCGGCGTAAAAAAAGAGAGTAATCGGGATGGAGTGCAGAATCATACTCGTGGACGACCATTCGCTCTTCCGCAACGGGCTGCGGGAGCTGCTCGAACGCTGCGAAGGCTGCCGCGTCGTAGGCGAGGCGGCCAGCGGCGAGGAGTTCCTGGCGATGATGGAGGGGATGGAGGCCGACATCGTCTTCATGGATTTTTCGATGCCGGGGCTCGACGGCGCGCAGACGACCGAGCGGGCGCTGGCCCGGCGGCCGGAGCTGCGGATCATCACCTTGTCGATGTTCGGCGAGGAGAGCTACTACTCGCGGATGGTCGAGGCCGGAGCCCGGGGATTCCTGCTGAAGGATTCGGACATAGGCGACGTGCTGGAGGCCATCGGGACGGTGATGGGCGGCGGAAGCTACTTCTCGCCGCAACTGCTTTCGTCGCTGACGGGACGGATGCGCACGCGCGACGACGCGGCCGACGACCAGCTCTCCTCGCGCGAGCGCGAGATTCTGGTGGCCGTCTGCCGGGGGCTTTCCAACCAGGAGATCGCCGACGAACTCTTCATATCGAAGCGCACGGTCGATAAGCACCGTGCCAATATTCTCGAAAAGACCGGCTGCAAGAACACCGCGAGCCTGGTGGTCTATGCCATTCGCAACGGCATCGTCGAAATCTGATCCCGCAGAAGAGACCGGTCGGGCCCCCTGTCGCCGCACTCCGCCTCCGGTGCGGGGCCGGATCGCGCAGCCGGGGCGGGTCGGCCGGGTTTCTGCCCGTCGGGGTATCTGTCCGCCGCGGCGTCACTCGCCGGTGTCGAGCCGGATCGTGTAGGTCTTTCCCGGTTCGAAGCCGGGATCGTAAATCAGCAGAAAGTTTTCGTCCACGGCGGCGTTCCATGCCTGTCCGGCCGCGAGGCGGGGATTCGGCAGCCGCTCGGGGAAGAAGTAGCTGAAAGGCAGCCTGCCCACGTGCTCCTCCTTGAACCGGCCGCCCGCCATGCGCTCGGCGTCGAATGCGGCGGAGGTCGTCACCGTCAGGATGCACTGTCCCTTTTCGTGCCGTTCGCTCACGATGAAATCGCGTTCGGCGGGAAGCTCCCGCAGCCGTACGTCCCATGCCGGGTCGCCGTAGAACGCCAGCACGTCGCGGTCGAAGAAGAAGCCCGTCTCGTCCGCCGAGAGTTTCCGCCCCGCGACGCTGTCGGCCCGGACGAAATCCTCCTCGGCGAAACCCTCCTCGCCGAACGGGAAGGCCCGTTCGCCCAATCCGGGACACCACTCCTCGAGCTGATGCAGCATGTCCTGCTGGTTGAGGTAGAAGGCCTCGGCGAGCGTGTAGCGTCCGGGCGTCGTCAGCCAGTATTTCAGTCCGCCCCATCCGTTGCGGCCGTACCAGGTCGGGACCACGTAGCCGGCCATCGCCGCGGCGTTCGCGCTGTTCATCCATGCGACGGCCATGCTCCCGCGCGTGTTGTCCACGTTGCCGATCAGGCAGTTCCCGATCGGCAGGAACACGCGCCGTTTGTCCGACCCGGCCAGCGGCGTGCGCCCCTCCGGGAAGTCGGCGTAGAGCGCTCCGTCGGCGCACCGCAGGTTCCCCACCGAGAACGGCATTTCGAGGTTCCGTTCCGTGGCGTGCGAGGCCGTGGTGACGAGATCGGGATCGAGCCGGGCGTAGAAGTCGCAGAACTCCCGCAGCAGGTCGGGCCGCCCGTCGGGCAGCAGCCGTCGCGTGCGGTAGTGGGCAACGGAGTCTTCGCCCGGACGTTTCACGCCGCAGCGGCCCGCGTCGCGGTCGTCCACATAGGCGAAGGCGTCGAACCACTTGCCGCTGCCCACCTCGCGCAGCGTGCTTACGGCGCTCCGGATGACGAGCGGTTCGCGGGCGTTGCGCACCATGCGCAGCGCCGCTTCGGCGTCGTATCCCGTGATGACGCCCCAGAGGTAGTCGGCGTAGATGTCCCGGTCCGCCTCGCGGCTCATGCGGTTGAGCTCGATGATGTAGTCGCGCCCGATGCGTTCGGGCCGGTCCACGAAGGCCACGTAGCGGGGCGCCGCGCAGCGCAGCGCGGGCAGCGCCTCGCGCACCGAGTCGCGGTAACGGATCACCCGGGCGCCGGGATGGCTTTCGCGGAGCGCTTCGACGACGGCGCTCCACTGCGGGTCGTCGGCGATGCCGGGTCCGGCGACGATCGCGTAGTCCGATGCGGCCGGGGCCTGCGTGCAGGCGTATGCAGCGGCGGAGAGGAGAAACAGCAGGATTCGTTTCATATCGGGTTGCGGTTTTAGGTTGCGGCGGTTACATGAGCGGCGAGAAGACGCGCATGAAGGATTCGGCCCAGCGGCGGCGGCGCGGGCGGCGGAACCACTCGCCGGGCGTCACGGCGTGGCATTTCGCGGCGTCGGAGTCGAATATCGCGGCCATGCGGGCGGTGAACTCCTCGTCGCAGACGAAGGCATTGACCTCGAAGTTGTGCTCGAAGCTGCGGAAATCCATGTTCGCCGAGCCGATCACGGTCAGCGCGTCGTCGGCGATGAGCAGCTTGGAGTGCAGGAATCCCGGTTCGTAGAAGAGTATCTTCACGCCGGCGCGCATCATGTCGTCGAGGTAGGAGTGCGACGCGAGGTCGATGAGCTTCGAGTCCGAACGCGCCGGGAGCATCAGCCGCACGTCGGTCCCCGCCAGCGCGGCGGTTTGCAGCGCGGTGTTCAGCACGTCCGAGGGGAGGTAGTAGGGGGTCTGGATCCAGACCCTGCGGCGGGCGTTTGCCACGGCGTAGCTTTCGGCCTGGAGCAGCGTGCGCCATTTGCCGAAGGGGCCTCCGGCCACGATTTGCAGGATGTCGTCCGTGTAGCGTTTCGCCGCGGGGAAGTATTCCGGACCGGCGATATGGCGTTTGGTGGTCGCCGACCAGTCGCTCAGGAAGGCGATCTGCAATCCCGCCACGCCGCTCCCCTCGATCCGGAAATGGGTGTCGCGCCACGAACCCCACTCCGTGCCGCGCACGTAGCGGTCGGCGATGTTCATGCCGCCGATGAAGCCCGTGCGGCCGTCGATGACGACGATCTTGCGGTGGTTGCGGTAATTGACCTTGCTCGTGAAGCGCGGGAACTTGACGTGCAGGAAGGCATGGACCTCGATTCCCGCCTCGCGCATCTCCCGGAAGAACGCCTTCTTGACGCCGCTGCACCCCACGTCGTCGTAGAGAATCCGCACGCGGACTCCCTCGCGGGCCTTCGCGGCGAGCGCGTCGCGGAGGCGGCGGCCCGTCTCGTCGTCGCTGAGGATGTAGTATTGCAGGTGGATGTGGTGGTGCGCCCGGGCGATCTCCCCGAGCAGCGCCTCCATCTTCGCTCCGCCGTCGGTGTAGGGGGTGATGCGGCTGCCGTAGAGCGGCACGGCGTGGCATGTGCGCCGGAGCAGTTGCGCCAGCGGACGGTACTGTTCCGGCAGGTCGGGACAGCCGGTGTGTTCGGCCTCCTCCAGTTGCAGGGTGATCCGTTTGCGCGTGCGGCGCGAGATGATGCGCTGTTTCGAGAGATTCTGTCCGAAGAAGAAGTAGAAGACGAGCCCCGCGACGGGCGCCAGCAGCAGTACGATGATCCACGGCAGGGTCTTCAGCGGATTCCGGTTGTCGGTGATGATGACCAGCACGATGCCGAGAATCGTGACCGTGTAGAGCGTGAGGAACGTGTATGTCAGGATTTGCTGCATGGGGGTCTTCGGGGTTTCTTCCGGAGCGCCGCACGGCCCGGGGCGGCGCCCCTTCCGGACGCAGGGGGCGCTGCGCCTTTCCGGACCGCTACTTCTCCGTCTCGGGGAAAGTCACGGTGTAGAGCAGGTGTTCGACGCCGCGCACGAAGTTGCGTTTGTGGAGCTTGGGCGAATAGACGTAGCAGTCGAGCGTGAAGACGCGGTTCGTGGCCGTGTCCACGGTCGTGTAGCTGACGAACGGACCTCCCATGAAATCGTTCTTCACGTCCCAGAAGCCGCGCAGCTCGCACCAGAGACGGCCTTCGAGGCGGAACATCCTGTAGGCCGGGGGGATGACTTCGGAGGTGGTCATCCAGGAGCCGTCCGACGGACCCGGAATCCGGGCCGCGTACTTGTTGCGGGCGGCGAGCAGCGCCTCGGGGGCGAGCGATTCGGGTCCCTCGTAGGGGTAGGAGCAGATGAAGAAGCCCTGGCTTGCGGCCGGGTACTCGTAGCGCGCCCAGAGGAAGTCGTCCTCCTGCTTGGCCAGCACGTAGCCCTTTGGGACTTTGATTCCGACGCCGAACGTCTTGCGCACGGCGGCGTCGATACCCGTGTTGTAGAACTTCGAATTGGCCTCCACGGCACGGTCCCGTTCGGCCTGTTCGAGGGCGTGCACGAGGTTTTCGCGGTTCTTCGAGAGGTACTCCACGAGCGAGCGGTCGTCGGGACTCGCCGTCGTCAGGACGATCTGCGGCCGGGCCGTCACGTCGTATTCCACGCCTGTCGTCACTTCCGGGAGCGAGGGGTCGATCCGGATCTTGAGGATGTTCCGGTGGTCGGCCACGAGTCCCGTGAATCCGCGCTCCTGCACGCGCAGCACGTCGAAGAGCGGTTCGGTCTGGTTGAGATAGGGAACCGGGGCCGTGAGCACGGCGCGCAGCGTGTCGCCCACCTCGCCCGTCCACTCCTGCTGCGGGCAGACCACGATCAGCTCGTAGGGCTTGCCCTGCGACGCCTTTTTCGAATCGGTCAGGGTATTGACGGCCTTGCAGCCGGCCGCCGTCGCCGCGATGAGCGCGGTCAGGATGATGCGGGAGAGTGCTTTCATTTCGATCGGTATTGTTCCCCGCGGAGACGGCGTCCGACGCCGGAAAATGTCGTGCGGCCGCTCTCTCGGGGGAAGTTATTCACAAATATAACCATATTTTTTCGCATTTGGCGCGGATTTTCCCTATTTTTGCTCCGGTATGCGTTTGAAGCCACCGAAAATAATCCGGCGTCTGATGCCGGACCTGATCTGGGAGATCGCCGACGAGGAGGGGGTTTTCCTCACCTTCGACGACGGACCGACGCCCGGTGTCACGGAGTGGATTCTCTCGACGCTGGACAAGTATGATGCCAAAGCCACCTTCTTCGTGCTGGGCAAGAACGTCGAGATGTATCCCGACCTCTACCGGCGGATTCTCGACGCCGGGCACAAGGTGGGCAACCACACCTATTCGCATCAGAAGGGATGGGGCATGAGCCTGGAACGTTACACGGAGGATGTGGATTTCGCCAACGATCTGATCCACAGCGAACTGTTCCGGCCTCCCTATGCGCGCATCACCCCGGCGCAGGCCCGTCTGCTGGGGCAGCGTTACAAACTGGTCATGTGGGACATCATTTCGCGCGACTACAACCGCAAACTCTCGCCGAGGACCTGCCTGCGGAACGTCACGAAGTACCTCGCCCCGGGGGCCATCGTCGTGTTCCACGACAGCGAGAAGGCTTTCCGCAACATGCGTTACGCCTTGCCCCGCACGCTGGAGAAGATTCGTCAGATGGGGCTCACGTGCAAGGCGATAGAGCTTTGAGCGTTCCGGACGACGGCCGGAATGCGGGTGCGGAGAAAAATAGGAATATTGCTTTTTTTTTGCTAACTTCGCCCCCGCGAAATTCAATATCAAAAACAATACGTTATGGCAACTACCGCAGACATCAAGATCGGCATGTGCATCGAGCTGGACGGCAAGACCTTTCAGATCGTCGATTTCCAGCATGTGAAACCGGGCAAGGGCCCCGCTTTCGTTCGCACGAAACTCAAGAACCTCGAGAACGGCCGCGTGCTGGACAACACCTTCTCGGCCGGCGTGAAGATCGAGCCCGTGCGTGTCGAGCGCCGTCCCTACCAGTTCACCTACGAGGACGATCTGGGCATGCACTTCATGCATACGGAGACCTTCGAGGAGATCAACATCGACAAGAACCTGATCAACAACTACGACCTGATGGCCGACGGCCAGATCGTCGAGGTCATGTTCCATACCGAGAAGGAGACCGTGCTTTCGGCCGAACTGCCCCCGATCGTGGACATGGAGGTGACCTACACCGAGCCGGGCGTCAAGGGCGACACCGCTTCGACCAACTCGCTCAAGCCCGCGACGGTCAATACGGGGGCCACGATCCGCGTGCCGCTGTTCATCAACACGGGCGACAAGATCCGCGTCGATACCCGTACGCGCGAATACTACGAGCGCATCAAGTAGGCATCGCCGCTGCCGGCCGGGCGCATGGCCCGGACCCGGACCGATTCACCCCGGACGAAGATACGGAGACGTGTCCCGTCCGGGGTTTTTCGTATGCTGCGGAGGAGAATGGCCGCGGAGTGTGCGGCGCAGGTGTGCGGAGAGCGAGTCGCGGAGTGTGCGGTCTCCGCTCCCCGGGTTACAGGCCCGGGGTTTCGAACTCCTTCATCACGCGTTCCATCTTGCGGCGGATTTCGGCGGTGCAGAGGTTGCCGATGCTTCCCTCGTGGGTGTGATGCACCTCGCGCGTGGGAGTGTATTCGCCCCGCTGGACGGCCATGCCCACCTGCCGGTAGGCCTCGCGGAACGGCACGCCCTGCAATACCAGCCGGTTCACGTCCTCGACGGTGAACAGGTAGTCGTATTTCCGGTCGTCGAGGATGTGCCCGTTCACCCGCAGGTGGGCGAGCATGAAGTCGCACATGCCGAGCGTCCGCCGGATCTCGTCCGTGGCCGGGAAGAGGATGTCTTTCAGGAGCTGCAGGTCGCGGTGGTATCCCGCGGGGAGGTTCGTCGTCAGCAGGGCGATCTCGTTGGGCAGCGCCTGGAGACGGTTGCAGCGGCCCCGCATGATCTCGAAGACGTCGGGATTCTTCTTGTGGGGCATGATGCTCGACCCGGTGGTCAGCTCGTCGGGCAGCGACACGAACCCGAAGTTCTGGCTCATGAAGAGACAGAGGTCCATCGCCATGCGGCCGACCGTCGCCGCGACGGCCGCGATGGCCGCCGCCGCCGCCCGTTCGCTCTTGCCGCGGCTCATCTGGGCCGCCACGACGTTGTAGTGCAGCTCCTCGAAACCCATGAGGCGCGTGGTCATCGTGCGGTCGAGCGGGAACGACGAGCCGTAGCCGGCGGCCGATCCCAGCGGATTCTGGTTGGCTATGTGCCACGCCGCGGCGAGCAGCCGCATGTCGTCCACGAGCGTTTCGGCGTAGGCCCCGAACCAGAGCCCGAACGACGAGGGCATGGCGATCTGGAGGTGGGTGTAGCCCGGCATCAGCACCTCCTTGTGGCGTTCGCTCAGCTCCTGCAGCCGGTCGAAGAGCGTGCGCACCGCACCGGCGATCTGCCGCAGTTCGTCGCGCAGGAACAGTTTGAGGTCCACCAGCACCTGATCGTTGCGCGAGCGTCCCGAGTGGATCTTCTTGCCTGCGTCGCCGAGCCTCCGCGTGAGCATCAGCTCCACCTCGGAGTGCACGTCCTCCGTGCCGGGTTCGATCTCGAAGCGTCCGGCCTCGATTTCGGCGGCGATCTCCCGCAGTCCCGCGGTCAGCGTCTCCAGCTCCTCGCGGGTCAGCAGGCCGATCTTCTCGAGCATGGCGATATGCGCCAGCGACCCTTCGACGTCGTAGCGCGCCAGCCGCATGTCCAGCTCGCGGTCCTGTCCCACGGTGTACTCCTCGATCATTCTGTCCGGCTCGAAGCCCTTGTCCCAAAGTTTCGTACTGCTCATAGTTCCGATGCTAATTTTTCGATGTAGGTTTCATAGACGGCGATCCCTTCGGCGATCTCCGAAAGGCACACGTATTCGTCGGCCGTGTGCGACCGTTCCGATTCGCCCGGGCCTATCTTGAGCGCCGGGAAGGGCATCAGCGTCCGGTCCGAAGTCGTGGGCGAGACGAATGTCCGGCGTCCGGCGGCGCGGGCGGCGCGCATGAGCGGATGGTCGTCCGCGATGGCCGCGGCGCGGATGCGCGTCGAGCGGGGCACGGCTTCCGAACGGATCGCGCGGCGAAGGATTTCGACCGTCTCCTCGTTCGTGTAGGCGTCCGTCGTGCGGATGTCGGCGACGAAGCGGCAGACGTCGGGCACGACGTTGTGCTGCGTACCCGCCTCGATCTGCGTGACGGCGATTCCGACGGGCCCCAGCAGCGCCGACTCCCGCTCGAAGCGGAATGTCCGCAGGCGGGCGATGTCGTCGAGCGCGATGTAGAGGGCGTTGATCCCCTCGTTGCGGGCCGCATGGCCGCTCCGCCCGCGGGCCGTGCAGTCGAGCACCACGAGGCCCCGTTCGCCCGCGGCGGCCTGCATGCCGGTCGGTTCGCCCACCAGCGCCATGTCGATCGGTCCCAGCACGGGCAGCAGGGCGCGGATGCCGCGTTCGCCCATGCACTCCTCCTCGGCCGTGAGGGCCAGTACGAGGTTGAAGGGCAGCGGCCGCGAGCGGAAGGCGAGGAACGTCTCGGCGAGCGCGACGACCGATGCCCCGGCGTCGTTGCTGCCCAGTCCGTACAGCCGGTCGCCTTCGACGGCCGGATCGTACGGATCGCGCGTGTAGGAGGCCGCGGGCCGCACCGTGTCGTGGTGCGAGTTCAGCAGCAGCGTCGGCCGCGCGGGGTCGAATCCGGCGGAACGGGCCCATACGTTGTTGTGGAACCGTTCGGGAGCCGCACCGCGCTCCGCGAGGAAGGCGTGGAGCAGGTCGCCCGTGCGCGCCTCGTCGCGCGAGACGGAGGGCGTGGCGACGAGCCGCCGGAGCAGTCCGACGGCCTCTTCGGTTCTCGTATCCATCATTCTCTTCGTTCTGTTTTCCGGCTGTTCCCCGGGTCGGTCCGGCCGCAGGGCGGCCGCGTTCGGCCCGGTCAGCGTATCGTCGTGCCCGAGTCGTCGGCGAGGCGTTCGGCGCTGCGTATCGTGACGCTCCGCACGCCCTTTTCGACGGCCCGGAGGGCGTTTTCGATCTTCGGGATCATCCCTTTCGACACCGTGCCGTCGGCCTTGAGCGGGGGATAGGTCGCGGCGGTGATCTCGCGGATTACGGAGCCCTCGTCCTCCGCGTCGCGCAGCACGCCGCGCTTCTCGAAGCAGTATATGAGATCGGTCGGCGCGAGGCGTGCGGCGCCCAGCGCCACGGCCGAGGCCACGCTGTCGGCATTGCAGTTGAGCAGCGTACCCCGCCCGTCGTGCATGATGGCCGGGAAGACGGGCACGAGGCCCGCGTCGAGCAACCGCCCGAGCAGCTTGTGATCGACCCGCTCGATGTCGCCCACGAAACCGAAATCGACCGGTTCCGGTGCGCGGCGGCGGGCCGTCACGATGTTGCCGTCGGCGCCCGACAGTCCGATAGCGTTGCATCCGGCGGCCTGAAGTCCCGCGACGATCTGTTTGTTCACCAGCCCGGCGTAGACCATCGTCACCACGTCGAGCATTCCCTTGTCGGTGATGCGGCGTCCTTCGACCATCCGCACCTCCAGCTCCAGCCGCTCGGCCAGCCGCGTGGCCAGCTTGCCTCCGCCGTGCACCAGGATCTTCGCGCCGGGCAGGGCGGCGAACTCGCCGAGAAACCGTTTGAGGGCCGCCGCGTCGTCTATGACGTTGCCGCCGATCTTCACGACCGTGATCCGTTCCGTCATTGCAGTCCCTCCAGCAGCCGTTTGAGTACCACCTGCGCCGAGATTTCGCGGTTCGCCGCCTCGGGGATGACCAGCGAGCGGGGCGATTCGATCACCGAGTCGGTGACGATCATGTTGCGCCGCACGGGCAGACAGTGCATGAAGAAGGCGTCGTTCGTCAGAGCCATCTTCTCGTCGTCCACCGTCCACGAACGGTCGCGCGAGAGCACCTTCCCGTAGTTGGGGTCGGCCCATGCGGCCCAGTTCTTGGCATAGACGAAGTCGGCGCCTTCGAGGGCCTTGCGCTGGTCGTACTCGACGCGGGCGCGGCCCACGAACTCCGGGGCGAGCTCGTAGCCCTCGGGATGGGTGATGACGAAGTCGTAGTCCGCGGCGTTCATCCACTCGGCGAAGGAGTTGGGCACGGCCTGCGGCAGGGCGTTGGGATGCGGCGCCCAGGTCATCACGACCTTCGGGCGCTCGACGCGCCTGTGCTCCTCGATGGTGATCAGATCGGCGAAGCTCTGCAACGGGTGACGTGTGGCGGCCTCCATCGAGAAGACCGGACGGCCCGAGTGGCGGATGAACTGTTCGAGTATGCGCTCCTCGTAGTCCTCGGCCTTGTCGCGGAAGCGGGCGAAGGAGCGCACGCCGATCACGTCGCAGTAGGAGCCCATGACGGGGATGGCTTCGAGCAGGTGCTCGGCCTTGTCGCCGTCCATCACCACGCCGCGCTCGGTTTCGAGTTTCCAGGCCCCCTGGGTGACGTCGAGGACCATGACGTTCATGCCCAGGTTCATCGCCGCCTTCTGGGTCGAGAGCCGCGTGCGGAGGCTCGAATTGAAGAAGAGCATCAGCAGCGTGCGGTTGCGGCCCAGACCCGTGAACTGGAAGCGGTCGCGCTTGATCTCCAGCGCTTCGGCGACGGCTTCGCGCAGGTCGCCTATGTCTTGTACGCAGGTAAATTTCTTCATGGTTTTCTTCTGTTTTCTGGGTTATCCGACGATCCCGCGGAACGATTCGAGGAAACGGTCGGCCAGCTCGCGCGTGAGGCAGAGGGCCGGAAGCAGCCGGACGGTCGAGGCGCCCGCTCCGCCCGTGAAGACGTGCCGCTCGAAGAGCAGCCGCCGGCGCAGTTCGGCCCCCGGACCGTCGGTTTCGATGCCGATCATCAGGCCGCGGCCCCGGACCTCGCGGAGCGTCGTGAACCGCCGCAGCTCGCCGAGGAGGTATTCGCCCACCGCGGCGGCGTTTTCCACGAGCCGTTCGCGTTCGATCGTGTCCAGCACGGCGATCGCCGCGGCGCAGGCGAGGTGGTTGCCGCCGAAGGTGGTGCCCAGCAGACCCGGCCGCGCCTCGAAGTGGGGCGCGATGAGCACGCCGCCGATCGGGAAGCCGTTGCCCATGCCTTTGGCCGTGGTGATGAGATCGGGGCGGATGCCGGCGTGCTGGTGGGCGAAGAAGCGTCCCGTGCGGCCGTAGCCCGACTGGATTTCGTCCAGGATGAGCTGCGTGCCCGTTTCGGTCGCCGCCTCGCGCAGGGCGCGCAGGAAGTCGTCCGTCGGGCAGTGGATGCCCGCGACGCCCTGGATTCCTTCGACGATCACGGCGGCGAATTCTCGCGTCGAGAGTTTCTCGCGCACGGCGCCGATGTCGTTCAGCGGCGCGAATTCCACGTTCGGCGTGCGGTTGAACGGCGCTGCGATCGCGGGGTTGTCCGTGGCGGCCACGGCGCCCGCCGTGCGGCCGTGGAACGCCTTCGTGAAGGAGAGCACCTTCGCGCGTCCTGTGTGGAACGAGGCGAGCTTGAGTGCGTTCTCATTGGCTTCGGCCCCCGAGTTGCAGAGGAAGAGGCTGTAGTCGGCATAGCCCGATATGCGTCCCAGCTTCTCGGCCAGACGGGTCTGGAGCGGGTTTTCCACCGAATTGGAGTAGAAGCCCAGACGCGCGACCTGCTCCGAGACGGCCCGCACGTAGTCCGGGTGGGCATGGCCGATCGAGATCACGGCGTGTCCGCCGTAGAGGTCGAGGTATTCCGTGCCGGCCGTATCATAGACGAAACAGCCCCGGCCGCGTACCGGTTCGACGGGGTAGAGGGAATATACGTTGAAAAGTTTCATGTGTTTCCGTTCGTTTTTCGCCGCCGGGGCGGCTTGGGTTTCAGAATGCGGAGGCTTTGAGCCGCAGCCCCTCCCGCTCGTCCAGTCCGAACAGGAGGTTCATGTTCTCCACGGCCTGTCCCGAGGCGCCCTTGAGCAGGTTGTCGATCGCCGAGACGACGTGCAGCTTGTCGCCGTGGCGGGCCACCTGCAGCAGCGCCTTATTCGTATTGACGACCTGCTTGAGGTCCACGCCGCGTTCCGTGACGTGCGTGAAGGGGGCCGTTGCGTAGTAGCCGGCGTAGAGCTTCCGCACGTCGGCCTCCTCCAGCGTGCACCGCGTATAGACGCTGGCGAGAATGCCCCGCGCGAAGTCGCCGCGCATCGGCACGAAGTCGATTTCGGCGTCGAACGCCGGTTCGATCCGCCGCAGGTTGCGGCCGATCTCCAGCAGGTGCTGGTGCGTGAAGGCCTTGTAAACCGAGAGGTTCGCCGTGCGCCAACTGAAGTGGGTCGTGGCCGAGGGTTTCACCCCGGCGCCCGTCGATCCCGTCACGGCCGTCACGTGCACCTCGTCGCGCAGCAGCCCCGCGGCGGCCAGCGGCAGCAGTGCCAGTTGGATGGCTGTGGCGAAGCATCCCGGGTTGGCGATGCGCCGCGCCGTGCGGATGCGGTCGCGCTGCCACTCCGGCAGTCCGTAGACGAAGCCTTCGCTCTCGTCGCGGAAGTCCTGCGCCAGGTCGATGATCCGCACGCCGGCCGGAACGTCGTGCGCCGCGAGCCACTTGCGGCTCTCTCCGTGGGCCGAGCAGAGGAACAGGACGTCGATCGCCCCGAGGTCGAAGCCGTCGCAGAAACGCATGTCCGTGTCGCCTTCCAGCCCTCCGTGGACCTCCGAAAGGCGGTTGCCCGCGTTCGAGGTGCTGTGCACGAAGACGATTTCGGCCTGCGGGTGATTGACCAGAAGGCGGATGAGTTCGCCGGCGGTGTAGCCGGCGCCTCCGATGATGCCGGCGCGTATCATTTCCCGTTGCGCTTCTGGACGTTGTGGTAGATCTTGATCTGGTTGCCGAGAATCTTCGTGAAGCCCTTCACGTCGTCGGCCGTCCACGCCTTGTTCACCTCGCCGTATTCGCCGAAATCGGTCTTCATCAGGTCGAACGGGGACTCCACGCCCACGAGCGTGTAGTTGCGCGGCCGCAGGATCAGCTCCACCGTACCCGTGACGTTGCGTTGCGACGAGCGGAGCATCGCCTCGATGTCGCGCATGACGGGCTCGAGGTATTGCGCCTCGTGGAGGAACATGCCGTACCACGTGCCCACCTGGTCCTTCCAGTAGAGCTGCCATTTGGTGAGCGTGTGCTTCTCGAGCATCTTGTGCGCGGCGATGATGAGCATGGGGGCGGCGGCCTCGAAGCCCACGCGGCCCTTGATGCCGATGATCGTGTCGCCGATGTGCATGTCGCGGCCGATGCCGTAGCGCGAGCCGATCGCCTCCACGGCGCGGATGGCCTCCACCTTGTCGGCGTAGGGTTTGCCGTTCACCGCGGCGATCTCGCCCCGGTCGAACGCGATCGTGAGCCGCTCCTCGCCCTCGGCCTCGATCTGGCTCGGATAGGCCTCCTCGGGGAGCGTCTGCTCCGAATGCAGGGTCTCCTTGCCGCCGATCGACGTGCCCCACAACCCCTTGTTGATCGAGTACTCCATCTTCTTGAAGTCGGCCGTGAAGCCGTGACGGCGCAGGTATTCGATTTCGTATTCGCGCGTCAGGGTCATGTCGCGCGTCGGGGTGATGATCTCGATCTCGGGGGCGAGAATCTGGAACGTCAGGTCGAAGCGCACCTGGTCGTTGCCTGCGCCGGTCGAGCCGTGGGCCACGGCGTCCGCGCCGATCCGCTTGGCGTACTCGATGATGGCGATGGCCTGGAAGATGCGCTCCGAGCTGACCGAAATGGGATAGGTCCCGTTGCGCAGCACGTTGCCGAAGATCATGTAGCGGATGCTCTTCTCGTAGTACTCCTGTTCGATGTCGAGCGTGGCGTGCTCCTTGGCGCCGAGCTCTTCGGCGCGCTGCGCGATCTTTTCGAGTTCGGCCTTCGAGAAGCCGCCCGTGTTGGCGATCGCCGTGTAGACGTCGTATCCCTTCTCCTCCGAGAGGTATTTCACGCAAAACGAGGTGTCCAGCCCGCCGCTGAACGCCAGAACCACTTTTTTCTTGGTTTCCATGATATTGTCTTTGTTGTTGTTCGCGTTAGTTCACCGGAGTGCAAATCCTCCGGCCGTTGTCGCGGCCTGTGGCCGCGTTTGCAAGTCCGACCCCATCCCAAACCCCTCCTTCGGGAGGGGCCTGTCGCTACGCACCCGAAATGATTCCGGGAATGACCGCCTGCCGATCGGCCGGTTGCCGTACTTTGGCTTTTACTTCAGATGAAACAGTTTTTTTACCTTGTTCCGGAAAAACATCTTGTAGGGCGCCAGCCGCGACTGCTTCCGGGGCGGTTCCTTCGCCGGGTCGTACAACATGCCCGTGCAGAGGCACATGCGCCGGTGGTTGCGCTGCAAAATATCGTAGTTGCAGCATCCCTGGCATCCCTGCCAGAACTCCTCGTCCTCGGTCAGCTCCGAAAAGGTGACCGGTACGTATCCCATGCGCGAGTTGAGCTTCATGACCGGAAGCGACGTGGTGATACTGAATAACTTGGCATAGGGGAATCGTCGTCGGGCCAGCTCGAAGGTTCGTCGTTTGATCTGTTCCGCGAGTCCCATGTGCCGGTACTCGGGGTCCACGATCAGTCCCGAGGTGGCGACGAAGTCGCCGTGACCCCAGCACTCGATATAGCTGAACCCGACCAGTTTTTCCCCGTCCAGCGCCACGACGGCCTTGCCACCGGTCATTTTCGCGGCGATATACTCGGGCGACCGCTTGGCGATGCCCGTACCCCGCTGCAGTGCCGACTCGTAGATCAGTTCGCAGATACGCGGAGCGTAGTGCGCATGAGTCGGGTCGGCAAAAACGACGCTGATTGTGCTGTTATCCATTTATCGTTTGTGGGTGAATAAAAAAAGTTGTGTGTCAGTTGATGCGGTAGGCCCGCTGCACGCCCTTGATGCGCATGATGTGGTGCACGAGCGTGTCCACGACGCCCGCGCCGGGCACTTCGACGGCCACCGTGCCCGCGAGGCAGCCGTTCGGCGCCGCGGCGAAGTTGATCGAGCGGATGTTGAGCTTCAGGTCGCGGCTGATGGCCTCCGTGATGTGGTTGGCCATGCCCGTCGTGTCGGCCGCCACGATGCGGATCATGACGCGGAACGCCCCTTCGGCCGACTGCCGCCAGCGCGCCTCGACGACGCGGTAGGGGTAGTTCTCGCGCATCCGCCGGGCGTTGGGGCAGTCCGTGCGGTGGATCGTGATGCCCGAATTGATCGTCACGAAACCGAAAACCTCGTCGCCCTTGATCGGGTTGCAGCATCGGGCCAGCTTGTACTGTATCTTCGAGATGTCGTCGTCGATCACCAGCGCGTCCTGCGAGGCGGCGGGCGGCTCCTTCGCGCCCTGCTGCGCGGCCTTCTGGCGTTCGATCTCGGCCGCCGCGGCGCGCCGCTGCTCCTCGGCCTCGCCCGAGAGGTGGCGCGAAAGGAGCTCCTTGATCGTCCCGAAGTCGAGCTTCTGCGTGGCGATCAGGGCGTAAACCTCCGTGCCCGTGCGCACCTTGAAGTGGCGGGCGAGGTAGCCCACCGCCTCGTCGATCGTCAGCGGGAGTTTCCAGTTCTTGAGTTTGCGTTCCAGCTCCTCGCGCCCCATGCGCGTATGTTTGGCCTGCTCCTCGCGCAGGAAGCTCTTGATCTTGTTGCGCGCCTTCGCCGTGACGACGAACGCGAGCCAGTCGGCCTTGGGCGTCTGGTTCTTCTGCGTCAGGATCTCCACGATGTCGCCGTTGCGCAGCGGTTCGCGGATCGACACGGCGCGGTTGTTCACCTTGCCGCCCGAGCAGGTCGAGCCCAGATTGGTGTGGATGTCGAAGGCGAAGTCGAGCAGCGTGGCCCCTTCGGGCAGCTTGCGCAGGTCGCCGTTGGGGGTGAAGACGAAGATCTCGCCCGAGGCGGGTTTGGCGTCGAAACGCTGCGCCAGCGAGTGCGTCGTGTCCTCCATCAGTTCGCGCAGGCGGCCGAGCCACTGTTCGCTGGTCTGCGCTCCCTGTCCCACGCCCTTGTAGCGCCAGTGCGCGGCGATGCCCCGCTCGGCCACGGCGTCCATGCGCTCGGTGCGGATCTGCACCTCGACCCAGCGGCCTTCGGCCGACACGGTGGTGTGCAGCGACTCGTAGCCGTTCGACTTGGGGATCGAAATCCAGTCGCGCATGCGGTTGGGATTGGGCGTGTAGAAGTCCGTCACGACGGAGTAAACCGTCCAGCAGAGCCGCTTCTCCTCCTCGTGCGGGCAGTCGATGATGATGCGGATGGCGAAGATGTCGTAGACGCCCTCGAAGGGCACGTGCTGCTTGTGCATCTTCGACCAGATCGAGAAGATCGACTTCGTGCGGCTCTTGACGTGGTATTTCATGCCGAGGCGGTCGAGCCGCTCGGTGATCGGCACGAGGAAGCGGGCGATGAAGGCGCGGCGCTCCTCGGCGCTCTCCTCGAGTTTCGTGATGATGTGCTCGTAGTCCTTCGGTTCGAGGTATTTGAGGGCGATGTCCTCCAGCTCGCTCTTGATTTCGTAGAGACCCAGCTTGTGGGCGATCTGGGCGTAGAGGTTCATCGACTCCCAGCTCTTCTTGCGCCATTTCTCGTGCGGGAAGATGCCGAGCGAGCGCATCACCTCGAGGCGGTCGGCCAGTTTGATGAGGATTACGCGCGGGTCCTCGGAGTAGCTGACGATCAGGTCGCGGAAGTTGTCGGCCTGCTCCTTCGAGGTCTTCAGCTTCAGCTCCGAGATGTTCGCCAGCCCCATCGTGATGCCCACGACCTGTTCTCCGAAACGGTTCCGGATCTCTTCGGTGAGTGCGAGGAATTCGTCTGCCGGGCGCTCCTTGTGCGCCAGCCGCACGACGTCGTGCAGGATGGACGAGACGGCGGAGTTGCGTCCGAGGCCCACTTCCGAAATGACGATCGACGCCACGGCGGCGGCGTGGTCGAGCATCGGCGCCCCGTCGTAACGGCACACGCCGGCGAGCTTCCCGTCGGCATACTCCAGCGCCTCGTCCACAAGGCGCTGCGTCGTCTCCGAGAAGTTCGCGCGCACGAGCGCGCGCAGATTTTCGTAGCGTGAGAAATCCATTGAACCCAACCTCTTAACCTTGTTGGCAAAGATATGAAAAAAATTTTATAAATTTGGCACACAGAACCAATCCGTTGTCCCGTGGAGAAGAAAAAAGCGGTTTACGTCCCCACCGCAGGCGAGGAGATCGCCAACGTATTGTCGCACGGCGTCATGGCGCTCGCGATGCTCGCGGCCCTTCCGTTCGCCGCCGTATGGGCCTACACGCACGATCCGGAGGGGGTGCGGGCGGCCTTCTCGGTTTCGGTCTTCGTGATCTCTGTTTTCCTGATGTTTCTCGTCTCGACGCTTTACCACGCGATGCGTCCCGCCTCGCGCCACAAGGAGGTGTTCCACGTGCTCGACCATATCTTCATCTACGTGGCCATCGCCGGAAGCTATACGCCCGTCGCGCTTTCGGTCATCGGCGGCTGGCAGGGGCTTCTCATCGCCGGACTGCAATGGGCGATGGTGGTGTTCGGCATCTTCTACAAGTCGCTGTCGCACCGTTCGATTCCGGCCGTCAGCCTCACGATCTACCTGGTGATGGGGTGGGCCATTCTCCTTTTCCTTCCGCTGTTCGTCCGCCGCGCTTCGACGGAGCTGCTGGCGCTCATCGCCCTCGGCGGCGTGCTCTATACGCTCGGGGCGGGGATCTATGCCTGCAAGGGGTTCCGCTATCACCATCTGGTGTGGCATCTGCTGATCGACCTGGCGGTGGCGGCCCACTTCACGGGAATCGTTTTCTTTCTCGGTTAGTGCTTGTACACCACGTAGATGTGGTCGTCCGGCAGGGCGTAGAGCCTGCGTTCCTCTTCGGAAAGCGAGGCGGCGTAGTCGATGTCCGCGGCCTCGAATCCCGCTTCGCGCAGCCGGTCGGTATAGTCCGCGCCGTAGATGCGCCGGTGGTCGTACTGGCCGAAGATGCGCGTGCGCTCGTCGGGATCGGTGATCGAATCGTCTTCGAAGGTGCGTTCGTAATCGCGTTCCACGGGCGAGAGGACGATGCCCCACCCGCCGGGGCGCAGGATGCGGTGCAGCTCGCGCAGGGCGCGGCGGTCGTCGGCCACGTGTTCCAGCAGGTGGTTGCAGAGGACGACGTCCACCGAATTGTCGGCGAGCGGAATCCGCTGCACGTCGAAATGCAGGTCCGCGAGCGGGCTTTCGAGATCGGCCGTGACGTACCTGCCGGGCCGGGCCGCGAAGTGGGGTTTCAGGTGGCGCATGATGCAGACCTCCGGGGCGATGTGCAGCGTGCGGGGGTGGCTTTTCAGCAGGTCGGTCTCGCGGGTCAGATAGAGCCATAGCAGCCGGTGGCGCTCCAGCGAGAGACAGCGGGGGCAGAGTGCGTTGGGGCGCGGCCGCACATAGCCGTAGGGGAGGAATTTCCGGTATTTCGCGCCGCAGACGGGGCACTCGGCGCCCCGGCCCCGGTAGAACAGCCCGGCCACGGGTACGGCCCATCCCGCGATCCGTTGCAGCACGGGGCGCGGGATGTGGTTGAGGGCCCAGCGGATCACCTTTTTCATGACTCCAGCACCTTGTTCACCTTCTCCTCGGCTTTGCGCAGGCGCGCCTTGCACGAGGCGATCAGCTCCGTGGCGCGTTTGACTTCGGCCGCGAGGCCGTCCACGTCCATCTCCTCGCTGCGCAGGCGGGCGAGAATCTTCTCGATCTCGGCCATCGCCTCGGTGTAGGTCAGCTCTTTTTTTGCCATATCTTCGTGTTTTTTACCGTCGCTTCGATCGTTCCGTCCGCCACTTCGATCCGCAGCGCGTCGCCCGGGCCGACGCCGCCGGCCGACACGACGGCCCTGCCGCCGCTGCGGACCACGGCGAAGCCCAGCCGCAGGATCCGCTCGGGCGAGCGTCCGGCGACGAGTTCCGCGGCGTTGTCGAGCCGCAGGAGCTGCCGGGCGAGAAAGCCGCGGGCGGCTTCGGGCAGTGTCGCCACGAGGTGTTCCAGCCGGACCGTCTGCCGGGCGAGCAGCGTTCCGCTCGTCTGCCGCAGCTCGCCGCGGAGGCGTTCGAGCCGCACCTCCGACGCGTGCAGCAGGGCCGTCGTCGCGTCATGGAGTTGCAGGGCGGCGACGTCGAGCCGTCCGTCGGCCCCGGCCATCCGTTCGACGAGCCACCCGGCCACGGCCGTCGGGGTCTTGAGCGCCGTATGGGCCACCATGTCCGCCACGCTGGTGTCCTTGTCGTGGCCGATACCCGTCGCCACGGGCAGCGGGAACTGCGCGATATGGGAGCAGAGACGGTAGGCGTTGAAGCAGTTCAGCTCGCTGCGCGAGCCGCCGCCGCGGATCAGCACGACGGCGTCGAACTCCTCCTGCCGTGCGGCGACGGCGCAGAGGGCCTCCACGATCGACTCCTCGGCGGCCGCACCCTGCATGAAGGCGTCGAAGAGCGTCAGAGCGAACCGGTAGGGGCTTTTGTCCAGCTCCTTGCAGAAGTCCTGGTAGCCTGCGGCGTTGGCGCTCGACACCACGGCCACGCGCTGCACGACGGCCGGAAGCGGTGTCTCGCGGTTCATGTCCCAGACCCCGTCGCGCTGCAACTGCGCGATGGTCCGCTGCCGCTGCCGTTCCATGTCGCCCAGCGTGTAGGAAGGGTCCATGTCGGTGATCTGTAACGAGAAACCGTATATTTCGTGGTAGGTGACCAGCACGCGGGCGAGAATCTGAATGCCCGCTTCGAGCCGCTGCCCCGTCTCGGCTTCGAAGTAACCCGCGATGCGGGGGTAGTGGCTGCGCCAGATGACGGCGCGGGCCTGCGCCGTGGGCACGCCGTTGTCGCCGCCTTTCTCCACGAGTTCGAGGTAGCAGTGGCCCGAACGGTTGATCTTGATCTCCGAAATCTCGGCGCTGACCCATACGGGCAGCGCGAAGCGCTCCTCGAGGGTCTGCCTGACGAGCCGTTGCAGCTCGCGGAGGGTGATATGCCGTTCTTCCGCCATGGTCAGCCGAGCAGGATGCCGATTGTGAGCGATGCTCCGAAGAGGAGGATGTTGCGCGCCGTCTCGCCCAGGCAGACGTTCAGCTCCTCGCCGTGGTCGATGCGCACCATCTTGCGCCACGTGGCCGTGTGCGCCGCGGCGTAGAGGAGCGGCAGCAGGGCAGCCCATGTGCGGCCCGCGGCGAGCAGCGTGAGACAGAGGGCTGCGGGAACCAGTCCCAGCAGCAGGTAGCCCCAGCGGCCGACGGCGGCGCAGGTGAGGACGACGATCGTGCGCTTGCCGCAGCGGGCGTCTTCCTCGCGGTCGCGGAAGTTGTTGAGCATGAGCATCGTGTCGATCACCAATCCGCAGGCCAGCGCGACGAGAGTGACCTCCGCCGTCCACTGTCCGGTCTGCACGTAGTAGGTGAACCCGACGGGAATCAGTCCGAAGAAGAGCACGACGGCCGCATCGCCCAGCCCGTGATAGGCCAGCGGCCACGGGCCGGCGGTGTAGAAGTAGGCGAAGACGACGCAAGCCAGCCCCACGGCGACGAGCTCCCAGCCTCCGTAGGGCAGCCTTCCGTGCGTGAGGCAGAGAATGCCCGCACCCGCCGCGCAGGCCGCGAGAGTAAAACCCGCGATGCCCGCCTTCATGGCCGGCAGGGTGATATAGCCTTTGGCGAAGGCCCGGTCGGGACCGAGACGGTCGGGACGGTCGGCCCCTTTGAGGAAGTCCCAGAGGTCGTTCACCAGATTGGCCGTGCATTGCATCAGCAGGGCGAACGCGAGGCAGAGCGCGGCCGGTCCCGGACGGAAACCGCCGTCAGTCCAGGCCATCGCCGAGGCGACGAGGACGAGGATGACCGAGTTGCCCAGGCTGTACGGGCGGACGGCCAGAATCCAGGCCGATAGGGAGTTCGTTCTCATGCGGAATCGTTGTTTCTTCGTTTTTCGGGCGGCCTACCGGAACACCAGCTCCGCCTGTCGGGGGATGCGCTTGCCTTCGGGAAGCTGGATGCGCAGCACCCCTTCGCTTTCGACGGGCACGCCGTTCTTGCGGGCCGGCTGCCAGAGCGGCGCCTCTCCGAGCGCCTTCAGCACGCGCCGCCGGAGCCGTTTGTCGGTCACCTCCAGCTCCTGATCGACGACCGTGCGCCCCTCGGGGGTGATCTTGTAGCGCAGCACGACGCGTGCCGCGGGTTCGTCGTCGGGCCACTCGACGCGCCGGGCGATGTAGCGCCCGAAGGTCGAGTCGGAGGGGAACACCGCGGGACTGTCGTAGCGGAGCGTGACGAGAAGCACCCCGTTCGACGCGCGGAGGCCGTAGCGGGCGATGGTCTCCTCGTCGGCCGGAAGCGTTTCGACCCGCTCGATGTCCTCGGGCGGAATCGAGGCGATCTCCTCCGTCTCCCGGCCGTTCACGATGTAGAGCGGCTTTTGCGCCGCGGCCGGCAGGAGGGCGGAGCCGAGAAGCGCGAACAGGGTGAGTGCGTATCTTTTCATGGTCGTTCGTTTTCGGCAGAACGGGTGCGGAGGGGCGAATATTGCCCTGCACGGGTGTTCCCGCTCCGTCGTCGGGGTTTCTCTCTTTCGCCGGACAGTCCGCTCAGCGCATCCCATCCCGAACGGGCGAGGTCGGCGCATCCGTTGGGGCGGAACCGGACGCCCTCGGCTTCGAGCAGCGTCCGCTGGGCGTCCCACCCGGGAGCCGTGCGGCCCGCGGCGTTCACCACGCGGTGGCAGGGAACGCCCTCCGGGGCGGCCGCCAGCACATGCCCCACATGGCGGGCGTAGCCGGGCATTCCCACGAGCCGTGCGATCTGTCCGTAGGTCGCCACGCAGCCACGGGGAATCTGCGCGACGACGGCGCGGACCTCGGCGGCGAAACGGTCGGGAAGAGCCATCGCCCGGGGGTCAGAGTTCGCTCTCCTTCAGGCGCTCGGCGTTCTCGGCCACGATCAGGTGGTCGATGCAGTCCTGGATGTCGCCGTCCATGAAGGCCGCGAGGTTGTAGATCGTATAGTTGATGCGGTGGTCCGTGATGCGTCCCTGCGGGTAGTTGTAGGTGCGGATCTTGGCCGAGCGGTCGCCCGTCGAGACCATCGTCTTGCGCTTCGAGGCGATTTCGTCGAGGTATTTCGAGTATTCGAGGTTGAAGACGCGCGTGCGCAGCTCCTCGAATGCCTTGTCGAAGTTCTTGAGCTGCGACTTCTGGTCCTGGCACTGTACGACGATTCCCGTCGGGATGTGCGTCAGGCGGATGGCCGAGTAGGTCGTATTGACCGACTGCCCGCCCGGTCCCGAGGCGCAGAAGATGTCCTTGCGGATGTCGTTCATCGAGATTTCGACGTCGAACTCCTCGGCTTCGGGCAGCACGGCCACCGATGCGGCCGAGGTGTGCACGCGGCCCTGCGTCTCGGTCTGCGGCACGCGCTGCACGCGGTGCACGCCCGATTCGTACTTGAGCGTTCCGTAGACGTTCTGTCCCGTGACCTTCATCACCACCTCCTTGTAGCCGCCCGCGGCGCCCTCCGAGGAGGAGGTGATCTCGTAGCGCCATCCCTTCGATTCGATGTATTTGGCGTACATGCGCAGCAGGTCGCCGGCGAAGATCGCCGCCTCGTCGCCGCCCGTGCCGCCGCGGATCTCCACGATGGCGTTCTTCGAGTCCTGCGGGTCTTTCGGGATGAGCAGCAGTTTGATCTGCTCCTCCAGTTGTGCGATCTGCGGCTCCAGCTCCGCGATCATTTCGCGGGCCATTTCGCGCATCTCCTCGTCCTTGTCGTTGGCGAACGTATCCTTCGCCTCGGCGAGGTTGGCGACCACCGTGCGGTAGCGCTCCGAGGTCTCGATGATCGGCTCGAGCTCCTTGTACTCCTTGGTGAGCTGGACGAACTGCTTGACGTCGGCGATCACCTCCGGGTCGGTGAGTTTCTGTCCGGTCTCCTCGTATTTGAGTTTCAAACCGTCGAGACGGTTCAGGATGGTGTTGTCTGCCATAGCCTTCGATTTTGCGGCAAGAGGGGCGCGCGTCCGGTTAGACCGGCGGCGGCTCCCGTTGCGGGTCGTTTATTTGCGCAAAGATAGGCAATATTCGGCAAACGGCAATGCCCCGTTCCGCTTTTCAGCGGCGGCGCTCCCCGTCCGGGACGGCGCAGAGGCGGTCGAGCCAGTCGAGTACGGCGCGCTGCCATGTCTCCCGGTAGGGGAAGGAGCCGAGCAGGCCCCAGCCGTGTCCGCCCGAGGGGTAGATGTGCAGCGAGGCCTCGATGCCGTGCCGTTTCAGGGCGTCGTAGTAGGCCGTGCTGTTTGAGGGCGGGACGGTCGCGTCGTCGTCGGAGTGGAACAGCAGCGCGGGAGGGGTTTCGGCGGTGACCTGCCGCGACGGAGACCAGGCCGCCGCGACGGCGGCATCCGTGCGCCGGCCGCCCAGCAGGCGGTCGAAGGTGATCCGGCAGCCGGGCGACTCCCCGTCCCCGGTCACGGGGTAGAAGAGGATCGAAAAGGCGGGTTTGAACGTGCCCAGCGTCGAGACGGCCGCCGCGAGGTGACCGCCGGCCGAAAAACCGGCGATTCCCACGCGGTCCGCGGTGTAGCCCGTGGCGCCCGCTTCGAGCCCTGCCATGATGCGCAGCGCCTGCACGGCGTCTTCGAGCGGCACTTCGGGATGGCCTTCCGGCAGACGGTATTTGAGCACGGCGGCCGTGACGCCGTTGGCGGCGAACCACCGGGCCGCGTCGTACCCTTCGTAGTCCATGCAGAGTTTCATGTATCCGCCGCCGGGGCAGATCACCACGGCCAGCCCCCGGTCGCGGACGCTGTCGGCCGGAAATATGTAAAGCTCGGCCGCCGAGACGTTCTCGATCCGGTCCGGTTCGGGCTCCCGCTCGGGGGAGGCGATGCCGTTCGAGTGGGGAGCCGTGCGGTTGTCCCAGATTTTGAGCACCGCGGCTTCGCCGTGCCGCTGTGCGGCGGCCGGGGCGGTGAAGAGCAGCGATGCGGCGAGCAGTGCGAGGATGCGTTTCATGGGGATATGCGATTTCGGGCGGGATTCCGTGAACGGACCGTCCGGCAGATCGGACCGCGCCTCCTTCGTCTCCGCCGCACGGCGGAGTCCCGGGGCCGGAAGATTTGCCGGACGGTCTGGCGTGCGTGGACGGGTCAGATGACGATGTTGATGATCTTGCCCGGCACGACGATCACCTTTTTCGGCGTGCGGCCCTCGATCCATTTCTGCGCCTCGGGGGCGGCGACGACGTCGGCCTGGATCTCGGCCGGGGTCATCGACGCGGCGTACTCCTTTCTGAAGCGGAGTTTGCCGTTGATCGAAACGGGGTATTCGAAGGCGTTTTGCTTCAGGTACTTCTCGTCGCAGACGGGATAGGCAGCGTCGCAGACCGAGCCGGCGTTGCCCAGCTGCGACCAGAGTTCCTCGGCGATGTGCGGCGCGAAGGGCGCGATGAGCACCGTGAGGGGTTCGAGCACCTCGCGCTTGGAGCAGTCGCCCAGCTCGTTGAGGCAGATCATGAAGGCCGCGACGGAGGTGTTGAACGAGAAGTTCTCGATGTCGTCGGTCACCTTGCGGATCGTCTTGTGCAGCGTGCGCAGCTCCTTTTCGGTCGCCGCGTCGCCGGTCACGGCCAGCTTCCCGTCGCGGTCGAAGAACAGCCTCCAGAAGCGGCGCAGGAATTTGTGCACGCCGTCGATGCCGTTCGTGTCCCAGGGCTTCGACTGTTCGAGCGGCCCGAGGAACATTTCGTACATGCGCAGCGTGTCGGCGCCGTAGTTCTCCACGATGTAGTCGGGATTCACGACGTTGTACATGGATTTCGACATTTTCTCGACGGCCCAGCCGCAGACGTATCTGCCGTCTTCGAGGATGAACTCCGCGTCCCGGAAGTCGGGCATCCAGCGGCGGAAGGCCTCCTGGTCCAGGATGTCGTTCTTCACGATGTTCACGTCCACGTGGATCTCCTGCGTCTCGTATTGCTCCTTGAGCCCGAACGATACGAACTTGTTGGTCCCCACGACGCGATAGACGAAGTTCGAACGGCCCTGGATCATGCCCTGATTGACGAGTTTGCGGAACGGTTCCGGCTCGCAGACGTATCCCAGGTCGTAGAGGAACATGTTCCAGAAACGCGAATACATGAGGTGGCCCGTGGCGTGCTCGATGCCGCCGACGTAGAGATCGACGCTGCGCCAGTATTCGTCGGCCTCCCTGCCGACGAGCGCCTCGTCGTTGTGCGGGTCCATGTAGCGCAGGTAGTAGGCCGACGAGCCGGCGAACCCGGGCATCGTCGAGAGCTCGTAGGGATACCCGTCGGGGGTGTGCCACCCCTTCGCGCGGGCCAGCGGCGGTTCGCCCTCGGCCGTGGGTCCGAAATCCTCGATCGGGGGCAGCTCGAGCGGCAGCGCGTCTTCCGCGAGCGGACGGGCCACGTCGTCCCTGTAATAGATCGGGAACGGCTCGCCCCAGTAGCGCTGGCGCGAGAAGATGGCGTCGCGCAGCCGGTAATTGACCAGGCGTTTGCCCAGACCGCGCCGCTCCACCTCGTCGAACATCAGCGCGATGGCCTCCTTGACTTCCTTGCCGTCGAGGAATCCCGAGTTGATCATCCGGCCGGCCTTGGCGTCGTAGGACTCCTTCTCGACGTCGCCGCCTTCGACCACCGGGATCACCTCCAGTCCGAAGTGGCGCGCGAAGGCCCAGTCGCGCGAGTCGTGCGCCGGGACGGCCATGATGGCCCCCGTGCCGTAACCGGCCAGCACGTAGTCCGAGACGTAGATCGGAATGGCTTTCCCGGTGAAGGGATTCACCGCGCAGGAGCCCGTCGCCACGCCGCTCACGCGCCGCGTCTCGGCGATGCGCTCGCGCTCCGAGCGCTTCCGCGCCTCGGCGATGTACCGTTCGACGGCGTCCCGGTTTTCGGGCGTGGTGAGCTCGCCGACCCACTCGTGTTCGGGGGCGATGACCATGAACGTCACGCCGAAGATCGTGTCGGGACGCGTGGTGAAGATTTCGAGCTTGCGGTCCGAACCCTGGATGTCGAAGAAGACCTGCGCACCGACCGAACGGCCGATCCAGTTGCGCTGGATCTCCTTGAGCGAGTCGCTCCATTCGAGCCCCTCCAGCCCGTCGAGCATCCGCTGGGCGTAGGCCGTCACGCGGAGCAGCCATTGCTTCATGCGCTTCTGCTCCACGGGATAGCCTCCGCGCACCGACAATCCGTCGCGCACCTCGTCGTTGGCCAGCACCGTGCCCAGCTTCGGACACCAGTTCACCATTGTGTCGGCTCGGTAGGCCAGACGGTAGTTTTGCAGCACCTGCTCGCGCCGCACCTCGTCCCAGGCGTTCCACTCCGCGGCCGTGAAACGCATTTCGGTCGTGCAGGCGACGTTCAGCCCCTCGGTCCCCGATGCGGCGAAGGCGGCCTTCAGCTCCTCGATCGGACGCGCCTGCTGCCTGTCGTTGCAGTAGTAGGAGGCGAACATTTTGAGGAAGGCCCACTGCGTCCACTTGTAGTATTTCGGATCGCACGTGCGCACCTCGCGGTCCCAGTCGAACGAGAAGCCGATCTTGTCGAGCTGCTCGCGGTAGCGGGCGATGTTGCGCTCGGTCGTCACGGCCGGGTGCTGTCCCGTCTGGATGGCGTACTGCTCGGCCGGAAGACCGAACGCGTCGTAACCCATCGGGTGCAGGACGTTGAACCCCTTGAGGCGTTTGTAGCGCGAATAGATGTCCGAGGCGATGTAGCCCAGCGGATGCCCGACGTGCAGGCCCGCCCCCGAAGGATAGGGAAACATGTCGAGGACGTAGAATTTGGGCCGCGAGGGGTCCGTTTCGACGCGGTAGGTCTTGTTCTCTCTCCAGCGCTGCTGCCACCGGGATTCGATCTCCTTGAAATTGTACTCCATATCTGGTTTCGATTTATTGCCGAATTTCCCGCAAAATTAAGGAAAACTTTTCGGATTCCGCGCCGGAAACCTCCCGTTTTTCCGGTTTGCCGCCCGCGCCGCTGTCCGGCCCGGCCGGGAAAAGGCGGCCTTTCCGGATGCTCCGGCGCGGTATTTGCTCCCCGTTCGCTCCGGATATAGGCTTAACCTATTGGCATATAAAAAATAAAGATTTGACAAGCCGGAATATTAGTATTATCTTTGCCTATGAAAATTAGAAACAATATTTGTAAAATTTATTAACCAATACCGATTACGATTATGAAAACAATGGATTTTTTGCATCTCGATGCATCCGCGGCCAAGGGTGTGGCCGCTTCGCTGAAGCAGCTTTTGGCCGACTATCAGATTTTCTATTCGAACCTGCGCGGACTGCACTGGAACATCAAGGGACACGGCTTCTTCGTGCTGCACGCCAAATTCGAGGAGCTGTATGACGACGTTTCCGAAAAGGCCGACGAACTGGCCGAGCGGATCCTGATGCTCGGGGAGGTTCCCGAGAACCGGTTCAGCGAGTACCTGCGGTCGGCCCGTCTGAAGGAGGTCTCGGGCATCTCGTGCTCGGACGAGGCGGTGAAGCTGGTGCTGGAGAGTTACGGCCACCTGATCGGCGAGGAGCGCAAGCTGCTCGCGCAGGCTTCGGAGGCCGGAGACGAGGGGACCGCGGCCCTGATGAGCGATTACCTGAGGGAACAGGAAAAGCTGGTCTGGATGCTGGTGGCCTCCTCCGAGTGCGGCTGCGAAAAGAAGTGATCCGCAGCGGATTGCCCTGTCGGGCCGGAGCCTTTCGGAAGGCTCCGGCCTTTTTTTTTTGCCTGTGCGGGTCAATGCTTTGGAATCGAGTCCGTTACGGTTTTATATATAATGATTTGTTTATATGTTTTTCAAAATTATAAATAAAAAGAATCGTAAGCGGCGCGAAAACCCGTGAAAACGCGAAAAAAGAGCCGCATATATATTGTATTTCCAAAAAATTGCGTACCTTTGCAGTCCATTTTGGACAATGGAAATAGATTTTTTAACAACTTAAAGGACAGTTTAAGAAATGCCAACTATTCAACAGTTAGTGAGAAACGGTCGAGTGAGCATGGAGGACAAGTCGAAGTCCCCGGCACTCGCAGCGTGTCCCCAGCGTCGCGGCGTTTGTACCCGTGTGTACACGACGACCCCGAAGAAGCCTAACTCGGCTATGCGTAAGGTGGCGCGTGTTCGTCTGACCAACGGCAAGGAGGTCAATGCCTACATCCCCGGCGAGGGCCACAACCTGCAGGAGCACTCGATCGTGCTCGTCCGCGGCGGTCGTGTGAAGGACCTCCCCGGCGTGCGTTATCACCTCGTGCGCGGCGCGCTCGACTCGGCCGGCGTGGACGGTCGCCGTCAGCGTCGTTCGAAGTACGGCGCCAAGCGTCCCAAGGCGGGCAAATAGTCAATCGAGAACCATTTAACAAGAAGCACATTTAAATAGCAATGAGAAAAGCTAAGCCAAAGAAGCGAATTCTACTTCCGGATCCGAAGTTCGGAGACGTGGCCGTGACCCGTTTCGTGAACAACCTTATGCTGGATGGTAAGAAGAGTATTGCCTACACGATTTTCTACGACTCGCTCGAGATCGTGGGCAAGAAGATGAAGGATGCTGATAAATCTCCGCTGGAAATCTGGAAACAGGCCCTCGAGAACATCACTCCTCAGGTCGAAGTGAAGTCGAAGCGTATCGGTGGCGCCACCTTCCAGGTTCCTATGGAGGTTCGTCCGGAGCGCAAGATTTCTATTTCCATGAAGAACCTTGTCCTCTATTCCCGCAAGCGCGCCGGCAAGACGATGGCTGATAAGCTCGCAGCAGAGATCGTGGACGCCTACAACCAGCAGGGTGCCGCCTTCAAGCGCAAGGAGGAGATGCACCGCATGGCCGAGGCCAACAAGGCATTCGCACACTTCAGATTCTAAAACAGGGACAGAAAGATGGCAACCAGAGATTTACATTACACTCGCAATATCGGCATCATGGCTCACATCGACGCCGGTAAGACCACCACGTCCGAGCGAATCCTTTTCTACACGGGCAAGACCCACAAGATCGGCGAGGTGCACGAGGGCGGCGCTACGATGGACTGGATGGTCCAGGAGCAGGAGCGCGGCATCACGATCACCTCGGCCGCCACGACGGCCTTCTGGCAGTACAAGGACCACCAGTACCAGATCAACCTGATCGACACCCCGGGACACGTGGACTTCACCGTCGAGGTGGAGCGTTCGCTGCGCGTGCTCGACGGCGCGATCGCCACGTTCTGCGCCGTGGGCGGCGTGGAGCCGCAGTCGGAGACCGTATGGCGTCAGGC
This sequence comes from Alistipes sp. Marseille-P2263, assembly GCF_018101075.1. Taxonomy (NCBI): domain Bacteria; kingdom Pseudomonadati; phylum Bacteroidota; class Bacteroidia; order Bacteroidales; family Rikenellaceae; genus Alistipes; species Alistipes sp. Marseille-P2263. The sequence goes on from NZ_JAGQEJ010000010.1 coordinate 101,010, forward strand.
CGACAAATACAACGTTCCCCGTATCGGTTACGTCAATAAGATGGACCGCACGGGCGCCGACTTCCTGTCGGTCTGCGCGCAGATCAAGGAGCACTTCGGCGCTACGGCCCTCCCGGTCGTACTGCCTATCGGCGCCGAGGACAAGTTCGAGGGACTGGTAGACCTTATATATAATAATGCGATCTACTATTTCGACGACAAGACCGTCCGCGACAACTTCGAGCTGCGCGAGATTCCCGAGGCGATGAAGGCCGAGGCCGCCGAGTGGCGCGCCAAACTCATCGAGGAGGTCGCCGCTACGGACGACGCGCTGATGGAGAAGTTCTTCGAGGATCCCGATTCGATCACGCCCGACGAGCTGCTCGCAGCCATCCGCAAGGCCACGATCTCCATGCAGATCGTCCCGATGCTCTGCGGTTCGTCGTTCCACAACAAGGGCGTGCAGAAGCTGCTCGACTACGTGATGGCGTTCCTGCCTTCGCCGCTGGACGTTCCGGCCGTGACGGGCATGAACCCCAAGACCGAGCAGGAGGAGGTCCGCCACGCTTCGGAAGAGGATCCTTTCTGCGGCCTGGCCTTCAAGATCGCCACCGACCCCTTCGTGGGACGTCTGGCTTTCGTCCGCGTTTACTCGGGCAAGCTCGATGCCGGTTCGTACGTGCTCAACGCACGCAGCGGCAAGCGCGAGCGTATCAGCCGCATCTACCAGATGCACGCCAACAAGCAGAACCCGATGGAGACCGTCGGCGCCGGCGACATCTGCGCGGCCGTAGGTTTCAAGGAGATCCGCACGGGCGACACGCTCTGCGCCGAGAACGCTCCGATCGTGCTCGAGCAGATGACCTTCCCCGAACCGGTGATCGGTCTGGCCGTGGAGCCCAAGACCCAGAAGGACCTCGACAAGCTCGGCATCGCGCTGGCGAAGCTGGCCGAAGAGGACCCCACCTTCACGGTGCACACCGACGAGGATTCGGGTCAGACGGTGATCAGCGGCATGGGCGAGTTGCACCTCGACATCATCGTGGACCGTCTGCGCCGCGAGTTCGGCGTGGAGATCAACCAGGGCGCTCCGCAGGTGAACTACAAGGAGTCGCTCACCAAGACGGTCCAGCACCGCGAGGTCTTCAAGAAGCAGACCGGCGGCCGCGGTAAGTTCGCCGACATCATCTTCGAGATCGGTCCCGCCGAGGACGGCAAGATGGGTCTGGAGTTCGTGGATCAGGTCAAGGGCGGCAACATTCCCAAGGAGTTCATCCCGTCGGTTCAGAAGGGTTTCGAGTCGGCCATGGCCAACGGTGCGCTGGCCGGCTATCCGATGGACTCGATGAAGATCACGCTGCTCGACGGTTCGTTCCACCCCGTGGACTCCGACCAGTTGTCGTTCGAGATCGCTGCCCGCAACGGTTACCGCAATGCCGCTCCCAAGGCGGGTTCGGTGATTCTGGAGCCCGTAATGTCCGTGGAGGTCGTGACCCCCGAGGAGAATATGGGCGACATCATCGGCGACCTGAACAAGCGCCGCGGCCAGATTACCGGCATGGAGTCGAAAGGTACGGCGCGCGTCGTGAAGGCGAAGGTTCCCCTGTCGGAAATGTTCGGCTACGTGACCGTGCTGCGCACGATTTCGTCGGGCCGCGCCACCTCGTCCATGGAGTTCTCGCACTTCGAGGAGGTTCCTGCCAACCTGGCCAAGGAGATCATCGAGAAAGCGAGTGGTAAACGTAAGGATATAGAATAAGCAAACATATGAACCAGAAGATTAGAATTAAGTTAAAGTCATTCGATCACAATCTTGTGGACAAGTCGGCCGAGAAGATTGTGAAGACCGTGAAGAGCACGGGCGCTGTCGTGAGCGGTCCGGTTCCCCTCCCCACGCACAAGCAGATCTTTACGGTGAACCGTTCGACCTTCGTGAACAAGAAGGCCCGCGAGCAGTTCCAGCTCTGCACCTTCAAGCGCATTCTCGACATCTACTCGTCCACGCCCAAGACGATCGACGCGTTGATGAAACTCGAACTTCCTTCGGGTGTCGAGGTCGAGATCAAGGTCTGATCCGGCAGCATGACGAACTCCGGCCGCTGCGGCGACCGGGAGCATTCCTTACCGGCGCGGCGCGGCGGCTCGGCCGCCGTCGCCGGCGCATCGGTGGGAGAGCGATGAAGAAACATCACTTTCAGTATTTTATAACAAACAATTGACAACAAATGTCAGGACTTATTGGAAAGAAAATCGGAATGACTTCCGTTTACAGTGCCGAGGGTAAGAACATACCATGCACTGTCATCGAGGCTGGTCCCTGCGTTGTTACGCAAATCAAAACCGTCGAGAAGGACTCCTACGAGGCGGTTCAGATTGCCTATGACGAGAAAAGTGAAAAGCACACCAGCAGCAGTTTGTTAGGTCACTTCAAGAAAGCCGGCACGACCCCCAAGCGCAAGATGGCCGAGTTCAAGGGGATGCCCGAAGTGGCGCTCGGCGACACGCTGACCGTGGACCTCTTCTCGGAGGAGGACTGGGTGGACGTGACCGGGATTTCGAAAGGCAAAGGCTTCCAGGGCGTCGTGAAGCGTCACGGCTTCGGCGGCGTGGGCGGTCAGACCCATGGCCAGCACAACCGTCAGCGCAAGCCCGGTTCGCTGGGCGCATCGTCCTATCCGTCGCGCGTCTTCAAGGGCAAGCGTCTGCCTGGCCAGATGGGCGGAGAGCAGGTTAAGGTGCTTAACCTGAAGGTTTTGAAGGTTATTCCCGAGAGCAACCTGATCCTCGTGAAGGGTTCGATTCCGGGTGCAAAAGGTGCTTATTTAACAATTGAGAAGTAGTATGGAATTAGCTGTATTGAACACACAAGGAAAGGAAACGGGACGTAAGGTAGTCCTTTCGGACGCCGTTTTCGGCGTGGAGGCTAATGACCACGCTATCTACCTCGACGTGAAGCAGTATCTGGCCGATCAGCGTCAGGGCACGCACAAGTCGAAGCAGCGCAACGAGGTTGCCGGTTCGACGCGCAAGCTCAAGCGTCAGAAAGGCACGGGCGGCGCCCGCTGCGGCAGCATCCTCTCGCCGCTTTTCCCGGGCGGCGGCCGCGTGTTCGGACCCCAGCCCCGCGACTACAGCTTCAAGCTCAACAAGAAGCTCAAGCAACTGGCACGCCGCAGCGCGCTGACCTACAAGGCGCAGGCCGGAGCGATCAGCGTCGTCGAGGCGATCTCGATGGAGGCCCCCAAGACCAAGTCGGTCGTGGCGCTGGCCGAGGCGCTGAAGGTGTCGGACAAGAAGGTGCTCCTCGTACTGCCGGAATCGAACGTGAACGTGCAGTTGTCGTGCCGCAACCTCCCGTACGTGAAGCCCGTGCTGGCTCAGAACGTCTGCACCTACGACGTGATGAACGCATCGGCCATCGTGATGGTGGAGGGCGCCGAGAATGTTTTGAATACGATGTTAGCTTAAAAACGCAAAGTTACAATGGACATTATTATTAAGCCGGTTTTGACCGAGAAAATGACGATTCAGGGCGAAAAGTTGAATCGCTACGGTTTTATCGTTGACGTGAGGGCTAACAAGCTGCAGATTCGCAATGCCGTAGAGCAGATGTACAACGTCGTCGTAACGGACGTGAACACCGTGAACTACATGGGTAAGCTCAAGAGCCGCTATACGAAGGCGGGTCTGCTCGAGGGCCGCGCTAACAACTTCAAGAAGGCGATCGTCACCTTGAAGGATGGAGACAAGATAGATTTTTACAGTAATATCTAACGGAGATGGCAGTAAGAAAATTCAAACCTGTTACCGCAGGTACGCGACATAAGATTATCGGCACGTTCGACGAGATCACCAAATCGACGCCGGAAAAATCGCTTCTCAGCCCCAAGAAGAGCACGGGCGGCCGCAACAACGTCGGCAAGATGACGGTACGCTATATCGGCGGCGGTCACAAGCAGATGTACCGTCTGGTCGATTTCAAGCGCTCGAAGGACGGCATCCCTGCGACTGTAAAATCTATCGAGTACGACCCCAATCGTACTGCACGCATTGCACTTCTGGTGTATGCCGACGGTGAGAAGAGCTATATCATCGCACCGAACGGCCTCCAGGTGGGCCAGACCGTAATGAGCGGCGCAGGTGTCGCTCCCGAGGTCGGAAACACGCTCTTCCTGAGCGAGATTCCCCTGGGTACGGTCGTCCACAACATCGAACTCTACCCCGGTCAGGGCGCAGCCATGGCGCGTTCGGCCGGTTCCTACGCCCAGTTGCTGGCTCGTGAGGGCAAATTCGCCATCATCAAGCTGCCTTCGGGCGAGACTCGTATGGTACTCGTAACTTGCCGCGCTACGGTGGGTGTCGTGTCGAATATCGACCACAGCCTCGAAAGCTCGGGCAAGGCCGGTCGTGAGCGTTGGCGCGGCCGTCGTCCCCGCAACCGCGGCGTCGTGATGAACCCGGTTGATCACCCGATGGGCGGTGGCGAAGGTCGTGCGTCGGGCGGTCACCCGCGTTCGCGCAAGGGTCTGCTTGCCAAGGGTTACAAGACGCGTAATCCGAAGAAGACGACCTCGAAGTTTATTATTTCCAAGAAGAAAAAATAATTAAAAAGAGTACATAATGAGCCGTTCATTGAAAAAAGGACCGTTTATCGACCCCAAGCTCGAGGCCAAAGTGGTGGCCCAGGCCGAAGGAAACAAGAAGTCGGTAATCAAGACATGGTCACGAGCAAGTATGATCTCGCCTGACTTCGTGGGTCAGACGATCGCCGTTCACAACGGAAACAAATTCATCCCGGTGTATGTGACGGAGAACATGGTAGGACACAAACTCGGTGAGTTTGCTCCCACGCGCAACTTCCGTGGTCATGCAGGTAACAAGAAAAAATAGGTAGAAAATGGGTGCAAGAAAAGCAAATAGAGCCGAGAAACTGAAGGCTGAAAAGAAGCAGAAGGCAATCGCCGTCATGCGCGACTGCCCGACCTCTCCCCGTAAGATGCGCCTGGTGGCCGACATCATCCGCGGCGTGGAGATCAACAAGGCGCTGGGTATCCTCCGCTACTCGAAGAAGGAGGCCTCGATCCGTATGGAGAAGCTCCTCAAGTCGGCGATCGCCAACTGGGAGGCCAAGAACGAATCGGAGCGTCTGGAGGACACGAAGCTCTGCGTGAAGGAGGTATTCGTGGACGGCGGCCGCATGCTGAAGCGCATTCAGGCTGCTCCGCAGGGTCGCGCACACCGTATCCGCAAGCGTTCGAACCATGTGACGATCGTAATAGACAAAATGGTAACCGTAGAAAACAAGTAATCAGATGGGACAGAAAGTTAATCCGATAGCAAATCGTCTTGGTATCATCCGCGGTTGGGATTCCAACTGGTTCGGTGGCAAGGATTTCTCCGACAAGCTCGTCGAGGACGCCAAGATCCGCAAGTATCTGAATGTCCGTCTGCAGAAGGCTTCGATCTCGAAGATCATCATCGAGCGCACGCTGAAGCTGGTCACGGTTACGATCTCGACCGCACGTCCGGGTATCATCATCGGCAAGGGCGGCCAGGAGGTGGACAAGCTCAAGGAGGAGCTCAAGAAGCTCACCGGCAAGGAGATCCAGATCAACATCTTCGAGGTGAAGCGTCCCGAGGTGGATGCCGTCATCGTGGGCCAGAACATCGCCCGTCAGCTCGAGGGCCGCGTGTCGTTCCGCCGTGCCGTGAAGACGGCCGTGGCATCGACGATGCGCATGGGCGCCGAGGGCATCAAGGTGCAGGTGGCCGGCCGTGTCGGCGGCGCCGAGATGGCCCGCACGGAGACGATCAAGGAGGGACGCATTCCGCTGCACACCTTCCGTGCCGACATCGACTACTGCCTCACGGAGGCGCTCACCAAGGTGGGCATCCTGGGCGTGAAGGTCTGGATCTGCCAGGGCACGGTGTACGGCAAGCGCGATCTGTTCGAGATCGCCGGAGCCTCGGCGCAGGCCGCTTCGGGCGACCGCGGCGAGCGCGGCGACCGCCGGGAGCGTCGCGGCGGGGACCGTCGTGGCGGCGACCGCCGGGGCGGACGTCGCGGGGACCGTCGCAACAACAATCAGTAGTAAGGACCTTTTTAAAGCAGAACTAACATGTTACAGCCGAAAAAGACCAAATTTAGAAGAATGCAGAAAGGCCGTATGAAGGGGCTTGCTCAAAGAGGTAACCAGCTCGCATACGGATCGTTCGCAATCAAGGCACTTGAATCGACCTGGATCACGGGTCGTCAGATAGAGGCGGCCCGTCAGGCCATTACGCGTTACATGAAGCGTGAAGGTCAGCTCTGGATCCGCATTTTCCCCGACAAACCCATCACGAAGAAGCCCGCCGAGGTGCGTATGGGTAAGGGTAAGGGTAACCCCGAAGGCTTCGTGGCGCCCGTAACTCCGGGACGCATTCTCTTCGAGGCGGAGGGCGTGCCCCTGGCCGTAGCGCAGGAGGCGCTGCGTCTGGGAGCCCAGAAACTGCCTATTACCACCAAGTTTATCGTAAGACGTGACTACGTCGAAACCACAATTTAAGGGAACGCAAGATGAAAAGTGCAGAAATCAAGGACCTTTCGACGAAGGACCTCGCGGAACGCATCGAGACCGAAAAGGCCCAGCTCGCCAAGCTGAAGGTGCAGCACGCCGTGTCCCCCGTCGAGAACCCGTCGATCATTAAGAAGAACCGCAGAGATATAGCTCGCATGCTGACGATTCTGCGTCAAAAAAACGCTAAATAAGTAGTACAACTATGGAAAGAAATCTGAGAAAAGAGCGTATCGGTGTGGTTGTCAGCAACAAGATGGCTAAAACCATTGTGGTTGCGGTAGCGCGTAAGGTGAAGCATCCTATCTACGGCAAGTTCGTCAATAAGACGACGAAGTTCGTCGCCGAGTCGCTCGACGAGACGTGCAAGGAGGGCGATACGGTGCGCATCATGGAGACCCGCCCGCTGAGCAAGACGAAGCGTTGGAGATTAGTACAAATCATTGAAAGAGCTAAGTAGTTATGATACAACAGGAAAGTAGACTCGTAGTAGCTGATAACAGCGGAGCGAAGGAGGTACTTTGCATCCGGGTGCTCGGCGGCACGAAGCGCCGCTACGCATCTATCGGCGATAAGATCGTGGTTGCGGTGAAGAGCGCGACTCCTTCGGGCGACGTCAAGAAGGGCGCCGTGTCGAAGGCCGTCGTGGTGCGGACCACGAAGGAAATCCGCCGTGCCAACGGTTCGTACATTCGTTTCGACGACAATGCCGTGGTGCTGCTTAACAACCAGGGTGAAATGCGCGGTACTCGTATATTCGGCCCCGTGGCTCGTGAGCTGCGTGACCAGTATATGAAGATTATCTCCCTCGCACCCGAAGTATTGTAATCATAAAAACAATTTCGGATATGTCAGTGAAATTACATATTAAGAAGGGGGACCAGGTTCAGGTCATCGCCGGTGACAGCAAGGGCCAGCAGGGCAAAGTCCTGAAGGTCGAGGTTTCGAAGCAGCGTGCCATCGTCGAGGGTGTGAACATCGTCAAGAAGGCCACCAAGCCCAATGCGAAGAATCCCCAGGGCGGTATCCTCGAGCAGGAGGCTCCGATCCACATTTCGAACCTGATGCTCATCGACCCCAAGTCGGGCAAACCCACCAAGGTCGGCCGCAAGAAGGACGCCAAAGGTAAATTAGTTCGTTACGCTAAAAAGTCAGGGGAGGAGATCAAATAATGGCATACGTACCTACACTCAAGACACAGTATAAGGAGCAGATCATGCCTGCCCTTATGAAGGAGTTCGGCTACTCGAGCGTAATGCAGTGCCCGAAGCTCACCAAGATCGTAATCAACCAGGGTATGGGTCAGGCCGTCGCCGACAAGAAGCTGATCGACGTGGCCGAGGCCGAGCTGACGCAGATCGCCGGCCAGAAGGCCGTGCAGACCCGTTCGCGGAAGGACATCTCCAACTTCAAGCTGCGCAAGGGCATGCCGATCGGCGTGCGCGTGACGCTGCGCGATACGAAGATGTACGAGTTCCTCGAGCGTCTGATCGCCGTGGCGCTCCCCCGCATCCGCGACTTCAAGGGCATCAACGAGAAGTTCGACGGTCAGGGCAACTACACCCTCGGCATCACCGAGCAGATCATCTTCCCGGAGATCGACATCGACAAGATCACCAAGATCTTCGGCATGGAGATCACCTTCGTAACGACGGCCAAGACCGACGAGGAGGCTTACGCCCTGCTCCGCGAGTTCGGCCTTCCTTTCAAGAACGCTAAAAAGAATTAAGCTATGGCAAAAGAATCGATGAAGGCACGCGAGGTGAAGCGTGAGAAGCTCGCGAAGCGTTACGCCCACAAGCGCGAGGAGATCGCTGCCAAGGTGAAGAGCGGTGAGATGGATCACGAGGAGGCCTGGATCGCACTGTCGAAGCTGCCCCGCAACTCGAATCCGATCCGCCAGCACAACCGCTGCAAGATCACCGGCCGTCCCAAGGGCTATATCCGCCTGTTCGGCATCAGCCGTATCCAGTTCCGCGAGATGGCTTCGAAGGGGCTGATTCCCGGTGTGACGAAGGCCAGCTGGTAGCAACGACCCGGAAGCGGGAACCGCGCATGGTTCCGGCTTCCGGTCTTTCGATATCGAGTTCCGAACGTCCGGAAGGTGTGGAAGCCTGCAAAGGGTCCGAAGGCGTTTTCCGACGGCGCAGAGCCGCGGAAACTCTCCGGGAGACCCTCGGAAGGACGCGGAGCTTATAAGGGTGCGGAACCCGTGTAACTTCGCCGCAGTATCGGGGAAAGTGCCGCCGCAAGCGGTAACTTCCCGGTATGTGGGGCGTTGCGAAAGGTTCGGCATTTGGTACAGATTTCTCGACCGAGGGGCCCTCCCGGCCCGGAACGGAAGGGGAACGTGTGCGGACGGATGTTAGCGACACAAGGGGTGCTAACATTGTCTGCGTTCCCGGGGGCCGTGTCCGGAGCGGGTAAAAACGGACCCGTAACTTGGTGATTTGAGAAATAATACGTATATTTGCGCGCTTTTATACCCGGGCCGGATCGCCGTGCGGCGGGCCGCGGGGGAAGCGCAAAACGAGAACGGCGGAGGCGCAGGAGATGTCGGGAGACAGGCAATGCGCTGAAGCATAAATAATTAACCATTTTTTAATTTTAACTTCTATTCGTTATGACTGATCCTATCGCGGACTTTCTGACCAGAATTAGAAACGCGGTGAAAGCCAACCACAAAGTGGTTGAAGCTCCCGGTTCCAAAATTAAACAGGAGATCACCAAGATCCTCTACGAGCAGGGCTACATCCTCGCTTACAAGTTCGACACCGACGAGAAGGGACACCCCTCGATCAAGATCGCGCTGAAGTGGGACGCCGCCACGAAGACCAACGCCATCAAGAACCTCAAGCGCGTGAGCCGTCCCGGTCTGCGCCAGTATGCGTCGGTTGCGGACATGCCCCGCGTGCTGAACGGTCTGGGCATCGCCATCCTCTCGACTTCGAAAGGCATCATGACCGACGCCAAGGCCCGCAAGGAGAACGTGGGCGGCGAGGTGCTGTGCTACATCTACTAATTGCAAATTTTCAAAACGTACAGAGACAATGTCAAGAATTGGTAAATTACCTGTAAACCTGCCTGCCGGCGTGACCGTGGAGGTCGCAGCCGACAATACGGTAAGCGTGAAAGGGCCACTCGGGACGCTGAGCCAGAAGGTGGACTCGGATATCAAAGTAGAGGTCGGCACGCACACGGATCCCCACACGGGCGCGGAGACGCCCGCCGTGATCGTGACCCGTCCCACGAACCAGCCCCGCCACCGTTCGATGCACGGACTCTACCGCGCGCTGATCCAGAACATGGTCGTCGGCGTGTCGAAGGGTTACGAGATCAAGCAGGAGCTCGTGGGCGTCGGCTTCAAGGCCGAGGTGAAGGGCCAGGTGCTCGAGATGAGCCTGGGCTATTCGCACGATACGCATTTCCTGCTTCCGAAGGAGGTGACCGCCACGGCCGTCACGGAGAAGAAGGGCAACCCGATCGTGACGCTCAAGAGCGCCGACAAGCAGCTCATCGGCCAGGTGGCCGCCAAGCTCCGCTCGCTGCGCAAGCCGGAGCCGTACAAGGGCAAGGGTATCAAGTTCGTCGGCGAGCAGATCCGTCGCAAGGCCGGCAAATCCGCAGGTGCTAAATAGTAAATAGTCTGAAGTTATGTCACTGAACAAGATAGAAAGAAGAGAGAGGATCAAGATGCGTATCCGCAAGATCGTGAGCGGAACGCCCGCACAGCCTCGCATGACTGTATTCCGTAGCAACAAGCAGATCTACGTGCAGTTTATTGATGACCTCGCAGGTGTGACCCTCGCGACGGCCTCCTCGCTGGACAAGGAGGTGGCCGAAGCCGCCGCCGGCAAGACCAAGTGCGAAGTGGCCGCCCTGGTGGGCAAGCTGGCCGCCGAGCGCGCTGCGGCCAAAGGCATTTCGGCCGTCGCTTTCGACCGCAACGGTTACCTTTATCACGGACGAGTTAAACAGCTGGCCGAAGCAGCACGCGAAGGCGGACTTAAATTCTAAACGATCATGGCAAATACCAACATAAAGAAAGTACGCACGAGCGACCTCGAACTCAAGGACCGTCTCGTCAGCATTCAGCGTGTAACGAAGGTTACGAAGGGCGGCCGCACGTTCAGTTTCTCGGCCATCGTCGTCGTAGGCAACGAGGACGGCGTGGTGGGCTACGGCCTGGGCAAGGCTTCGGAGGTGCAGGCCGCCATCGCCAAGGGCGTGGAGGATGCCAAGAAGAACCTGGTGAAGATCCCGGTCATCAACGGTACGATTCCCCACAAGCAGGAGCAGCGTTACGGCGGCTCGCTCGTGATGATTCGTCCGGCCGCTCCCGGTACGGGTATCATCGCCGGCGGCGCCATGCGTGCCGTGCTGGAGTCGGTGGGCGTGAAGAACGTGCTTGCCAAGAGCAAGGGTTCGTCGAACCCCCACAACCTGGTGAAGGCGACCATCGGCGCCCTGTGCGAGCTGCGCGACGCGCACAGCGTGGCACGCCTGCGCGGGATCTCGATGGACAAGGTGTTTAACGGTTAATTCTCAAGGACAAAATGGCAAGATTGAAAATCACCCAGATCAAGAGCCGCATCGGTGCCACGGAGCGTCAGTGCAAGAACCTCGACGCGCTGGGCCTGAAGAAGATCAACGCGAGCGTCGAGCACGACGATTCGGTTATCATCAAGGGCATGATCGAGCGCGTGAAGCACCTCGTCAAGGTTGAAGAGGTCGCCGCAAAGGCTGCGAAAGCCGAATAAGTCTAACTGCAAACGGAATTTTTAGCAATGGAACTCAATAATCTCAAACCCGCAAAGGGTTCTACGCACCACGACAAGCGAATCGGCCGCGGTGCAGGTTCGGGGTACGGCGGCACGGCCACCCGCGGTCACAAGGGCGCTCAGTCGCGTTCGGGTTACTCGCGCAAGCTCGGTTTCGAGGGCGGTCAGATGCCGCTTCAGCGCCGTCTTCCCAAGTTCGGCTTCACGAACCTCAAGCGTGTCGAATTCAAGGCCATCAACCTTTCGACGCTCGAGGAGCTGGCGGCCAAGAAGTCGCTGACGGAGGTTACGATCGACACGCTCGTGGACGCAGGTTTCATCTCGTCGAAGGACAAGGTGAAGATTCTGGGCAACGGCTCGATCACGAAGGCGCTGGCCGTCAAGGCGCACGCCTTCTCGAAGAGCGCCGAGGCGGCGATCACGGCGGCCGGCGGCAGCGTCGAAAAACTGTAACCTTTAGCACTTCACTATTATGAATCAGTATCTCATTGTTGGTATCGTCTTTATAGTGGTCATCGCTCTTCTGGCGACCAACAAGAAATTGGTTGAAACGCTCAAGAACATCTACAAGATCGAGGAGCTGCGCAAGCGTGTGTTGTACACGATCGGGCTGCTGCTGGTCTATCGCTTGGGCAGTTTCGTCGTGATTCCGGGCATCAACCCCAACGCCCTGGGCGAGGGGTCGGCGTATGCCAGCCAGTTGGAAGGCAACGGGCTTCTGGGCCTGCTGAACGTCTTCTCTGGCGGTGCATTTGGCAACGCCGCCATTTTCGCGCTCGGAGTCATGCCGTACATCACCGCCTCGATCATCATTCAGCTCATGGGCATGATGGTCCCGTATTTCCAGAAAATGCAGAAGGAAGGTGAGAGCGGCCGCCGCAAGATGAACCAGTGGACCCGTTTCCTCACGATCGGCGTGCTGATCCTGCAGGGCCCGGCCTACATCGCCAACCTGTACCATCAGGTCCCCACGGCGTTCGTCTACGGCAATACGTTCGGCTTCGTCGCCTATGCCACGACGATTCTGATCGCCGGCACCATGTTCATCATGTGGCTGGGCGAGAAGATCACGGACAAGGGTATCGGTAACGGCATTTCGCTGATCATCATGATCGGTATCGTGGCCCGTCTTCCCCACGCGCTTCTGGCCGAGGTCAATGCGCGTTTCCAGACGGCCTCGGGCAGCGCGATCATGCTGATTCTCGAACTGGTGCTCCTGTTCCTCGTCTTCATGGCGACGATCGCCCTGGTGCAGGCGGTCCGCAAGGTCCCCGTGCAGTATGCGAAGCGTATCGTCGGCAACAAGCAGTACGGCGGTGTGCGGCAGTACATTCCGCTGAAGATGAATGCGGCCAACGTGATGCCCATCATCTTCGCGCAGGCCCTGATGTTCATTCCGGCGCTGTTCTCCAACGCCGCTCCGGGTTTCGCCGCCGCATTCACCTCGATAACCGGCTTCTGGTACAACTTTACGCTCGCGGTGCTGGTAATCGCGTTCACCTACTTCTACACCGCGATTATCATCAATCCTCAAATGATGGCCGATGACATGAAGCGCAATGGCGGCTTCATCCCGGGAGTGAAACCGGGCAAGCAGACCGTGAACTACATCGACACCATCATGACGCGTATCACGCTTCCCGGCTCGTTCTTCCTCGCCATCGTGGCCATTCTGCCCGCGCTGGCGATGAAATTCCTGGGCATCCAGCAGGCGTTCGCCTACTTCTACGGAGGTACGTCGCTGCTGATCATGGTGGGCGTGGTGCTCGACACTCTGAAGCAGATCGAGAGCTACCTGCTGATGCGCCACTACGACGGTCTGATGAAGACCGGCCGTATCCAGGGGCGTCATTAGGATTTTCCGAAGAGTTCTTAACGCGAAGAAATGATTTACTTGAAGACAGACGAGGAGATCGAACTGCTCCGTGAAAACAACGTCCTGGTGTCGAAGACGCTGGCCGAGGTGGGTCGCCACATTCGTCCGGGCGTCACGACCAAGGAGTTGGACACGATCGCCGAGGATTTCATCCGGGCGCACGGAGCGGTTCCCGCTTTCCTCGGGTATCAGGGATTTCCCGCTTCGTTGTGCATTTCGGTAAACGAGCAGGTTGTTCACGGTATCCCATCCTCGAAATGCGTCCTCAAAGAGGGCGACATCGTTTCGGTCGATTGCGGTACGTTTATGAAGGGGTTTGTTGGTGATTCGGCATATACGTTCGCCGTGGGAGAGGTCGCCGAGGAAGTACGGCGGCTGATGGAAGTCACCAAAGAGGCTCTTTATAAAGGTACGGCGCAGGCCAGGGCCGGTAATCGCGTGGGCGACATATCGGCCGCCGTGCAGGAGCACGCCGAGCGTTTCGGCTACGGCGTGGTGCGCGAGCTGGAGGGACACGGTTTGGGTCGGAAAATGCACGAAGACCCCGGTGTTCCGAACTACGGCGCGCGCGGCAGAGGACCCCTTCTCAAAGAGGGCATGGTCATCTGCATCGAGCCCATGATCAACATGGGGACCAAGGCGGTGGTTTTCGAGCAGGATGGCTGGACGGTCCGTACGCGGGACCGCAAGCCGGCGGCGCACTTCGAGTTCGCCGTGGCGGTCCGCAAGTCGGGTCCCGACGTGCTGACGGACTACAGTATCATCGAACAGGCACTAAAAAATTAAGACTCTATGGCAAAACAGGCTGCTATCGAAAGGGACGGCACGATCATCGAGGCGTTGTCCAACGCCATGTTCCGCGTCGAGCTGGACAACGGTCACGTGCTTACGGCCCATATCTCGGGGAAGATGCGCATGCATTACATCAAGATCCTTCCCGGAGATAAAGTAAAAGTGGAGATGACGCCCTACGATCTGACGAAGGGACGTATATCTTTCCGGTACAAATAACATTAGATTGCTTGAAAATCATGAAAGTAAAAGCATCCATCAAGAAGAGAAGCGAGGATTGCAAGATTGTGAAGCGCAAGGGCAAGCTCTACGTCATTTGCAAGAAGAATCCCAAGTTCAAAATGCGCCAGGGTTAATGTTTTAACGGTTAATTAAAGAAGAGAAGATTTTATATGGCACGTATAGTCGGTGTAGATTTACCGAAAAATAAGAGAGGCGAGATCGGCCTGACCTACATTTATGGCATCGGTCGTTCGACGGCTCGCAAGATTCTCGACGCCGCTGGTATCAGCTACGACGTCAAAGTACAGGACTGGACGGACGATCAGGTGGGCGCCATCCGTTCGCAGATCGCCGAAATGGGCATCAAGGTCGAGGGCGAGTGCCGTTCGATGGTCCAGCTCAACATCAAGCGCCTGATGGATATCGGCTGCTATCGCGGCATCCGTCACCGTCTGGGGCTGCCCGTTCGCGGTCAGTCTACCAAGAACAACGCGCGTACCCGCAAGGGCCGCAAGAAGACCGTCGCAAACAAGAAAAAGGCAACGAAGTAATCTTTAGAGAATTATGGCAAAGAAAACTGGAACAGTTAAGAAAAAGGTTGTTAAGGTCGGTGCCGTGGGCAATGCCTATGTGCACTCCACTTTCAACAATGTGATCATCACCATCACCAACGAGGTGGGTGACGTCATCAGTTGGTCGTCGGCCGGCAAGATGGGTTTCCGTGGTTCGAAGAAGAATACTCCGTACGCCGCACAGACGTCGGCCGCCGATTGCGCCAAGGTCGCCTACGACATGGGCCTGCGCAAGGTGAAGGTTTACGTCAAGGGTCCGGGTGCGGGCCGCGAGTCGGCCGTGCGCACCATCCACGGCGCGGGCATCGAGGTCATGGAGATCATCGACGTCACGCCGCTGCCGCACAATGGCTGCCGTGCTCCTAACCGTCGCCGCGTATAGTTTCGGGGAAGAGGTTCAGGACAAATTCAAGGTTTTTTAATTACGTTAAGACAATGGGAAAATACATAGGACCAAAATCGAAAATCGCCCGTAAGTTCGGCGAAGCTATCTATGGTGCGGACAAGGTGCTCGAGAAGCGCAACTTCCCTCCCGGACAGCACGGTCTGGCGCGCAAGCGCAAGAAGGTGTCGGAGTACGGCACGCAGCTCAGCGAGAAGCAGAAGGCGAAGTACACGTACGGCCTGCTGGAGAAGCAGTTCGCCCGTACCTACGAACAGGCTGCGCGCATGGGCGGCATCACGGGCGAGAATCTGCTCAAGCTGCTCGAGTGCCGTCTGGACAACGTCGTTTACCGCTTGGGTATCGCCCCGACGCGTGCAGCTGCCCGCCAGCTCGTTTCGCACTGCCACATCTGCGTGAACGGCAGTGTCGTGAACATTCCCTCGTACTCGCTCCGCGCGGGTGACGTGGTGTCGGTTCGCGAGAAGTCGAAGAGTCTGGAGGTGATCACGGCATCTCTGGCCGGCTCGTCGAAGAGCCGCTACGCCTGGCTCGAATGGGACAACGCCTCGATGAGCGGCAAGTTCCTGCAGAAGCCCGAGCGTGAGGAGATTCCCGAGAACATCAAGGAGCAGCTCATCGTCGAGTTGTACTCGAAGTAGTAATCTATCAAATCAACTATTATGGCAATATTAGCATTCCAGAAACCTGAGAAGGTTATAATGCTCGAGTCCACTTCATCGTTCGGAAAGTTCGAGTTCCGACCGCTGGAGCCCGGATTCGGCATGACTGTCGGTAACGCTTTACGTCGTATTCTGCTCTCTTCGCTGGAGGGTTACGCAATCACGACTGTCAAGGTAGCCGGTGTCGATCACGAGTTTGCCGCTATCCCCGGAGTGATGGAGGATATGTTGAACATCATCCTCAATCTGAAGCAGGTTCGTTTTATCCGCACAGTCGATAATCAGGATGCCGAAAAAGTATCCATTAACGTTGCGGGTGTTACGGAGCTGACTGCCGGATATATCTCGAACTATCTGTCGTTCTTCAAGGTGCTGAATCCCGACCTGGTGATCTGCCACCTCGCTCCCGGTACGAAGATGCAGATGACGCTCACGATCGGCAAGGGCCGCGGCTACGTGCCTGCCGAAGAGAACGCCCCTGCCGAGAGCGAGTTCGGAACGTTGCCGATCGACTCGATCTTCACGCCGATCAAGAACGTGAAATACTCGATCGAAAACTACCGTGTCGAGCAGAAGACCGACTACGAGAAGTTGAATTTGGAAATTACTACCGACGGGTCGATTCACCCCAAGGAGGCTCTGAAGGAGGCCGCCAAAATCCTTATCCAGCACTTCATGCTCTTCTCCGACGAGAAAATCACCGTCAATATGGAGGATACGAACGGAACCGAGGAGTTCGACGAGGATGTGCTCCACATGCGTCAGTTGCTGAAAACCAAGTTGTCGGACCAGGACCTGAGCGTTCGCGCGCTCAACTGCCTGAAGGCCGCCGACGTGGATACGGTGGGCGACCTGGTGAAGCTCAACCGCAACGACCTGCTGAAGTTCCGCAATTTCGGCAAGAAGTCGCTCACGGAGCTGGACGAGCTGCTGGCTTCCCTGAACCTGAAGTTCGGTATGGATGTATCAATCTACAAACTTGACAAAGACTAATTATGAGACACAATAAGAATTTCAACCACCTCGGCCGTCAGGCGGGACACCGCAAGGCGATGCTTTCGAACATGGCCTCGTCGCTGATTCTGCACAAGCGCATTGAGACGACGCTCGCGAAAGCCAAGGCCGTCCGCATGTTCGTGGAGCCTCTGGTGACCAAGTCGAAGGAGGACACGACCCACTCGCGCCGCGTCGTATTCTCGTACCTGAAACAGAAGGAGGCCGTGACGGAGCTGTTCCGCACGATCGCTCCGAAGATCGCCGAGCGTCCGGGCGGCTACACGCGTATCCTGAAGACGGGCTTCCGTCTGGGCGACGCCGCCGACATGTGCATCATCGAGTTCGTGGACTTCAACGAGGCTTATACGCTGGGTATTGCGCCGACCGCTGCCGCAGAGGCGAAACCCAAGACGCGCCGTTCGCGCAAGAGCGCAGCGAAGAAGACCGATGCCGTCGAGGAGGCTACGGTAGTCGAGGGCGAGGCCAAGAAGGCCGCTCCCAAGAAGGCTGCCGCAGCGAAGAAGCCTGCCGCTCCGAAGTCCGCTTCGGCCAAGGCTGCCGCTCCGAAGGTCGCCAAGAAGACCAACGTGGGCAAGAAGATGTAATTCAATCCTGAAAAGGAGCCGAAAATCCGGATGTTCCGCGAAAGCGGGATATCCGGATTTTTCTGTTTCCGGAGACGGGGAATGCTTTCGGGGGCGAGCGATTGCATGATCGTCCGTCCCCGGGAGGGGCGGCCGCCGTTAGGAGAGGAAGAGCCGATTGCCGTGCGGGAGAGGGGCGGCCGGGGGACGGGAGGCTGTCGGCGGAGGATTCGGCAAGGCTCCGGCCGTTGTCGGATGGAACCGGGAAGGGCGGTTTGCTGTTTGCGGGAGGATGGTCTGAACGGCAGGATGCTGCCGGTCGGGTGCATGCGATCGCGTTTTTTCGAAAAAAATACCGGATGAAATGCGGATTTTAGATTCCGTTCAGAATCGAGCCCGATCTTTGTATCGTAAAATAAAACGAAACAGTATTAACCGATAAAAAATTACGATTATGAAAAAGATTCTTGTTGCAGCCGTTCTCTTATTCGCCAGTATCGCTTCTACCTTCGCCGGAGACCGCGAGCGTCCGATCGCCGTGGACAAACTGCCCGCTGTCGCGCAACAGTTCCTCGCGGCCCATTTCAAGGGGCTGACCGTGGCCTTCGCGGTGGAGGACCCGAAGTTCATCGGCTCGGAGTACGAAGTGACCTATACGGACCGGACCGAAGTGGATTTCCGTTCCGACGGCGAGTGGTCCTCCGTGGAGCGGAAGTACGAGGCCGTTCCTGCGTCGGTCGTTCCGGCGCAGATCCAGGAGTATGTCGCCAAGAGCAACTTCCCGAACCAGTATATCCGGAAGATCGAGCGGAACAAGTACACCTGGGAGATCGAGCTTTCGAACGGGCTCGAGATCAAGTTCGACCGTCAGTTCAATGTGATCGGCTTCGACGACTGATCCCCGCGGCTTCCCGCGGATGAAAACGGACCCCTGCTTCCCGATACCGAGAAGCAGGGGTCTTTCGTATTCGCCGGGCTGCCGGATCGCTCCGTGCAGCCGCTTTCTCTCGTGCGGCCGGTTACTTCGTGAAGCCCTTGCCGATGGCGAGGAAGTCCTCCGCCTTGAGGGCTGCGCCGCCGATCAGGCCGCCGTCCACGTCCTCCTTGGCGAAGATCTCGGCTGCGTTCGAGGGCTTGCAGGAACCTCCGTAGAGGATCGGGCACTCTTCGGCCGCCGCGCCGAACTTGGCGGCGAGCACCTTGCGGATGTAGGCGTGGATCTCCTGCGCCTGCTCGGCCGTCGCGGTCTTGCCCGTGCCGATGGCCCAGACGGGCTCGTAGGCGATCACGAGGTTGCGGAACTGCTCTTCCGTGAGGTTATAGACCACCTCCTCGATCTGGGCCTTCACCACGTCGAAGTGCTTGCCGGCCTCGCGTTCCTCGAGGTTCTCGCCCACGCAGTAGATCGGCGTGAGATCGTTGGCATAGGCCTGCGCCATCTTCTTGTTGAGCGTGGCGGAGGTCTCGCCGTAGTACTGGCGGCGCTCCGAGTGTCCGAGGATCACGTACTTGCAGCCCAGCGCCGCGATCATCTGTGCGGCGACCTCGCCCGTATAGGCGCCCTTGGCCTCCGTGGCGCAGTCCTGTGCGCCGAGTGCGATGTCCGAACCTTTCAGCGCCTCGGCCACCATCGAGAGGTGGGTGAACGGCGGACATACGATGAAGTTCACGCACGAGCACACCTCGCCGCGTCCTGCGGCGACTCCTTTGGCCAGTTCGACTCCTTCGGCAGGAAGCGTATTCATCTTCCAGTTGCCGGCTACGATTTTCTTTCTCATGGTAGTTATTCTGTTTCGTTAAACGGTAATTTCGTGTTTTCCGCTTTCGGCCGTATCCGGCCGGCGGTCACTCCCCGGCGCACCAGCCCTTCACCTCCTCCATCGAGGGGGCCTTCAGACCGAGCTTGTTTTTCTTGTTGAAGCCGCAGAGGTCGTTGAAGAACTTGCCCGGGGCGAGTTTCCGGAGCGATTCTACGGTCACGTACCCCATTTTCTGTATGACGGGGACCCACTCCTCGGGAACGCCGATGGCGGTGTAGGCCTCCGCGGGATCCGCGACGGCCTTCTTCTCGGGACGCATCTGCGGGAAGAACAGCACGTCCTGGATCGACGGCTGGCCGGTCATGAACATCGTCAGACGGTCGATTCCGATTCCCATGCCCGAGCAGGTGGGCATTCCGAACTCCAGCGCGCGCACAAAGTCCATGTCGATGAACATGGCCTCGTCGTCGCCCTTCTCCGACAGCCGCAACTGCTCCTGGAAACGCTCCAGTTGGTCGATCGGGTCGTTCAGCTCCGAGTAGGCGTTGCACAGCTCCTTGCCGTTCACGAACAGCTCGAAACGCTCCGTCAGGTCGGGATTCGAGCGGTGACGCTTGCAGAGGGGCGACATTTCGATCGGATAGTCGGTGATGAAGGTGGGCTGTACGAGCTCCTCCTCGCAGTACTGTCCGAAGATGGCGTCGATAAGCTTGCCCTTGCCCATCGTCTCGTCAATCTCGACATTCAGACGCTTGCACGCCTCGCGCAGCTGTTCCTCCGACTGGTCCGTGATGTCGTAGCCGGTCTTCTCGCGGATGGCGTCGGTCATCGTCAGCCGGCGGAACGGGGCCTTGAACGAAACCTCGCGGCCGTCGATCGTAAGCTCCGTCGTGCCGTTCACGGCGAGCGCCACGCGTTCGAGCATCCGTTCGGTGAACTCCATCATCCAGAGGTAGTCCTTGTAGGCCACGTAGATCTCCATGCAGGTGAACTCGGGGTTGTGCGTGCGGTCCATGCCCTCGTTGCGGAAGTTCTTGCCGAACTCGTAAACGCCGTCGAATCCGCCGACGATGAGCTTCTTGAGATACAGCTCCGTGGCGATGCGCAGGTAGAGGTCGATGTCCAGCGAATTGTGGTGCGTGATGAACGGACGGGCCGACGCACCGCCCGGAATGGGTTGCAGAATCGGCGTCTCGACCTCGACGTAGCCCTTCTCGTTGAAGTATTCGCGCATCGTGGCCATGATCTTCGCGCGCTTGACGAAGACCTCCTTGACCTGCGGATTGACGATCAGGTCGAGGTAGCGCTGGCGGTAGCGGACCTCCGGGTCGGTGAAGGCGTCGAACGTCCGGCCGTCCTTCTCCTTGACCACGGGCAGCGGGCGGATCGACTTCGACAGCACGGTGAAGCGGCGGCAGTGCACCGACAGCTCGCCCGTGTTGGTACGGAAGGCGAATCCCTCGACGCCCACGAAGTCGCCGATGTCGAGCAGTTTCTTGAACACGGTGTTGTAGAGCGTCGGATCGCCCTCGGGGCAGATGTCGTCGCGGCGGATGTAGATCTGGATGCGGCCCGTGTGGTCTTGCAGTTCGAAGAACGAGGCGCTGCCCATGATGCGGCGCGACATGATGCGGCCCGCGATGCGCACCTCTCCGTAGTTCTGCTTCGTCTCGTCGTAGTTTTCGGCGATTTCGCGTGCCGTGGCCGTCACCTCGTAGCGCGCGGCGGGGTAGGGCTCGATGCCCAGGTCGCGCAACGCCTTGAGCGACTGCCGGCGCAACTGTTCCTGTTCGCTGAGTTCGATTGCCATATTTCGGTGTTTTTATCGTTTTCGGATTCGACCCCGCAAAGGTAGCGAAAAAAGGGGAGAATCGCAATTATTCCGCCGCTGCGCTCCCGCCGAACCGCCGGTAGATGGCGTAGGCCGCCCGACCCAGCGCGGCGCCCACGAGCGACCCCCACACGAGGTCCATCGGAAAGTGCTTGCCCAGGTAGATGCGCGAGTAGCAGATCGCCGCGGTGCAGAGCACCATCAGCAGGGTGAACCACCTCCGGCGGACGGCCGGGGCGGAGAGCACGGCCAGCGCCACGATCGTCGCGGCATGGGCCGAGACGGTTCCGTAACGGCCGCTCACGGCCTCGGGCGGCACGTGCACGGCCCAGTCGCCGGCATAGCCTGCGGCGGCGAGGGCGTCGGGCGTCATCCGGCGCAGCGCGTGGAGCGAGTCGGGGGTGATCGCCAGCCCTTCGAGCGAGGGGGTGAACATGGGACGCGGACGCGGCTCGAAGCCGGGGAGCAGGCCGCCCAGCAGCCCGTTGTGCTTGAAGATGCCCGAGACCATGTCCGAGAGCGCCAGCGCGGCGATCATCGCCGCGGTGAAGACCGCCAGGCCGCGCCAGCCCGTGCGTCGCCAGACGAGCCAGAGGATCAGGGCGTAGAGCGGCAGCCACATGGTCGTTCCGGAGAGTGCGAGCATGATGCGGTCCAGTTGCGGCCCTCCGTCGAAATTCAGGGCGAGGAACAGGTCGTGGTCGAAGGTGTACATGTCTTTTCAGAATTGGAAATAGATGAACGGCTGGATGTCGCTCGACTTGATCTGCATGACGAACCAGATCATCGCCGCGGCCATCAACACTTGCAGCACCAGCGGCGCGCAGGTCACGATCCGCTGCGCCGCGGCGTCCGCACGGCCCGGCAGCATATGCAGCAGGTAGCCGGCGGCGACGAGGGCGAAGACGCCCGCGTAGCCCGTCAGCACCTGCGGGATCATCGGGGCGTTGAAGTTGTGGACGATCTGGTGCAGCATCAGCTCCACGGTCTGCATCGATTCGGCGCGGAACAGGAGCCAGCCGAAGCATACGAGGTTGAACGTGAGAAAGATGCCTGCCGCGCGGCTCCACCGGTTCATCTGCGCGCCGGTGGGTTTCGCTCCGGGAACGGCGGCCAGCCAGAGCTTGTGGAGCGCGAGCGCCGCGCCGTGCAGCCCGCCCCAGAGGATGAAGCGCACCGCCGCGCCGTGCCACAGGCCGCCCAGCAGCATCGTCAGGAGCAGGTTCAGGTAGGTGCGCAGCCGACCCTTGCGGTTGCCGCCGAGCGAGATGTACAGGTAGTCGCGCAGCCACGTCGAGAGCGAGATGTGCCACCGCCGCCAGAATTCGGTGATCGTGGCCGATTTGTAGGGGGCGTCGAAGTTCTTCGGAAAGCGGAAGCCCATGAACAGCGCGATGCCGATGGCCATGTCCGAGTAGCCCGAGAAGTCGCAGTAGATCTGCAGCGCGTAGCCGTAGATGCCCATGAGGCATTCGAAGCCGGAGTAGAGCAGCGGTTCGTCGAAGATGCGGTCCACGAAGTTGAGCGAGATGTAGTCCGAGACGATCGCCTTCTTGAACAGCCCTGTGAGGATCAGGAAGACGCCCGTGCCGAACATGGCGCGTGTGACGACGACGGGATTCTGGCGGATCTGCGGGATGAAGTCGCGGGCGCGGACGATCGGGCCGGCCACCAGCTGCGGGAAGAACGAGAGGTAGAACAGGTAGTCGAGCCAGTTGGACAGGGGCTTGAGCTGGCCGCGGTAAACGTCTATGGTGTAGCTCATCGACTGGAAGACGAAGAACGAGATGCCCACCGGCAGGAAGATGTTCTGGAACTGCAGGAATCCCTGCCCGAAGAGCTGGTTCGCGATGTCGATGAGAAAGTTCGTGTACTTGAAGTAGCCGAGCATCGAGAGGTTCACCAGGACGCTCAGCGCCACGAGCCCCCGCCGTGCGCCGCGCCGCGTCGTGCGGGCCATCGCCTGTGCGATGGCGAAGTCGCTCGCCGCGGCGAAGACGAGCAGCAGGAAGTAGATGCCGCTCGACTTGTAGTAGAAGTAGAGCGAGAAGAGGATGACATAGACGATGCGGGCCATCGGCGCCCGGCGGAATGCGCCGTAGAGGAGCATGAAGCCGGCGAAGAGGAAGAGGAACAGTCCGCTGCTGAATATCAGCGGCGACGAGGCGTCGTAGGCGAGCAGCGCCAGCAGTTTTTCCGGAAGAGCGTCCGCCGAAGGTAGGATCATCGCCGCGGGTCGTTAAAGGGTTCGGGGCCGACGCCCGGCAGCAGCTGGCGCTCGATCCGCCGCCTTTCGCGCGGCGGGAGAACGCTTTTGCGCATCTGCCGCCGCAACTCCTCGGCGGCGCGGAGCGTGGCGTGCCGGGCCGTGAAGTCGTTGAGCGCATCGACGAGCGCCCAGGCCACGCGGCTGCCGCCGGCGTAGTTGATGTGGGTGAAGTCCTTGCCGGCCCAGCCGTTCTGCACGAACCGCTCCATGCCGCCCTGCGCCCGCATGGCGTCGCACGTCGGCCAGAAGGCGGCGCCCGTGTTCCGGGCCGCGCGCCGCTGGAAGTCGGTCATGTGAGGAATGGCGTCCATCGGTTCGAAGCCCGCGTCGCCCTTCACCGAACGGTCGCTGACGCCCAGCACCAGCACGGCGGCTCCCGGGAAGCAGCGGCGGACGTAGGCCACCATCTTCTCGATCTGCCGCGAGTAGCCGGAGTAGTCCTTCACGCCCGCTTGCATGATGTTGAGCCCGTACTGGAGGATCACCAGGTCGTAGTGCAGCATGGCGTCGATCTGGGCATTGACCGAAGGGTCGGTCCAGAACATGGCCTGGCCGTTGTTGCTGCGCACCGAGTAGTTGTCCACGACCACGCCGGCATCGCTTTCGAACACGGCGCCGTAGCCGGCGAAGCCCTCCGTGCCCGAGAGCACCTCGAACGCCAGGGCGTGCAGATGCGGGGCGCGCACGACGATCCGCCGCACGGCCTCGTCCCCGGGGATGTCGAACGTGCGGCGCAGCGTGTCGTTGAGCGTCAGGCGGACGCGGCTGTCGGAGGGCGAACGGAAAAGCACGTGCGCCGTCGTGCAGGAGTCGAGCCGCTGTCGCGCGTCGGTGCTTTCCCAGCGCGTCGAGGCGCCCGCGGCGGGCTGGCTCATCCATCCCGAGACGTAGAAGTGTCCGCGCAGCGTCTCGGGCGCCCGCTTGCGCTGCATGATATTGTAGGAGGTCCACCCCTTTGCGT
Source organism: Alistipes sp. Marseille-P2263 (assembly GCF_018101075.1). NCBI lineage: Bacteria > Pseudomonadati > Bacteroidota > Bacteroidia > Bacteroidales > Rikenellaceae > Alistipes > Alistipes sp. Marseille-P2263. Next base: position 125,255 of record NZ_JAGQEJ010000010.1, read on the forward strand.
CGGTCCGGACGGTGCGGCGGAAGCCGGTCAGCGGCGAGGAGGTCGGGGCGAAGCCCGTGCCGCCTCCGCCGTAGGCGAGTTGCAACTTCTCGCGCAGGTCGGCCGTGAGGATGTCCCCTTCGACGAACGAGTCGCCGAAGAAGGCGATGCGCACGGGCCGCCGGGCGTTGAGCAGCGTGTCGCAGAAGGCCCGCATTCCCCATATGCCCGTGGTGTCGAAGTCCTCGATCGGCGTGAGCTGCGCGACGAGCCGTGCGGTGTCGGGCGCGGCGGTGCGGCGGCGTGCGGCGCTGTCGCGGCGGAGATCCCACGCGAAGGTGGTCTGTACGGCGCGCGGCGCGGTGTCGGCCTCGATGCGTTCGGCCACCCGTTCCATATCGACATGGAATTCCGCCTCGTCGAAAGGCTGCGGCTCCGGCGCGGGGGCTGCGGCGTCGTCGAACGTGACGAGGTCCGAGAGGATGTTGGCCCGGCGGAGCTTGACGCCGCCGAGGCTCTGCGGGGGGATGAAACTGACGGCCACGAGCACTGCGATCAGCGCCGCGGCCGCAATCCATCCCTTGTGCGTGTAGTCTTTTTCGGGGGTGTTCATCCGGGACCGTTCAGTCGCGTCGTCCGCCGAGGATCAGCAGCACGTAGTAGAGAACCGAGGCGATGGCGCTCAGCGCCGCCACGAGGTAGGTGCGGGCCGCCCACGAAAGGGCCTCCCGGGCCTGTGCCAACTGCGCTCCCTCCATCGTGCGGCTCGTCTGCAACCACTCCAGCGCACGGGCCGAGGCGTTGTATTCGACGGGCAGGGTGATGAGCGAGAAGAGCGCCGACATGGCGATCATGCCCACGCCGATCCAGCACAGCAGCTCGTTCTGCGTCGTGGCCAGGATCACCAGCCCCAGCAGGATGACCCACATGGCCGACGACGAGGCGAACTGCACCACGGGAACCAACTGCGAGCGGAGCGCCAGCGGGGCGTAGCCGCGGGCGTGCTGCACGGCGTGGCCGCATTCGTGGGCCGCGACCGCGGCGGCGGCCACGCTCGACGAGGAATAGACCGAGTCGCTCAGATTGACGGTCATCGTCTGCGGGTTGAAGTGGTCGGTGAGGTGGCCGCCCACGTGCGTGACCTTCACGTTGTGGATGTTGTTGTCGCGGAGCATCTTCTCGGCGACTTCGGCGCCCGTGAGCCCGCCCGGGAACTGCACCTTCGAGTACTTTTTGAACACCGACTGCAGGCGCGCCTGCACGATGTAGCCCACGATGCCGATGGCGATGATCAGGAAAAACATGCCGGTCGAGGCGGCCGAATAACGGCTGGCCGCCGGCTCTGCGTAGTAGCCTGCCTGGAGCAGGACGATGAGGGGTTGTAACATGGTCGTAAAAATTTTTGTCTGGTTCGGGAGCCGGTGCGCACCGGCATTTTCTGCCGGGAGCCTTCGCCGCTTGCCGGGAACTTCCGCTTCGCTCCGGTGCTCCGGTCGCCGTGCGGCGTTTCCGGCGGGGCGGCCGCGGGACGGGTTTAACGCTCCGGCGTGTGTTTCCGGTGCGTGTAGTAGGCTCCCGCCTGCTGCGCGGGCATCAGCACCATATCATTAACGTTCATGTGCGCCGGTAATTGTGCGACCCATGCGATAGCCTCCGCAATATCCTCGCCGGTGAGGGGCTCGACCCCGTCATAGACCCGGTCGGCGGCTTCGCGGTCGCCGTGGAAGCGGACGAGCGAGAACTCCGTCTCGACCATGCCCGGGCGGATCTCGGTCACCTTCACGCCCGCTGCGAGCAGGTCGGCGCGCATCGACTGCGAAATGGCGTGCACGGCGTGCTTCGAAGCGCAGTAGACCGCGCCGTTCTCGTAAGGCTCCGTGCCGGCGATCGAGCCGATGTTGAAGATGTGGCCGCGGCCCGCGGCGACCATCTTGGGCGCGATGACGCGCGTGACGTAGAGCAGTCCCTTGACATTGGTGTCGATCATGGCGTCCCAGTCGCGCGTGTCGCCCCGGTCGATGTGCTCCAGCCCGGCGGCCAGTCCGGCGTTGTTCACCAGCAGATCGACCCGCTCGAGCGGTTCCAGCGCCCGGCGCACCTCCTCCTCCGAGCGGACGTCGAATGCGAGCGTCGTGCAGCGGCCGCCCGCGGCGGCGATCTCCCGGGCGAGTTGCGCGAGGCGTTCGGCGCGGCGGCCCGTCGCCGTGATGTCGTATCCCTCCCGGGCCAGCCGGAGCGCCGTGGCGCGTCCGATTCCCGAGGTGGCTCCCGTGATGAGTGCCTGTTTATTCATGACGATTCACAAAAAACGGTTCTTTCGGGCAAAAATACGAAATTATGTGTTACTTTGCATAAATTTTCGGACAAAATACCGCTGTCGTGAACCTGTCGTTTTTCATTGCCCGCCGCATGGCCCGTCCCTCGCCGGAGAACCGGCCCGGCGTGATGGAGCGCATCGCCGTGGTGTCGGTGGCGTTGGGTGTGGCCGTGATGATTCTCGCGCTGGCCGTCATCCTGGGTTTCAAGCGCGAGGTGGCGGCCAAGATGACGGGATTCGCGGGCCATGTCGCCGTGACCGACGTGCGGGGCGTGGGGACGCTCGACGCCGAACCCGTCGTGCGGAACGCGCATGTCGAGGAGCTGATCCGCACGACGGAGGGCTTCCGCGCGATGGCCCCCTACGCCCTTCGGGGCGGCATCGTCCGCACGGCCGACGCCGTGGAGGGCATCGTGCTCAAAGGCGTGGACGGGAGTTTCGACTGGCGCTTCTTCCGGGAGTGGCTCACGGAGGGAGAACTGCCCCGCGTGGGGGATTCGGTCCGCACGAAGGACGCGCTGCTGTCGCGGACGCTGGCCGACCGGTTGCGGCTGGGCGTGGGCGACCGTGTCGAGATGCTCTTCGTCGAGCCGGGCGAGCTGCCGCGCCGCGACCGGTTCAAGGTCTCGGGCATCTATGCTTCGGGGCTGGAGGACATGGACGGGGCGGTGGTGCTGACCGATCTGCGCAACGTGCAGCGGCTGGCCGAATGGACGCCGGAGAAGGTCTCGGGCTACGAGATTCTGCTCGACGACCTCGCCGGGGCGGACGCCTTCGCCGCGCGGCTGAGCGACGCGCTGCTCTACGACGAGTCGGACGATACGCGCAATCTGGTGGCCACGAGCGTCATGGAGCGCTATCCGAACATCTTCGACTGGCTCCGGGCGCACGACGTGAACGGGGCGGTGATCGTCGTCATCATGCTCGTCGTGGCCTTTTTCAACATGGCCTCGGCGCTGATGATCCTCGTGCTCGAACGCACGCGGATGATCGGGCTGCTCAAGGCGTTCGGAATGCCCGACGGGCAGTTGCGGCGCATCTTCCTGTGGCGGGCCGCCTTCATCACGCTGCGCGGGCTGGCGTGGGGAAACGCTGCGGGCGTTGGGCTGTGCCTGTTGCAGCGGGCGACGCATCTGGTGAAGCTCGACGCCGAGGGATACCTGCTCTCCGAGGTGCCCGTGGCGTTGGGGTGGGGCTGGTGGCTGCTGCTCAACGCGGGATTCGTCGCGGCGATCGTCGCGCTGCTCGTCGTGCCGGCCTGCGTGGTCTCCACCGTCAAGCCCGAAGAGACGATAAGATACGAATGAGAAAGAGATGAAACCGTACGATACCGATCAGACCAAGAAGGAGGAGGTCCGCGAGATGTTCGACCGCATCGCACCGCGTTACGACCTTCTGAACCACACGCTTTCGATGAACGTGGACCGCCTGTGGCGCCGCCGCGTGGTGCGCGAGGTGCGGCGGGCCGCGCCGCGGCGGATTCTGGACGTGGCCACCGGCACGGGTGACCTGGCCATCGAGATGGCGCGCCGCATCGCCGGAGTGCAGGTGCTCGGGGTGGACCTCTCGGAGGAGATGCTCGCCGTGGCGCGCCGCAAGGTCGAACAGCGGGGGCTGGACGGACGGATCGTCCTCGACTGCGGGGATGCCGAACGCCTCGCGGCGGCCGACGGCTCGGTGGATGTGGCGACCGTGGCGTTCGGGGTCCGGAACTTCGGCGACCTCGAGGCGGGGCTCCGGGAGATGGCCCGGGTCGTGAGGCCCGGGGGGCGCGTCGTGATTCTGGAGTTCTCGCGTCCCCGGAACCGGCTGTTCCGGACGTTGTACGAATTTTACTCCTACCGGATTCTGCCGCGTATCGGCGGGGCGGTGTCGCACGACCGGCGGGCGTACGCGTATCTTCCGGCTTCGGTCGGGGAGTTTCCCCCGCCGGAGGAGTTCCTTGGGATGATGGCCCGGGCCGGATTCCGCGACTGCCGGGCCCGGAGCCAGAGTTTCGGCATCGCGCAAATCTATGTCGGGGAGCGATGACGGCGCGGTGCGGAGGTGTCGGACGGACGCTGCGCCGTGCTGCGGCGAGGCTGCTGCTCGTGTCGCTGGCGGCGCTGGCTGCCGCCGCGTGCGGCAGGACGGAGCCGGAGGCCGTGCGCGTCGAGGCCGTCGAACGTTTCGAACGGCTGGGGTCGGCCGGGGCCGATGCGGTGCTGCGCGTGCATAACGGGACGGGGCATACCCTGAAGATCCGGCGCGTGCGTCTGGACGTCTTCTATGCCGGGAAGCGCGTGGGGACGCTCCGTCTGCACGAGCCGGTCCGCATTCCGCGCCGGGCGACGACCCTCGTCGGAACCCGCTGGCGGCTGGAGACGTCGGATCCGATGGCCTTCTACGTCGTCGAGCGGCGCCTCGGCGAGGGTGATCTCTCGCGGATCGGGCTGTCGTACGAGCTCCGGGCGCGCAGCGGCGTGGTTCCCGTGAAAATTTCCGGCGATATGATGCCGTTGTCGGAATTTTTGAATACCTTTGGACTGTCGGAAGACGACATTAAAGAGTACCTGAAATGATGCGCAGATTGCTGTTCCTCTCCCTCGCACTGTCTTTCGCGGCCGTCTTCGGGGCGGCGGCGCAGTCGCTCGACGCCTTCAAGCGGCAGTTGGCCGCGCCCGCCGCCGCGCCGGGGTTGCTCTTCGGCCGGGCGCAGGTGATCGCCGTCGAATACGGCGATGCAGCGCGCACGGTGGCGGAAGCCTCCCGCGCCGAACGCCGCGACCGCTTCCCGGGGTATCGGGTCTGCATCTTCTCGGACAACGGCCCGGAGGCCCGCGAAGGGGCGTTCGCCGCGCGGAAACTCTTCGAGGAGACCTTTCCGGGCGTGAAAGTCTGCATGGGCTACGACATTCCCTATTTCAAGGTGTCGGTAGGCAACTGCCTGACGACCGAGGAGGCGATTATCCTCAAGGAGCGCGTGTCGGCGACCTTCCCCAAGGCTTTCGTCAAGAGCGAGGAGCTTTCGGCGGCCGATCTGACGGAGTAGCGCCGGGGAGCGCGGCCCGTGCGGTGCTGCTCCGGCGAATCAATAAAGACAACTGTCCATGAAAGTACTGTTGATAAACGGAAGTCCGCGGCATGCGGGCAATACCTTCATCGCCCTGTCCGAAGTGGCCGGGGCGCTCGAAGCGGAAGGCGTACGGACGCAGATCGTCCAACTGGGGAACAAACCCGTGCGGGGATGTATCGCCTGCGGGAAGTGTGCCGACCTGGGGCGTTGCGTATTCGACGATCCGCTCTACGACGAGGTGCGCGTCGCCCTGCGCGATGCGGACGGGCTGGTCGTGGGATCGCCCGTCTATTATGCCGGGCCGAACGGATCGCTCTGCGCGCTGCTCGACCGGGTCTTCTACTCCTGTTCGGAACTGCTGGCCTACAAACCCGCCGCAGCGGTGGTCGTTTGCCGCCGGGGCGGGGCGAGTGCGGCGTTCGACCGGCTGAACAAGTATTTCACCATCTCGAACATGCCTGTCGTCTCGTCGCAGTACTGGAACAGCGTGCACGGACGGCTGCCCGGCGAGGCGGCGCAGGATGCCGAAGGATTGCAGACGATGCGGGTGTTGGGACGCAACATGGCGCGGCTGCTCAAGGCCGGCCCGCTCGCTTCGGAGGCGCGGCCTGAAAAGGAGGAGCGCGTCTGGACGCATTTTATCCGGTAGTCCGGTCGCCGGAACCGGAGGAACGGGATGCGGACGCCTTTTTTCGGGGCGGGGGCGGAGACGGAGGAGTCTCCGGATATTCTCTCGTCGCCCGATAATATGAACGGCCCTGCAACGACATCGTATATTCGTTGCAGGGCCGTTTCCTTTTGTATCCGCAGGGAGCGGTCTGGCTTTTGCGGATTATGTGTGTTTCATCGGAAAACTCTCCGATTTTTCAGTGGCCGACGATCGGTTTGCAGTCCGTCACAACGATTGGGCGACGACCTCCCATTTCAGATCGCCGGGCTGATTGCCTGCGCCGTCGATCGCCTGCCACTTGTAGCCCTCGGCCGGCTCGTAAACGACCTTGGTCACCGTGTTGTAGGCTTTGCCGCTGAATTTGCCGCCTTTAAGAATTACGCTTCCGGTCGGCAGATTCACGTCGTTGTCGCCCGATACGACCGCGCTGGTCCCTTCGATCTGCAATCCCGACCAGTCGTTGGGCGCGGAAAACTCTCCGCCCGTGATCGTGACCTTCGCGCCGTTGGTTATATACACCGGATAAAAGGCATCTTTCTCCCCCGGCGTATTCACCGTATAGTATTTGCCGCCGCTGATTACGGCATCCTGGCAGCTTTCGATGGAAATACCGCCCTGAATACCCTTGACTTCGCAGTTGTCGATCCGCACTTTCGACCCGAACAGACGCATCGCGTAAGCCCAATGCTTACCATTGTCCTTATTCGAGGACGTGGACTCGAAGTAACTGTCGGTGAGCGTGATCTCGCCGCTTGCGACGTCACGCCCCATACCGCAGACGGTGAACTCGCCCGAGATGATCCGGGCATTCCTGATGGTTACGTTCGCATCGTTCCAATAGGCGATCGCCGCACTGTTGTAGGGATGTCCCGTAGCTGAGCTGCCGTGCCAATGATAGTCGGGGTCGTTGATCAGGGTGACACCGTCGATAACGCAATCCCCGCCCGTAACGTGAATCAGGGATTTCTGGTAACCTTCACCCCCCCCCTTCAGGCCGCTATCGTTTTCCGAAGAGTTGTCGATCGTCCCCTTACCGGTCAGCGTGAGGCCCTTTTCGGCCGTCAGGAAGTTCTCGCTGCCGAGCCGGACGGTCGTCCCCTCCTTGATGTCGATGGTTTTGTGTTCGGTGAACGAGAGATTTTCCGCCGGTACGGAGGCGAGGTCTATATCGGAAGCCACGGCGATTTTGGCAATGGCCGGATTGGACAGTGCTCCGGTCAGATCCGCTGCGTCATTGACTTCCACGGGAACGCTCGCCTGTCCTCCTGCCGGAACGACTTCGTAGGTGCCGTTCGGTGCGGGAGTTGTACTTACTTTTACAGTCGTGGAACTCTTTGCAACGAAATTCTTGACCGGATTTTCCGTCATTGAATTCGACGGGTCGAAATTGATGAACGTGCCGCCGTACACATTGATGGCAGCGTTCGAATTGTCTTTCAGATTCAGCACCCAATAGCCGCGCTCATTGGCACATGCCGACTCGAACCGGCCGCCGTAGATGTTGATAACGGCATTTTGATCCGCATAGATGAGGTCGAGCTGGGCGTTACCGTCGTTGAATTCCTGATCGTTGTAGAAATTGCCGCCGTAGATGTTCACTTTCGCATCACCGTAAGCATATACTGCCATGCGGTAGCCGTCCTCGTTGGGTTCGGTTCCGATGGCACGGATGTCGCCGTCTCCCCTGATGTTCAGCGTGGCGCCTCCTTTCACCTCGAATACGGTGGTGTTGCCGTATTGTCCGTCTGGGAGCGATGTCTCGTTGATGATGTTCTTGCCGTTCAGGTCGATCTCGACCGTCTTGTTCCCTTCGACGACCAGCGGCGCCTTGACCGTTACGTCCTCCGACAGGGCGACGCTGCCGCCGTTTGCCAGCGCGGCACGCAGTTCGGGATAGTCGTCGATGTCGGGTTGGTCGAAGTCCGGATTGATCGTCACGTCGAGTGTACCCTGTTTGGTCAGCAGGTTGCCCGAAACATTGGTGCGGTAGTTGCGGCGGATGGGAATGTTCTTGAAGTCGCTGTTGGTCGCTATTTCGGTATCGTCGGAACCGTAGAAGGTCATCGAGAAATCGGCCAGCGTGGCCTCCTCGACGGGCGCCCAGATATAATCGACCGTAAGATCGCCGTCGGCGCTGAGTACGTCGGCCGTATATTCCACCGCGGCCGTCTCCTGGCCGACCTCGCCTTTCTTGGCGTCGAACGAAGTCGGAACGGCCGTGAAAGCCACTTTCACCTTCGTCGGCTTCAGTGCGGGATCGGGGATCGCAGTCATGTCGAACGTCTTGACGTTCAACTGGCCGAAAGGACGACGCAGGGTGATGTTCTCCGAGAACGATCCTGTTACCTTGTAGTCGGACAGTATGCCGGTAAAGGCGTCGAATTCGTCGTCGTTGCCCGCATAGGCGCCCTTCACCGTAATATGGGTCAGATCGTCCGTGTCATAGTGGTCTCCGGTCGAGCAGTCGGCCCAGAAAACGAAATCGTAGGTCTGCGAAGCCACCAGACGCAGGTTGAACGTCGCGGCATTACCCGTTACCGCCGCAGTCTGCTGCTCCCCGTAGGGTTGCCCGTTCCGGTAGATTTGAAGCAGACAGCGGTCGATTTTCGCTCCGTTGCCGAAGTCCGCCGCCGTGGCGCGTGTCCGCGTTCCTTGCGGGATGGCAATCGTAATGGTCTGGGCGGCCCCTCCGTCGGACACGAGCCCCTCGTCCTTCTGACATGCGGTGAGGGTCAGTGCGAGACCCGCCGCCAACAAGAATAGTTTTTTCATGGTTTGTTGAGTTTTTGTGAATTACCCCCCCCCTCCGATTTTTCGGAAGGAGGGGATGTAACTCAACGGTTTGTAATTGATTTTTTAAGAACTTGTTTTCTTTTTCCTCTTGTATCCGCAAGGGCGGTCAGTCCTCTGCGGGTTATGACCGGTCTATTCGATGATCAGTTCGCCGTCGTTGCTGTTGGGGCTGTATTTACGTCCGGTAATCCGGTTGCCGGCCACCTCTGCCGAGCGATCTTCTCCGTTCAGATTGCTCGAAAGCGTCCCGTCGAACCGGCAGTTGCGGAAAGTTACCGATCCGGCGGTCGAGTTCATCCATACGCCTGCGATGCCGCCGATTTCCAGTTGGTCGCCGGCGTCGTTCGCATGTACCAGCGTTACGTTCCCTGTGCAGACGCAGTTCTCGAAGGTGTTTCCGTAGTGGGCGATGCCGGTAATACCTCCGACGTCGCACGTCGAACCGATTACGTCGATATTGGATTCCACGTTGGAGAGCACATTGTTTCCTTCGCCCATGAAGCCAACTACGCCGCCGACATAGGTACGATAGGTTTCGCTTTGGGCTTTCACATAGCTGCCTTTATCCGCACGGATCATCAGGTTGTTCGCGCTTTTATAGAGATTCTTGCCGAACATTCCGCCCACGTAGCTGTAACCGTCGATCTGCACCGTGCCCGTCAGCGTAATATCGGAATATTTCGAGGTGAAGGGCGTACCGGCGATCGCGCCGACATTCAGACCTCCCTTTACGGATGCGTTGCGGAGCGTAAAGTTCCGGATTTCGCCGTTCGAGGTATATCCGAACAAGCCGATATCGGAGCTCGAGGCAGCCGCACTCACGGATCTTGCGATCTTCAAATTGCTGATCGTATGGCCGCAGCCGTCGAATATGCCCTGAAAAGCCTTGCCCGTCGTTCCGATCGGCGTCCATTCTTTACTTTCCAAATCGATATCGTCAGCCAGTTTGATCGTTTTTTTGGCGAAGGACGTACCGGCATTTACCATCGAAGCCAGAGCCGCTAGTTGTCCTCTTGTCGAGATATGGATATCCGTGTCGCTGTTGGTGATCTTTACCGTGCCTTTGCCGTATCGCTGTCCGCCGAGCAGATCGCCGTAGGTTGAAACGAACGATTGAGCCATCTCGTTCATACCTTTGAGCGCGACGTTCTTCACCGAGCAGTTGTCGATCGAAACGATGTCTGTAGCCTGGTCCCCCTGGAAGCAGCCGATGAATTTGCTGATCGTGCGATCCTCCCGGTTCATATACGCATTGATCGCGGAGTTTTCCACCGAACAGTTCGTAAACGAGCAGGTGGAGTTGTAGAGGTTGCCCAGATAACCGGCGAAACCGCCGATCTGGCCCGATTCTTCTGTCACATCGATGTTGGAGATCGTACAGCCGACGACTTTACAGCCGGTTGCTTCGATGTGATTCTCGGCGACGAAACCGATCATGCCGCCCACTTTGTTCACTCCTTCTACCGTCGAATTGACAGCCTGGCAGTTGTCGAAGACGGTCGTACCGTACGAACGGCCGACGAATACGCCGGCATAAGCGTTGCCGTTACCGTCATTGACAGCTTTCACGGCAGCGTTTTCAACGATAAGGTTGCGGAACGTCACCGAAACGGCGTTGCAGACCAGACCGGCTGTCTGGGTGTTTTCCACCTTGTAATTCGACAGCTTATGTCCCTGTCCGTCGAACTCTATGTTTCTCGCATCCTCGATTTGGAACGCCGCATCCTTGAAATTGATGTCGGCATCGAGTACGATCTTGTTGTAGAGATTCGTTCCCGTTTTCACGCCTGCGGCGAACTCCTGCAACTTGGCAGCCGTCGATGCATGGAGCGTCACGGTCGCAGCAGCAGGTTTCGAGGCTATGGCTTTTACCGTACCGTAAACTTCGACGTTGCCGCTTTTGACGGTCAGTTTGTCGATCGTCGTCTCTTCGCTGACGATGAGTGTATTGGCTGCCGTGGTAGCCGTTACATCTGCGTAGCTTGTTCCGGCAAGCGAAACCGTCGATGCTGCGGTTTCGATTTCGACAGCAGCACTGCTCGATGCCGTCAAATTGAACGAAACAGGCTTCTGCGCGCCTTCCATGCTGGAATATTGAACTTTCAGTTTCGTCGTCAGTGCGGGCAGGGTAGCCGATACGGGGGCTGTGGTCGAAGGAAGTACGAGCGTGGCTTCTTCCGTCGGCGCGTCGGTCACGACTACGTTGGTCTTACCCTTCGCAAATGCTTCGTTGGCTGCCGCAATATCCTTTACCTGATCGACATCCTGCGGAATGTCCCCTTCGAATTCCGGGTCGATCGTTACGCTGATCGTGCCCTTCCTGGTCAGCAGGTTGCCCGACACGTTGGTGCGATAGTTGCGGCGGATCGGAATGTTGGTGAAGGCGTCGTTGGTGCAGATCTCCGTACCGCCGTTGTAGAATGTCATCGTGAAATCGGAGAGCGCGGCCCCGGATTCCGTGGCCCAGAGGAAATCCATCGAGATCGTGCCGTCGGTCTTGGCGAATTCTGTCGCCTTATAGCTGACGTCGGCCGATCCGCTCACTTCGCCCGTCAGGGCGTTGAACGTCGTGGGAAGGCCCTTGAAAGCGACCTCGTATCCCGTGGGTTTCAGCGCCTCGTCTCGGATTTCGTTCAGGTCGTTGGTCTTTACCACCAGCAGACCGAAAGGACGTTTCAGGGTTACGGGCCTGGAGAAAGAGCCCGTCACTTCGAACGTCTCGTGGGCGAAGAACGCATCCCGCTCGTCGCTGTTGCCGACGAACGGCCCGATTTCCGTGATCGACTTCAGATTCGCCGTATTGTAGGTCTTGTCCGTGAAGCTGCCTTCGCTGCCTTCGGCGCAGTCGGCCCAGAATACGAAGTCGTAGGTCTGCTGGGCGACCAGCCGCAGGTCGTCGAAGGTAACCGTCTCGCCGGTGACGCCCTTCTCGATACGGTTGTAGAGTTTGTCGTTGCGGTAGATCTCCAGAATACAGCGGTTGGCCGAGGTGCCGGCGCCGAAATCGTCGGTAACCGCACGGGTTCCGTTCTGCGGAATGGTGACCGTAAACGAGGAGGAAGATGTCGTGTCCGAAACGACACCTTCGTCCTTCTGACATGCGGTGAGGGTCAGTGCAAGGCCCGCCGCCAACAGGAAGAGTTTTTTCATGGTTTGTTGAGCTTTTGCGAATTACCCCCCCCCTCCGATTTTTCGGAAGGAGAGGATGTAACTCAACGGTTTGTAATTTATTTTGAGGAACTTCGTTTTGGGATTTAGGTGAGATTCGGATTCGGTCGTCCGTCATTCGAACGTCGCCGTCACGCGGGACGTGCAGTTCGGTCGCAGCGGCAGTACGTCGAGTGTCCTGGTCGTACTTCCCACCGTGACCGAAAGGCCGACGGAGTGTTCCGCGCTGGACGGAACGAAGAGGAAGTCTTCGCCGACCGAGTCCGATCCGGCGGTCGTCGTCGGGAATGCGAGCGTTAAGGTTTGCGGGGCGGATGCCGTTCCGGTCAGCACGTCGTACTGCGTCGGCACGTCCGTGTAGGTAACCGCAACCGCTTCGCCGCCTGTGCCGAACGCCTTCCTGTTCCGCATCTTCAGCTTGGCCAGCGGGCGCTTCAGCTCGGCCGATACGGCGTTGCCGCCGTTCCATTGCACGTCGGTCAGGACGCAGGCGAAGGCGTCGCGTTCGCTTGCGGCTGCGGGCGTGTATTTTTTCGCGGCGACCTGCCGCAGGTCGCCGGTCTCGTAGGCTCCCGTGCCGTAATCGGCCCAGAAGAGGAAATCGTAGGAGCCGGGAACCAGCGCGATCTCGATAGCGGCTTCGGTGAGTGTTCCCGCCGCTGTCTTATGCAGCACGCAGCGGGGATTGGCGCCCCGTGTCCACGCCTCGAAGGTGTAGGTCAGCGCCTGTTCTGCGGCAGTCTCGCGGCGCGTCGCCGCCTTGGCTGCGGGCTCGTTCTCCAGCGCGCCCTCCGAGCGCAGGGAGATCGCACCGCCCACGGGCTCCGCCGGGGCGGGCGTGGGGCTCTCGTCCTTGCTGCATCCGGCAAGGACGGTCAGTGCGAGAAACAGTGTCAATATCTTTTTCATGCGAATAGCGTTTTAGTCGGGGATCACGATATCTATTTCTCCGTCAAACCCGGGGTCGATGCCGATGCCGGGGGCGTAGTCGCGCGTGAGAAACTCGTCGCGTACGGTCGTCAGCTTGCCCCGTACGATCGGCACGTCGATGCCCTCGATACGGTTCAGCAGGTTGCCCTCGCTGTCGCGGATGGTAAGATCGACCTTCACGGCCGATTCGGAGCCATTGACGAAGATGTAGTCGCTGGCCAGGTGCGCCTCCTTGTCCGTCAGCGGCGTCATGTTGCATCCGAATGACATGCCCGTTCGGGCGTCGTTGGGTTTGTTCGTGTAGGCGTTGAAGCCCGACGGGAAGTACCCCGCATACTCCACCTGCACCCGGATTGTCGAAAGATCGGGATTCTTGACGAGCAGATTTTCGGCAATGGTGCCGGCTTTCGCCCGCCGTGCGGCCAACTCGTCGAGAAACTTGTCGATGTCGGTGGTGATGAATTCGATCTTGGCCATCGGACGCTGAAGCGTCACGGTCGCATCCGCGGTCGCGTTCCACCGGTCGCGGTAATCCTTGAGGTCGATCTCCTGTTGTGCGATGTAGGCGTCCTTGTGGTCTTCGTTGCCGATGTAATCCCCGGCTTCGGGAACGCTGATCGACGAAAGGGAGTTTACGTGGTAGTATTTGTCGGCCGTCGAGCCGTCGTCCACATAGTCCATCCACGCTACGACGTGATACCGGGCGGCATGCACCGCCAGCGAGGTGCGGATCGCATGATGTCCGTCCGCCGCCTGCTCGCAACTGAGCACCTGCTGCTCTACGGGTTCGCCGCCGATCTCGTCGCGGAACACCTCGACGATCCAGCGCACGTCGTGCGTGTCGGCTTCCGGCGCTTCGGAACGCCCCGTCGGCTCGTAGGGTTCTATTTTCGGGTCGATCGCCAGGGTCAGGTTCATATTGACCAGCGTGGGATCCACGCCTCCGTTTTCCGGAAATTCCAGTACGGTCTTGTCGCAGCCTGTCGATACGAGGACGAGCAAACAGGCGATATATGTTGTCGGTTTTTTCATCTTCCGCTCCTCCTTTATTTTCCGAATCGGTAAACCAGACCGATTCCCACTTTCGTCAGTCCCCAATAATTATAAGCTATTCCCTTCTCGAAGCGGGTGCCGTTCGGGATATTATAATAGGTATCGTATTTCGTGTGGACGTATCCCGCTCCGATGGTGAACTCTGCCGCCCAGTGGCGGGCGAAGGGCAGCACGTAGCCGTAGCTCAGACCTGCGCCGTAGAAACCGTCGGGCGACTGGTAGCGGTTCTTGTCGTCCACGGCGATATTGAAGGCTCCGATATTGAGGTGAGCTCCGAGGAAATGACCTTTCATCGGCTCTTTCAGCCAGTAACGGAATTCCGGCTGAACAGCCAGAAAACGCAGCCGGTAGTCGCGCGCTACGGTGTAGGGACTGTATATGATCGGAAGATCGACCGAGCAATGCTTGCCGAAACCGTACTCTATGCCGATGTTGGCGACCGTGGCGGCCAGATAGGCTACGTTGGTTTTGACCGCCCAGCGGTAGGAGGAACATACGGGATCGGACTGCGCTCCTTCCGGAACCCCGGCGACCGGTTGCGCCGGTTGCGGTTCCGGCCCGACGGGCGTCTTCTCGTCAGGCGTATCGGGTTCGGCCGGGGATTCCGGTGTTCGCGATTCCGGCCGGCTTTCGGATTTTTCGTTTTCGGGCAACGAACCGGCCGGCACGACGTCTCTCTCGGACAGCGTGTCGGGAACCGTATCCGCCTTCGCACTCGGAAGCATATAGGTTACGGCGGTCACATCTGTCATCCCGCGCCACCGTTGTGTGGAATTCGTCGTCCTGAAATGGTCTTCTTTCAATCCCTCGTGGACGATGAAGTAGGATTTGACCTGGTTGCTTCGGTTCTTCGCGGCCGCGAGGTTCTCCTTGCGGGAGTTGTACGAGGAGCAGAATCCCAGTACGCGCACTTTCATGTCGCCCGATTCGATCGAGAGCCTGTGTTGCCGAATGGACCGGGTGAGCAAGTCGATAGCGGCTGCGTTTCCCTTGTAGTCGGCCCAGAACATGCGTTTCTTCGGAGCGAACCGGAAGACCGCCGTATCTCCCCGGACGAATGGCTCCGCAGACATGCCGGCATCCTGCCCTGATGCCATACCGCAGGCAAACGACAGGATCGGCAGAAATAGCAGTTTACACTTCAGTTTCATCGGATGAATAGCTGTTTTCATGCTTGTTTCCTTCCGCCGCGCGGCATCGGAAAACCTGTTCAAACCGCTAATGGCAGATGAAAACGTTCGTTAAATCGGCATGTCGGAAAAAGACGACGCATAAAGCCGACGAATGAAAGAGCAGGAAGGAGAAAAGAGTTGATATGTAAATTTTTAGCAATACTTTTTTTGCCGATACGAATAAAAAATTATACCTTTGGAGTATTAAACGAACGTTTTTCCGCCGTCTGCATTTCATGTCGTCCGGGATCGAAGCGGTCCGGCGACATCGCCCGGGCGTACAAGGCGTGATATGGTTGTATTTTCCTGATTTTCATCGTCCCCGGGTTCGGGGAAAACCTGTCGGGCGTTTTGTGGCGTGTTTCGTGTATCCGTGGGAAGACTTGGAGATTCGGTTTGACCGTGTGAGAAGTGTGCGTTTGTGTTTTGGAACAATGTCCGCATTCGTAAATGGGATGTACCTTACTTCGTTTTACGATCGTGGGCCTTAATGTATAAAACCCTGCAAATATATAATTTGCAGGGTTTTGCTTCTGTTCGTGCCACTTGGCGGAGAGAAGGGGATTCGAACCCCTGAAACACTTTTGATGTTTACTCGCTTTCCAGGCGGGCCAGTTCAACCACTCCTGCATCTCTCCGAAAACGCCCCCAAAAGTACGCAATATTTCCCGATTCTGCAAATGACGGCCGTTTTTTCTCCTTTCGGGATCCGGGTGTCCGCTCCGTTTCGGTCCGGTGGTGTCTTGCTCTCCGCTCCGTTTGCGGCCCGTTTGCCGTCCCCGGAAGGAACAGGTTCTCTGCCGATTCCGGGGAAACGAAAACGGGACGACCCGCGGACCTTCCGTTTTCCAGGCGGAGAGAGGCAGCATCGTTGAACTACCAGTATCTACCGACTATGTACTATATCGGTTGGAGCGTATCGCCGAACAGATACCGCACGTGCGTCCGGTATCATTCTCTTTTTGGAAGCAAACCTCTTCCGAGCCGGTCTTCCGGTGGCAGGCGATAGTGTTCCGCTGTCATCTCTTGTCCTGTTTACTTGCAGGAAGGAGGAATAAAGATAGCGCTGTTGAAAAGAGAATGCAACGTTGTCGCTTTTCCCAACGTATCGGGCGAATCTGGGTTAGCGATTTTATGGCTAAATATTCGGCTTAAATAAAGCGCAATACCTTGTACGGCCTCGCCGGAATTTCTGAAAAGTGCCTCCGGAGGGGTTGTATAGTTTGTCTTTAAATTAGCGTCCGAGGAGTTCTCCTGCAACCGTACGTGTGAGACTCATGCTGTCGTCATCAAGTTCACTGCGCCAGTACATGCCGCCTCTGAGACCTTTTTCCTTGATATAGTCACATTTGATTTTCAACGATTTCGGATTTTCATATCCGACGATGAGGGTGCCGAGACTGTCAACGATATAAGGAACGCAAGCTATCGAGTCCCAGCGCTCTTCCATGCCCTCGGCCGCCAGATTGCGGTTCACGATATCGCGGTAATCGGTCCAACCCTTGAAATCCTTGTCGTTACCGCGACCGTAGAACGCAAGGCCGAGAACCATGTCCTTGTAGTCAAGACCTTTTGTTAGGAAAGAGTCGATTGACTCCTCAATCGTCGAAACTCCGGCCAGCTCCGAGCGGCGCAACGCAGTGTGATGATAGGGAGCCTGCCAGCCCATGTCGTAGGTCATCAGATTGACATAATCAAGATATTTCATCGCTTCGCGCATGTCGAAACCGTTGCCGAAAAAGCCTGCTGCAGCCGAAACCACTTTATCTCTGCCGAGTGCGTTGCGAACGTCGCTGAAAAGACGGATGTAGTTGGCCTGCTCTTCTTCATTGGCCGGAAACTCCCAGTCGAAATCAACCCCGTCGAGTTCATATTTGTCCACAATGCGTTTACAGTCAGTTGCAAATGCCAGACGAAGCGAGTCACGGCCTGTCATCTCTGCCCATCCAGATTCGGCTCCTGCGCCACCCATCGAAAGTATGACTTTAAGTGCCGGATTCTCTTTTTTGAGATTGAGTATCCGCTGAAGGCGGGGTATGTTGTTGATCTGTACGCCATCGTGGGTCCGATTGGGGATGGCGGCAAGATAATTTATGGCGGTCACCATATTGGCTGGCGGCAGTTTGCCCTCTTCTTGCCACACGTAGGCGATACATTCGTATTCGGGTTCGGCGGCCTTTCCTGAAGTCCTTTTGCACGAAACCGCGGCACCCATGAGAACAAGTGCAGCGAAGCCGATCGAAATCTTTTTTATCTTTACATTCATCATTAATGTATTATATCAGTTAAATTTATTCGTCTAAACCGAAAAATGCACGAACCGCTGCGTATGCAAACCGTATGTTGTAGGGATGGAATTCGATGTAAACAAAACACTCGGTTTTACATTATTTGATGTAAAACCGAGTGTCTGTTTCGCAATTTGCTGATTTTTAGCGTTTATTGCGGAGAGAGAGGAAAATGAACCTTTCCCGTATTCCGCCGTATATCAGTCTTTTATACTTTGACCTCACTTTAAGTACACCGAATAGCCCACAGCCGATTTGCATCGTTTCACCCTGTGTTGCACTTGGTTAACACAAAGATAGAAAAATATCTTTAGTTTTCAAAGTAAATTCCTTGTCTTAACTAATTTTGTAAATATTAAAAACTCCTGCCAAAAGTATGTCTGGCAGGAGTAAAATATAAAAGTAAGTTTGTTAGGCAACTTTTCCGCATCTATTGTTTTCGCGTATAATATTCGATAAGTTCTTCATTGTTGCCTTCATCGTAAATCCATTTCATCGTCGAAACGGTTATTTTGGTCTGACAAGTCTTTTTATTCGCTCCGTCGTTTGTAGTCAGCATACCCGACGTCGCGTCATAGGAGTAGGAGCCGTCGTAGTACTCTTCGGGTGGGTAATCGTAATAACGGAAAGTCCCGTCTTCCCGGAAAATAGCGATCATCTTATCTTCGTCCTCTACGGCCGTGAAACTATCGATCAATTTCCCGTTCCGGTAGTATTCGTTTTTCTGGAATACCCATTCGCCGATGATTGATCCGGGCTCGTCGTTCGGTTCGTCTTTTTCATCGGAACAAGCTACGGCCAAACAAGCCAAAACCCACAGGCTTGCAAAAAACAGTTTTTTCATTGTCAATCGTTATTTAAGTTTTGTCATATATTTTTCTACCTCGAACGACACTAATCCCCAGTCGTATCGGGCATAAAGCGGATGGCGGGGATTTCCTTTCACCGTGAGTTTCCCGATTTGGAACCATTGGCCATGACTTGTACGCAGCACGTCGTATAAATCCCAATGAAAAAGAAAACATCGTTTCAGATAAGGTTTCGCCGAAATATCGTTTCCGAAAGCGACCAATATGTCCGCTGCCGGATAACGTTGCAGCAGATCGGCCGCGACATCCAGATTTTTCCGGTGCATCGGTTCGTCCAACGTTGCCGACAAACTCCATTTATCCGTCGCACGTTCCGATGAAAGATTCAACATTGCAAATCCGTCGTAACCGCCACCCTCGGCGAATCCTATGACTTTGTGCATCGTAAGGTCGGGATGTGTTTCGTCCGCAGTGCTCGGATTAAGGCCGACGACCAACAGCATCTTTTTGCCGGGTTGCTCCAGCACGAACCGATGATCCTCCTGCAATTTTCCGGTTTCATTGCAGATAGGTAGGTAATCCATAATCAACTCAATTTTACGATTTCGAAATTTCCATATCCGCAATGGCAACTCGCAACGGTTACACCGTACTTATCTTCAATCGCTTCGATAATCTGTTTTGCATTCGGACGCGCCGAGGTCCCTGTTACAAGGATTTCTACAGACATTCCTTTTGTCAATTTGCCGGCACTCTTGATTGCCGTAACACTCCATAACGTACCTGCCATGATTCAAAAATATAAGAGTTCGTAATTTATTTATAAAGGATTTGAGTTGTTTCGGGAATATAATCGGGACTGCGATTTTTATTAATCCCGTCGACCATATTCTGTCACCCGTCTTTCAGATACAGCGCTTCCAGTGTCTCCATCGGAGCACAATACAAGGGATTCTGATAATAGGAATCTCCACCTCGCAATGTAGTCTGGCTGACATCCAATTCTTTCAATTTGTTGTTTTGACAACGTATCACCTTAAGCGAAAAACAACCGCTCAACGACAGACTTACCAATTCATTGTCACAGCAAGACAAATGTTGTAACTCAGTTAGATTGCCGCAATTCAGGGATTTCAATTGCGTACCTCGAATTTCTATATTGTTCACATTCCAACATCGTTGCACATCGATTGCTTCCAAACCGCAAAATAGAATGACAAGGCTCTCTAATGTTTCCGATTTAGGTAGAACCAGACCTGTCAGATTTGTATATTCAATAGTCAATCTGCGCAGTTGCGGTGTGTTGTTACATAAATCCAACCGGTCCAATTTACCACAATGCTGAATGTGCACATATTCCAACCGCTCGCATTGTGCCATATCGATCGTTTTAAGATCAAACAGATAGCTGATGCTAAGATGTTTCAATTTTTGATTTCGGGACAGATTTAATTCCTGTATTTCTTGGCATTTCCCAATATGCAAATAGATCAGATTGGAAAAATTGCTGATCGTCTCTAAAGATTTGATCGTTCTTTGGGACAGAAATATTGTATCGACTTTTGCCGCTTCCCACTCCGAAATGACTCCATCGCCATCTGCATCGAAATGTTCCAAACAATAATCTTCGAATTACTCATCGTCGAAGGTCAAAAAGCGATCTTTTTCTTTGCCATCCTCCTTGACACAACATACACAGAAATACATTATAACCGTAATAATCCCAAAAGAATACAAACATTTCATCATAATGACATCATCTGTGTACGCCCCTTGCTCCTGAGGAAAACTATCCGAAAAAGAAAGTGTGGAGCCAATTCCGCTTATCCGTCAGATGGTTGTGGAAAGACCAATAACAACGATAAACGATACGATACCCCACACTTGATAGATATGGGGGATAGGCGTAGAAAATACGCCTTGCCATATGCTAACAAGAAATGAGTGCTGTTCGTCGTCCCGTTGTTATCGAAAACTTCCACATTTTCTGACGAGGACAGTGCGAAAACACTTTCTTACTTTACGATAACATCGGAACATCGCTATGTCGGCCTGCGTTGTTGCTGAAACCCGTACGAAAAAGCTATTCGGGAGTAGTCTGTAAAATAAATCTGTATAATGCAAATTATTCTGCGCAATAATACTTATATTTGCACATAATCGTTAATGTTATTGTATGAAACGGGCATTATTGCCGAGCCAGCGGAAGACGCTTACGGCTCTGGGCGAAAATATAAAGATAGCACGCCTGCGCCGGGAACTATCCTCGGAGCAGGTGGCCGAGCGCGCCGGAATCTCCCGTAACACCCTAACCAAGATCGAGCGGGGTGAGGAGGGAGTTGCGATGGGATACTATTTCCGGGTGCTGGCTATCCTCGGCCTGGAAAAAGATTTGCTGTTCGTAGCTAAAGACGACGAGTTAGGGCGTGCCCTTCAGGATGCCAAACTTGTGGTCGGGGAACGGGTTTCTAAAAAACGGTAAACATGGTAACGCAACGCGACATATACGTATATATGGACTGTCCCGAGGATGCGGAGTCGGTCTATATGGGTGTGCTTCACAGCGAAACGATCCGGGGTAAAGAGGTCTTTTCCTATGAGAACGATCCCGCATGGCTGGCCCATCCCCGTTTCCGTGCGCTGGATCCCGACCTGTCGGCATTTACCGGGAAGCAATACCAACCTTCGGACAAGAGCAATTTCGGATTGTTCCTCGACTCCGCACCAGACCGCTGGGGACGTACGCTTATGCGCAGGCGGGAAGCTATCAATGCCCGGTCGCAGGACCGAAAACCGCGAACGCTTACCGAGGCGGATTACCTGATGGGCGTGTATGACGGAAACCGCATGGGAGCCCTGCGCTTCAAGTTCTCGAAAGAAGGGGATTTTATGGACAACGACCGGTCGCTGGCCACGCCACCCTGGGCATCGATCCGGGAACTGGAACATGCCAGCCTGCAAATAGAGCGGGAAGATCATGTCGATACGCCGGAGCATACGCGATGGATCGATATGCTCGTCGCACCCGGTTCGTCATTGGGCGGGGCAAGGCCCAAAGCTAATGTGGTAGATGAGAACGGACACCTGTGGATTGTCAAGTTCTCGAGTGCCGGAGATACGAAAGATTCCGGGGCATGGGAGATGGTCACGGCCGAGATGGCCCGCTCGTGCGGTATCGAGATGTCCGAATGCCGGGCGCAGCGGTTCGGCAGTCGGCACCACAGTTTTATGACCGAGCGTTTTGACCGGACCGATAGGGGCCGACGGATACATTTTGCTTCGGCCATGACATTGCTCGGTTATACGGACGGTGCGAGTCATACAGAAGGAGCCAGCTACCTCGAACTGGCCGAATGGATCATCGCCAACTGCGACGATACGGACCGGAACCTGGAACAGCTTTGGCGCAGGATCGTGTTCAATATCGCCGTTTCGAACTGCGACGACCATCTGCGGAACCATGGTTTCCTGCTTACGTCGCAAGGGTGGCGGCTGTCACCGGCTTACGATATGAACCCTGACGAGTACGGCACGGGACTAAAGCTCAATATATCGGAGAATGACAATTCTTTGGATTTTGACTTGGCCATGAGTGTCACGCCGTATTTCGGGCTGGAACCCGCCCGTGCGGAAGCAATACTTGCAGAGGTTAAGCGTGCTGTTTCAGGTTGGAGAAAGCTCGCTACTAAATACGGTATTCCCAAGTCTGAGCAGGATACCATGGCGAGGGCGTTTAGGTATTGAGGATTAAATATATTCTTCTTTACACAAAAGGATGTGGAAACCCCGTTCTCGAAATATAATGAGAGAACTGAGTTAATAAATCATCGGAATATGGACTCCTGTAATGTCCTATTCGTTCTATCTGCAATGTGATTTTATCAGATTCAATACTCTTGAATTTTAATTCCTGAGAATATTTAGAGAGTAATTCTTTGAGATCAATAAGCTTTTGGCATTCATTATTGCATTGTTCGCCAACGTTCTGTTTGATTCTTGTCCAATTTTTAAATCGCTCTATAATGTTCTTATGCCGGGTGACTAAATTTCGATGAAGCCCTTTGGGTAAATCTGTTGAGTTGAAATCAATTATAGCTTTTCCCTCTTTATTGAAAGAAACATTATCTAATAGTGACAAACTAAAAGTTTGAAAATCTTTTAATCGAATCGTATATAGTTTTCCTGGATTTCCTATTTCGAATTCCAAAGGAATATTTGCAGAATTTTCTAATTCAAATAGTTTTTGAATTTCTTTTTTGTATGATTTCAGTTCATCGGGGACTGGACGACCGTCTTTTTGAAACACACTTTCAACACCACTCCATACAGAAAAGAAAGGATGATTTTTAGATACACCTATGTTTTTAGTTAGAGTAAGCTTTACTAAAAAACCCGTATCATAGTCATTGTTGCCTCTCTTGCCATCAGAACGTATCGAGATATTACAAGGCTGGCATAAGAGTATATACAGAGTATTATTTATCTTAAAAATATCTCCATTTTGTAATGGCGTGTAAAGAGTGTTTATGATATTCCCATCTAAAAATCTCTCGTCTTTGATAAAACCCTTAGCTTGTTTATCAACTTCAGGATATTGATGGACAATATCCGTAGAATGAATAGTCGAAATCAAATTTATTTCGCTATTAATTCGGGAAAGTATATCTTCAGTTATTGCCCCTTTAATCTCTTTATCCAGAATTATTTGAATAAGCCTCAATGTTGTATCAATCTCCCTACAGCCTTCCTTTTGCGAACTATCGACAATGATTTGCTTATAAGCAGGCGGTTGAATATCATGGTATCTATCAATAGTTTTATTGAATGCGTCTTGAAAAATTTTTTCCGTGTGTTTTTTCAAGGATTCTATATGTTTGACCCATAATATATTTTTCAATCCCGATATAAATGGCTCATAATCTTCCATCTTTACAATAAGGCGATCCTTGGATAGAGGGTATATGTAGTAACCTGGCTGTTGTTTTATATAATCGTTTCGCTTTTTAAACTCTCCTTCAGTTCTAAATTGGTTCGATATAATGCCACAATAGGTACAATCAACGGCCCCCGGTGTTTGAAGGATATCTTCTGCATATTGAAATCCATTACGTTTATTGGAGAACTCGTAATCGAACAACAGTAACACAGATTCTTTTCTTCCTATTTTGTCCAATGCCTCTGCTTTGTAGTTGTTATTCCACTCAGAAGGAGAGCAACACGTACATTGGTTATCCATGATTTCTCTGACTAATAATGCAGGGCGAATATTTTCTGCACCTCCAATGACATATTTTTCAAGCTTTTGTTGCTTTTGCTCAGTTGTCATCCCTGACCACCAAGCTCGCACTTCAGCATCAAGATTGTCATTGCCAGCGAATCGAACATGTTCGGGGAAATCGTCGATTTGTCCATTTGCATAACATTTTTCAATAGCGATCAGAAATTTCTCAATGTGATCGTCAATTTCCACATCCTTTTGAAATTTGTCGTCAACGTAATACACTGCTTTAATATCTGTAGCAGTCAGAAGGTGATTAACTACAGTTTTGGCGTGATCAAGGTCCATCATATCAATACATTGGAGAGGTTAATAGCAAAGATATAACGTTTATTATATTCGTTCCTCCGTTGTTCTAACATAATCGAACATCCAACAGCATCAAGAAGCTGGCTGATAATAAATAGTCCCAGACCTCGCCCTTTCCCTCGTGGTTTTGTTGTGACAAATGGTTCGAACAGCGAATCTTCAACGGAATTTGCTATTCCGTAGCCGTTATCGTAAATATAAAGCCAAGGCTTGTCTATTATGATTGAAATTTGAGGAGCGTATGACGGATCTTGTTCTTTTCGGACCTTAATCCAGTATAATGAATTATTGATGATGTTGTCGATGATTTGTATCAAACGTCCTTTGTTAATTGTTATTGAGAAGTTAACCTCTGATACAACTGTATATTTAATATCGTATGCCTCAAATGAATTTTGAAAATATGGCATTTCTTCTGATTCGAAAAAATGAGTTAATTCGATTTGTTCCTTTTGTTCTTTCGTATATCGTAATGTAGGATCTATATGCTTTAATTGTACTTTCAAACCATTGATGGCTGTGTTGATATATCCCGAAAGGAGTCTTGCCTCATTCTCATTAAATTGAGAATGTGCCATTTTATTTCTAAATAGACGATTTTTATCAGAAAGGCGTTCAATAATTTGTCCCAGTTCATGAGTAATACTCTCAGAAGTAAGACCTATGGCCGCTAATTCTGAAAAATCTTGGAGTTGTTGTTCTAATACGTCTATTTTAGGCTTTATTATATCAAGGACATCTCCTAATTGTTGGGATTTTCGCAAAATTCCCTCAACGGAGACCAATAAAGTATTCGCTTTGGCAAGCAAGGTCTGAACCTCGTTAAGCAGTTCGGAAACTTCTTTGTCTTCCTCTTTAGAGAATAGAGACCCCTCTTTTTTTGTCTCATACATCCTTTGGGCTTTATCATGAATGGAGGAAATCTCTTTTTTGATAGGCTCAATAGATTCATATATTTCAACGCTTGTTTTTCCTGCGTCATTCATCAAAGAATAAGCCTCTGAAATAGTTTTTATTTTACTACTCGTTTGCTTGTTCTCCTTGATATACTCATTGTAAGTTCTACGAATCCGTTCTACAAAACTATTGCTCTCATCGACAATCCGTTTAGCTAAAACGAAGAAATTGTCAGAGTATTCGTTTTTGATAAAACCTGTTCTATCTGTTTTATCTTTCAAGTTAGAGTTCACTCCTTCACTAATCGCGAAAAATCCCACTGTATTGTCGGACCTTAGGCCATAGAATGATGATCCAGAAGTTGTGCCAGTTCTTAATCCTAGCCAATCATTATCTCCAAGACCATAAGGAAAGACCGAAAATCCATCTCGATAGATTTTTATTCCTGTCTGGCTTTTTATAAACGCTTTATATTCTGAGAAACTATTAAATATACTTTCGTCACCTTCCTTGTTGTTATTCAGAGAGAAGTCATATATATTACCATGAAACGATCCGGGGTCACATTTCTTTCCATCGAGAATCTTTAATCCTGGGACATCAGATAAAATTGACAATCTTTTTTTAAATGCGAGAATACCTCCGTCTGTTGGGATAAAACAAGTAGAATCATTCTTTTTAGCAAGAAAATAGTTGGCAAATTTTTTACCATTATCGGATTCAATGTAAACTCGATAATTATCCTTGGATTCAGCATTGTTACCTATTAATTTAGGAGCTTTGATCGTACCTGAAATTTCCAATACTTTTCCGTCAAATGTAAAAGAATAGTTTGCCAAAGAAACATTGATTAGGTCTGCAAATTCCTGTACAATATTAATAGACTCTCCGTTTACAGTCATGTACACCTGAAACGGTCGATTTTCTACAAATGGAGAGATTAATTGAGATAATTGACCTTTCAAAGCAGCTAATTCATCTCCTTCCCACGTTGAGGGGCGATGGAGATTTGTCAAAATCAATTTAGTCCCTTTGCTTTGCGATGTAGGTATTCGGTCAAAAAAAACAGGAACTTTAGAGAGCTGATCAGCCTTATCGAATTCTCTCCAGTCAAACGCTACATGCAATTTTTCTATCGAGTCATCCGTACAAGTGAAAATTTCACAACAATCAGCAAGTCTTTGGGTACTCAAACGTCCAAGGCCTTTGTCTCCCAGTGGAGTGCGCCCCAATGGAGTTTTAGGTTTGACATTATTTTCATCTGCCCTTTTCTGCGAATACGAAATAGTGAGCCAAGATTTCAGAATGACCGTTTCGTTCATGCCAAATCCGCCATCTTCGATAATAATATAACCTTTATTATTCGGGTATTTCAATTTTTCATCACCATAAGACTCTTTGGTATTGATATTAATTCTTACGTATGGTGAGTCTGCGTCATAAGCATTTTTAACTAACTCCATTAATGCTGTAATGTCATCAGGTACAAGTTCACCACCTAATTGACGTACTATATGCGGATTTATATCGAACCGGACATTGCCGGACTGAATGTCCGGGATTTCCGGTTCATGTATTATATTTATAATTTCCGCCATACCTTTAATACTGTCTTTGAAAGATTAATATCCGCTCCTTTTCCATCGTTTTTGAAGATCGATTTCTTTTCGACTGTTTCTTATTTAGAATTTCTCGTTCTACATTGAAAATCAAATCGACTCCCTTGTTCCTCATCAAGTCAATTAATATTTTATCGTTGGGGATTTCTCTTTTGTTTACATTGCGATTCCCAATAGTCCAAACATAAAATGCTTTCTCTTTCATGGAGCGAACAATGACATCCAATGACTTTTCAAAATCCTGGATGAAACTAATGGTCTTGTTATAAAGAGGACGTTCCTGGTAAGGAAGATTATCGTAGAATTCTTTTAGAGATGGAATATTATTAAGAATCTCTGATAATTTTTTTGTAAGTCCTTTTGAATCTATCCGTCCTCCTAAACTTTGCCGATCAATTTCTTGTGTTGATCTCAAATAATCATAATCAATCGAAAAGTCTAAGTCCGATGAGTCGATCCATTGCAATTGCAGATAAGAATGTTGACCATATGTTACAGTAGTATGATTATCACCATATGGAGGAGAAGAAACCAAAAGGTCAAATTTCAAGTCTGAATGAATCTTTTCAGCGGTATTACCCCAACAAATTGTATTTGGTTTTATGTATATATTATTTTGTAGTAGTTTGCTATTATCTAATTTGTTTCGGAATAAAGTTATATCCAATATACCTCTTTTGCATAGGGTTTCGAAGTCTGAAATAACATTTACAGTACGCTTTGAAATATCTTCCTCTGCGCGTCTGTGAAGTTTAAATGTAGATGTTCTATCATTACTATCGATACGTATAACTTCAGACATTATCACCCAAAATAGTTTTCGAATATCCTTGTTATTTACATTTTGAATATTTCTGCGAATTTTGGATAGGTCTATCTGAACTTGTTTTGTAAACCATTTATCAATGCCTGGAAAATTAACATTAATAGAATCGGATGAGTCTGCTTTAATGCGAGACATTAGCTCCTCCAGAGTATTTGTTATTAATTCTATATCGAAAGAAGAAATTTTAGCTTGAGCTATTAATACAGCTAAAGGGTTTATATCCTGTCCATAAATACCTAATCCATATTCCATACAAGACATTAACGAAGTTGCAGATCCCATATAGGGATCAATTGCCATTGCATTTATGGGCAGGTCTCCTGAAATAGCTTCTATAATCAAACTTTGAGTAACAGGAACCATCATGGCAGGATATAGGAAGAGACGGTGTAAATTATCGGCTCTTTTTGCGGTCATTCCATTTAAATCACCATAATCCTGCACCCATTTAAGGCGCCTCATTAAATCCGATTGTTGGTATGCGGTACCATTCATGGTTCTATATGTTAAAATTCATTTCCCCATGCAAATATAATAAAAGTTATCTTCTTTGAAAATCTTGCATTGGGTAACAAAAGGTACAGATTAAATTAAGAGAGGGTTATTAATTGATAATTGAAAGATTTCATCGGTTTGCTATTACCTTATTTACTTGTTGAGGAACACACTCTCTAAATCGCTCATTATCCCCAGAAATAAATCTTTAACACCGCATAAAGCATGATTGCTTTCCGACTGAAACAGATTGTGCGACGGGCCAGGCGCTTGATATGTGTGCGGATGGTCAGGTTATGACGTTCGATATGGTTGGTGCCGCGGTGAGCAGTCCTATGGATTTCCGGTGAGATGAGTGTTTTATATTGCCGGAGTTTATCCGTATAGATCAATATGGCATTGGCCAGTTTGTCGGTAACCTTACTCAGCGTTTCATTGGTGCGAGGGCCGACAGAGAAACATACCACCGAGCTGTCTATGCGATTTAGGGCGTATGCCACCCAGATATGATCTTTTTTACGGCCGACAAAGGTTTTGATCTCATCGACTTCATACTCTGCATTGGCTGTTACATGCGGAGCAGTTATATCTTTGGAGATGGAAATGATTCTTCTAATGAGGGTAGTCGTCGATATTTCCAGTAACCTTGCGATGCCTCTGATCCCTACGCCCTCTTTGATATATTCCGAGATCGTCCGGTTTAATTCCGGGATATAGGCTTGGTAAGAATAATCCGCCTGTTGTTTCCTATGGCAGAGTTTGCATTTATAGCGTTGTTTCCCGTTCTCTTGATAGCCATTTTTGATACAAGTTCCTCCGCAAAATTTGCAAGTCATTTTTTTTCGTGCCCTAATCTGATACATGAAGGTTCCTATCCGGAACCTTCGGCCGATTTTCAGCCGATTTGAGGGCGCAAAAATACAAAAGACGACCCGAAAGTCGTCTTCTTTATTATGTTTTTCTTTAAGCCCTTATAATGATTTTCAGTTAGTTGCAGTTCTGTGCCCTAATCTGATACATTACCAAAAAGGGTGTAAATCTTGCAAATGCCTGATTTACACCCTTTATTGCGGAGAGAGAGGGATTCGAACCCCCGGTACAGTTGCCCGTACACCGCATTTCGAGTGCGGCCCGATCGACCACTCCGGCATCTCTCCTTGAAGATCGTTCCCCGAAACCATCGTTTTGGGACTGCAAATATAGACATATTTTTTATATCCGCGCATTTTCGGACGGAAAAAATTGCGTCCGAGCGAAAAAAAAGCTCCGGACGGGGGCGTTTGCCCTCCCCGGGTTGCTTCCGGTTCCGGAATAATTCCTATCTTTGTCCCGAAAGGACCGCCTGCCGGGAGCAGTATTTCGCCGCCGGGAGCGTTTATTGAACAGGGGAGCGACAGGAATACTAAAACCGGTACGGTTTTCGTTCTCTCCGAAAGAACCCACGCAAATCGAAGTGTGTTATGAAAACGTTGAATCTTTGGATCGGGGCCTTCCTGGCGGCCGCGGGGCTTGCGGGCTGTTCGTCGGCCTATTACGCCTCTTCGGGATACGCCTCCGACGACCTCTATGCCCTGCACGACCGGACGCAGATCGCCCGTAAGCAGCAGGCGCAGGCCGAGGCGCGCAAGGCCGCGGCCGAAGCGCGCCGCGCCGAATGGGAGGCCCGGCTGGCCGAAGCCGAGGCCGCAGCCGCCGAAAACGGATATTACGAATACGACGCCAATCCCTACCGGAGCGTGCTGGCCGACGATTACGAGAGCGCCTATGCCCGCCGGCTGCGCGGCTTCGAGTCGCCGTCGTACAACATGCCCTCGAGCTATATCAACGCCCGTTACAGCCGGGCGTTCGACTACGTTTCCGCCTACGATCCGGCCTTCTATAACGTGATCGTGATGGGCGACGAGGTGTGGGTCGAGCCCAAATACATTACCTCCATGTTCGGTACGTGGGGGCGGCCCGTCGTCTTCCTCGATCCGTGGTATTACGGCTGGAGTACGCCCGGACTGTCCTTCTCGATCGGCAGTTGGGGCTGGAGTTTCGGCTGGAACTCGTGGTACAGTCCCTGGTACAGCCCGTGGCACGGTCCGTGGTACGGCTCCTGGTACAATCCGTGGTGGGGGCCGTCGTGGGGCTGGGGTCCCGGCTGGCACGGCCACCCGCACTGGGGCGGCTGGGGCC
>NZ_JAGQEJ010000011.1:0-90059 GCF_018101075.1 Alistipes sp. Marseille-P2263
TGCGCCCATGCGGCGCCCGAGAGGAATGTACCCAGCGTGCCGCCCGCGAAATAGGTGCTCATGAAGATCGTATTGATGCGGTTCGAGGCCGCAGGGCATAGCCCGAACAGCGGAGCCTGGTTGCTCAACTGGATGCATTGCATTCCGATGTCGATCGCTACGATTCCGAAAACGAACGAGGCGTAGCTCTCCGCGCCGAACAGGAACAGCGCCCAGGCGATGAACTGCAGGAGTGCGCCGATGCAGTTGAAGCGGTGTATGCCTACGCGGGTGATGTATTTTCCGGCGACGGTGGCGGTCAGTGCCCCTGCGATGCCGCATAATCCGAGTATTCCGACGATGTCGCTGCCGGCATGGAACGGCGCCTGCGCCATCTTGAAAGCCAGCGAAGCCCAGAAACAGAGCAGTGCGCCGAATGCGAAGGCGGCGCGCACGGAGTACAGCCGGAGGAGCGGGTATTGCCTGAGAAGCGTGAAGAGCGAACGCATCAGCGCGCCGTAGCTGCCCGAGAAATTGGGACGGGTGTCGGGCAGGATGCGGAATGCGGCGATGGCCGAGAGCGTCATCAGCCCCGTGGCCATGACGTACATTTCACGCCATCCGAGCCATTCGCCCACGGCGCCGCTCACCACGCGCGAGGCGAGGATTCCCGTGAGAAGTCCCGAGAGGACGATGCCCACGTTGCGGTTTTTCTCCTCGGGGCGGGAGTATTGGGCCGCGAGCGGGATGAAGAACTGCGGGACGACAGAGCAGATGCCGATGACGAGCGAGAAACCGTGGATCGCCCGGATGTCCGAGGCCGCGGCGGTCGCCGCCAGCGACAGGATCAGCAGGGCGAAGACCGCAAGAAGGATGCGGCGGCGGCTCACGAGATCGGCGAGCGGGATGAGGAATAACAGTCCGAGGGCGTAACCCGCCTGGGAATAGAGAGCGATGTGGTTGGCCGCGAGCGTCGAGATGCCGAGGTCCTGCCGGATCATGTCGAGCAGCGGCTGGTTGTAGTAGAGGTTGGCGACGGAGACGCCGGAGATGACGGCCAGCGTGTAAAGCAGCCGGCGCGGAAGCCCGGCGTCCTCTTTCAGCATCGTTTTCATCGTTTGCGGTTTTTTCGAAAGCAAAGCTACGAAGAAAATCGGCAACCCCCGAACCGGTCCGGAGAAAACTCCGGCCGGACCGGTTGCTGCGGCCCGGAGTGTCGGTTGGAGCGGCACGAACCGCTGTGTAACTCTGTCGGATTGTAACGTGTTGCTGTCGAATATGTTGCCGGCCGAGTCCTTCCCGCTCCGGCGACCGGCCGCCGCCGGAGTGACGGATGGAAGTCCGGCCCGGTTTTTGCATCGTGACCGAAAATCGAAAGGAGAAAAAGATGGACAAAGTACTGCACCGTGCGGCGACGCGCGGCCATGCCGACCACGGTTGGCTCGATACCTATCATACGTTCAGTTTTGCGGACTATTACGATCCGAAGCGGATCCATTTCGGGGCGCTTCGGGTGCTGAACGACGATACCGTGGCTCCCGGCGAGGGGTTCGGAACCCACCCGCACGCCAATATGGAGATCGTTTCGATTCCGCTTTCCGGGGCGCTGCGACACCGTGACAGTATGGGGTATGTACAGGAGTTGCGGCCGGGCGGGATACAGGTGATGTCGGCCGGTACGGGAATCACGCACAGCGAATTCAACGCCAGCGACACCGAGCCGGTGAAGTTCCTGCAAATATGGGTGCTGCCCGATGCCCGCGGGCACAGGCCCCGGTACGATCAACTGACGCTGGCCCCCGCCGTGCGCAATGAGCTGCGGCCGATCGTGGCGCCCGAGGGTTTCGGGAACGAGCATGTGGGATGGATTCACCAGCGGGCCTGGTTTCATACGCTCGACCTCGATGCGGGACGCGGGGCGGATTATCGCCTGCGGCTCTTCGGCGACGGCGTTTACCTGTTCGTGCTGGAGGGGTGCGTCGAAACGGCCGGAGAGACCCTGTCGCGCGGGATCTGCGGCGCGGGGGAACTGCGTATTGATGCTGCGGCCGATGCCTCCGTGCTGCTGATCGAAGTGCCGATGTGATTCGTCCCGGCCGGTTCCGGCCGATTCGTCCGGGTTCTACCGCATGCCGTTTCCCGGTGGGGAGGGTGTATTCGATCGGGAAGGCGGTTTTTCCGTAGTGCCGGAGAGGCGGACGCATCGCACAGCTTTTGTTCCGGGACCGGCCTTCATGTCAGACGAATGGGCTTTTCGTCGGATCAGAACTCCGAGGTGAAGTGGAAGCGGATCTCCTTGAAATTCTCCTGCGCCAGGGCGAGCGCATAGCTCGTGTCGGCGAGGAAGACGTCGCGGCCGTGCTTGTCCACGGCCATGTTGGTGTGCTTGCGGCGTTTGAAGTCGGCCAGTTGCGCGGCGTTGTCGCTCTCGATCCAGCAGGCTTTGTAGATCGAGATCGGCTCCCAGCGGCAGGAGGCGTTGTATTCGTGCTCGAGGCGGTACTGGATCACCTCGAACTGTAGCGCGCCCACCGTGCCGATGATCTTGCGGCCGTTGAGCGACGAGGTGAAGAGCTGCGCCACGCCCTCGTCCATGAGTTGGTCGATGCCCTTGGCCAGTTGCTTGAACTTCAGCGGGTCTGCGTTCTCGATGTAGCGGAACTGTTCGGGGGCGAACGACGGGATGCCCGTGAAGCGGAGCTTTTCGCCCTCGGTGAACGTGTCGCCGATCTTGAAGTTGCCCGTGTCGTGCAGGCCCACGATGTCGCCCGGGTAGGCGAAGTCGATCACCGACTTCTTTTCGGCCATGAAGGCCGTCGGCGAGGAGAATTTCATCTGCTTGCCGCTGCGGACGTGCAGGTAGTTCCGGTTGCGTTCGAACGTGCCCGAGCAGATTTTCAGGAAGGCGATGCGGTCGCGGTGGTTGGGGTCCATGTTGGCGTGTATCTTGAATACGAAGCCGGTCATTTTCGGCTCCCCGGGCTCCACCGTGCGCGTCTCGGTCGGGGCCGGACGCGGCGAGGGGGCGATGCGCACGAAGCATTCGAGCAGTTCGCGGACGCCGAAGTTGTTCACGGCCGATCCGAAGAATACGGGCGCCAGCTCGCCCCGGAGGTAGGCGTCGCGGTCGAATGCGTCGTAAACCCCTTCGACCAGCTCGACGTCCTGCCGCAACTGGTCGGCGAATTTCGCGCCGATGCGCTCGTCGAGTTCCGCCGATGCGAGGTCTTCGATCTCGACCGTCGAGGCGTCGGCCGTCAGTTTCTCGTCCGAGGTGAAGAGCGACAGCCGCCGTTCGTAGAGGTTATAGACTCCCTTGAACGTCGGGCCGTTCGAAATGGGGAAGGCCAGCGGACGCACGCGGATGTGCAGCTCCTTCTCCACCTCGTCCAGCAGGTCGAACGGCTCCTTCGAGGGGCGGTCCAGCTTGTTGATGAAGACGATCACGGGCGTCTGCCGCATCCGGCAGACCTCCATCAGCTTGCGCGTCTGCGCCTCGACGCCCTTCGCTCCGTCGATGACGATGATGACCGAATCGACGGCCGTGAGCGTGCGGTAGGTGTCCTCTGCGAAGTCCTCGTGGCCGGGGGTGTCGAGAATATTGATCTTGCATCCCGCGTATTCGAAGCCCATCACGGCCGTGGCCACCGAAATGCCTCGCTGGCGCTCGATCTCCATGAAGTCGGACGTGGCGCCCTTCTTGATCTTGTTGCTCTTGACGGCTCCGGCCACGTGGATCGCGCCGCCGAAGAGCAGCAGTTTCTCCGTGAGGGTGGTCTTGCCCGCGTCGGGGTGGGCGATGACGGCGAAGGTTCGCCGGCGTGTGATCTCTTCCTGTTGTGTCATAGTCGTATGGCGAATTGGCTCCGGGACCGGTCCCGGATTGCGGGACGCTGTTTCGCGGCGGGCCGCCGCGCCTGCGGGGCCCTTTCGTCCGGCCCTTTCGGCAAGGACCCGCCGCATTGCGTCCGGGATGCGGGCGGGGGCGTTCCGGGCGGGGCTACTCCTTGGGGTAGTCCATGTTGTAGTGGCAGCCCACCGACTCCTTGATCTCGCGCCCCTGCTTGATTACGAGGTACGCCACGGCGATCATGTTCCGCAGCTCGCACAGCTCGCGGTTGGGCTTGGTCTTGCCGTAGAGCTCTTCGGTCTCTTCGAAGAGGATCGACAGCCGCCGCATGGCGCGTTTGAGCGAGAGGTTCGAACGCACGATGCCCACGTAGTTGGACATGATCTGCTGCACCTCGCGTTTGGACTGGATGAGCATGAGCATCTCCTCGGTGTGCTGCGTGCCTTCGAAATCCCAGTCGGGAATGCCCTCCTGGAAATCGACCGTGCCGACGAGCGACGCCGTGCGGCGTGCGGCCTGGTCGGCATAGACGACCGCCTCGATGAGCGAGTTCGAAGCCAGCCGGTTCGCGCCGTGCAGCCCCGTGCAGGAGGTTTCGCCCAGCGCGTAGAGGCGGCGGATGGAGGTTTCGCCGTTGGTGTCCACCTTCACGCCGCCGCAGCAGTAGTGCGCCGCGGGGGTCACGGGAATCCAGTCCTTCGTGATATCGATGCCGATCGAGCGGCACTTCTCGTAGATGTTGGGGAAGTGGCTGCGCACGGCCGCGGGATCCTTGTGCGTCACGTCGAGGTAAACGAAGTCCTCGCCCCGGCGGGTCATTTCGCGGTAGATGGCGCGGGCCACGACGTCGCGCGGCGCCAGCGAGCGCATCGGATGGTACTTGTCCATGAACTCCTCGCCCGACTGCAGGCGCAGGATGGCCCCGAAGCCGCGCATGGCCTCGGTGATGAGAAAGTTGGGCTTCTCGCCCGGGTTGTAGAGCGTCGTGGGGTGGAACTGGATGAACTCCATGTTCTCGGTGATGGCCTTGGCGCGGTGGCACATGGCGATTCCGTCGCCCGTGGCCACGACCGGATTGGAGGTCGAGGAGTAGATGTTGCCGCAGCCGCCCGTGGCGACGACGGTGAATTTCGAAAGCATGGTCTCGATCTCGTTGGTCCGCTCGTTGAGCACGTAGGCGCCGAAGCACGTCAGCCCCCGCGTGTGGCGCGTGACGAACTCGCCCAGGTGGTGCTGCGTCAGCAGGTCGATGGCGAAGTGCCTCTCGAGCACCGTGATGTTCGGGTGGCGGCGCACCGACTCGACGAGGGCCCGTTCGATCTCGGCGCCCGTGAGGTCCTCGTGGTGGAGAATGCGGTGCTCCGAGTGGCCGCCCTCGCGGTTGAGCTCGAAGCGTCCGTCGGGGGTCGTGTCGAAGCGCGTGCCCCAGGCGATCAGGTCGCCGATCAGCTCGGGAGCACGCCGCACGACCAGCTCCACGGCCTTCCCGTCGCATTTGCCCGCGCCGCATACGAGCGTGTCGGCGATGTGCTTCTCGAAGGTGTCGGGGGCGTAGGTGACCGAGCAGATGCCGCCTTGTGCGTAATTGGTGTTGCACTCCGCGATCTCGCCCTTGGTCACGACCGTGACATGGCCGTGGGCGGCGGCCTTCAGCGCGAACGAAAGGCCCGCCGCGCCGGAACCGATAACCAAAAAGTCGGTTTTCATTGTTTTCTGACCATTAAGCGCCGCAAAGTTACAAAAAATAGTAACTTTGCCGCACAAATTCCGGCAAATATGGAGCGACATATAGATATAAACAGTTTCGACTACGCGCTTCCGGACGAGCGGATCGCCCGGTTCCCGCTCGCCGAGCGCAGCGCCTCGAAACTGCTCGTCTGGCGCCGCGGACGGATCGCCGAGACGCGTTTTTCCGACATCGGCGACGTGCTGCCCGCGGGCGAGCTGCTCGTGTTCAACAACACGAAGGTCATCCGCGCGCGGATCATCATGCACAAGCCCTCGGGGGCGCGCATCGAGGTATTCTGCCTCGAACCGCACGCACCGGCCGACTACGAGCGGGCGTTCGCCGTGCGGGGCGCGTGCGAGTGGTCGTGCATCGTGGGCAACCGCAAGAAGTGGAAGGAAGGGTATGTCGCCGTCGGCTTCGACTGCGCGGGGCGGGCCGAGCACCTTCGGGCGCGGATGGTCGAGGACCGCGGGCGCGAATGCGTCGTGCGTTTCGAATGGACGGCCCCGATGACTTTCGGGCAGTTGCTCGAGCACTTGGGGCGGATTCCGATTCCGCCCTACCTGAACCGCGAGAGCGAGGAGATCGACAACACGCGCTACCAGACCGTCTATTCGAAAGTGGAGGGGTCGGTGGCAGCCCCTACGGCGGGGCTGCATTTCACGCCGGAGCTGATCGGGGCGATGGAAGCCCGCGGATTCGGTTTCGAGGAGGTGACGCTCCACGTCGGGGCGGGCACGTTCCTGCCCGTGAAGGACGAGGACGCCGCGAAGCATCCGATGCACACCGAGCATTTCGAGGTGCGGCGCGCGACGGTGGCCCGCCTGCTGGAGCGGTGGGGGCATATCACCGCCGTCGGGACCACCTCGGTGCGCACGCTCGAATCGCTCGCGGCTCTGGCGTGGCGCATCCGCACGGGCGGAACGCCCGATGCGGAGCGGGCGATCGGGCAGTGGGAGCCGTACGACATTCCTTCCGGTTATACGGGGCGCGAGGCGCTGGAGGAGCTGCTCGCGTGGATGGATGCGCACGGCTGCGACCGGCTGAAGGCCGCTACGCGGATCATGATTACGCCGCTCGGTTACGAGTTCCGCATCGTAAGGAATATCGTCACGAATTTCCACCAGCCCAAATCGACCCTGCTGCTGCTCGTCTCGGCCTTCGTGGGCGAGGAGTGGCGGAACATCTACGACTATGCGCTGGACCACGGGTTCCGCTTCCTGAGCTACGGCGATTCGTCGGTGCTGCTGCGGGAGTAGCGGCCGGATGGCCTGCCGGACCGGAAAGACGAAAGGACGCCCCGCAGGGCGTCCTTTCGTCTTTCCGCAGCGGTTCAGAAGCGGTAGCCGATGCCGATGGAAAGGTTGCGGCTGCGGAATCCGTCGAATCGGAACTTCGTCAGGTCCCCGTCGGGATCGGAGGGAAGGGTGTACTCTTCGGAAAGGGTGTTCAGACATCCCACGTCGCAGCCTGCGCGGAGCTGGATCCGCCGCCACTCCATGCCGAGGGCCAGCCGGATGCCGAAATCCGACCGGCGGAGCGCGCCGTGCGGCCCGAACAGGTCGTACCATGCCCCGCTGCTGCGGATCTTGCCGCCCAGCCCCACGGCATACCACGCTCCGGCCGCCGGGATGAGATCGAGCCGCCGCCCGAGGCGGATGCGGACGTTCAGCAGCAGGGGAACCTGCAGATACATGGGACGTATGGCGAGCCCCTGGTATGCGCCGCCGGCGCTCGTGAAACCGATGCCCGTTTCGACGTAGAGGGGCAGACTGCGGTGGAGCAGCACCTCGTCCGCCACTTCGATATGGTAACCCGTGCGTGTTTCCGTGGCGGCCCGAAGCGAGCCGAGCGTGACCTGCAGGTGGGCGAAGGTCGCGCCGCCGCGCACGGACAGCATGTTCTTCGCGCGTTCCTGCGCCGCGGCGGGCGCGATCAGCAGCACGGCGGCGACGAGCGGCAGCAGACGTCTCATTCGGTTTTTCCGTTGGCCGTCTCCGGCGTGTAACTTTTGAGCGCCAGTTGCTTGACCCATACGACGAAGCCGCCCGTGAGCACCAGATTCAGCACCAGCGTCAGCACCGAGACGACGAGCGCCGGGCCGCCCAGGTTGTATCCCAGGGCGATGAAGATGACCCCGGCCCCCACTTCGCCGCGGGTGAACATGCCCACCGAGAGGGCCAGTCGTTCGCTCAGTTTCCGGTCGCGGTAGAAGAATAGCGGGACGAGTTTGCCGAGGTTCGAAAGCAGCGATACGGCCACCACGTGCAGGGCCACGACGCCCCACGGCATCATCGGCTGCGACGCCGTGACGGAGGAGGCCGCGGCTGCGGCGGCGTCGGCTCCGGAGCCGGTCATCAGCGGCATGCTCATTCCTACGAGCAGCATGAAGAGGAACGAGATGCCCGTGGCGATGCGGCGTTCGGCGGGCGTGTCGATATGCCGGTGGCGCATCAGCATCCCGACGACGAAGGCCGGGAGCAGCACCTCGATATGGATGCTGTTCTCGGGACCGTACCAGTGTTTCGTGGCGAGGTAGATCGCCTGCGTCAGCGCGCAGACCGCGACCGAGAGCCCGAGGATGCGTTTCCAGTCCTGCCGCACGTCCCACGTGCCCTGCCGGCGCCAGCCGACGGCGAGCAGCACGACGACGATGGCCACGATGGCGAACATCTGCCACCGCAGGCCGATCATCAGGATCTGCAGGGGGATCATCAGCAGGATGGTGTCCAGGTCGTCGAAGATGGCGAGCACCTGGATTTTGCGGTAGATCCAGCTCTCCTTGAGCTTCAGCGCCGCCAGCATCGTGAAGAGGATGCCCGCCGAGGTCGGGGCGGCGAAGCGGCTCAGCAGCAGGTTTTCCTTCCAGGCCGCCGGGTCGCTCCAGAGATCGGAGGGAAGCAGCACGAAGACGTAGTAGAGTACGATGAGCAGCCAGGGAAGCGCCGCTGTGGCCATGGCGATGAAGTAGTCGGCCGTGTAGGAGCGCCAGCGCGTCTTGTCGATTTCGAACTCGCGGCCCACGTTGATCATGATGAATCCCAGGCAGACGTACAGCAGCGTGTCGGCCGCGGCCTTGAACGGGCCGTAACCCGCGCCGAGCGCGCCGGGAAGCAGTTGGGAGGCCACGAGTCCCGCCATGAGGAAGAGGGAGAAGGAGAGTACTTTGCGCATGGAAGCGAATCTTTGTTTGGACGGTCCTATTCCTTCGGGCGCATCCGGCCGCGGGGGCGCCGGTGCATTCGAAAGTATATGAACACGTTCGGTTGTCGTGTGCGGACGCCGTTCCGCGGAACGGCGTCCGGGTTCACGGGACAAAGATACGATTTTGCGGCGGATTCCCAAACCGGGGGGGGGAAGCGGTCGCGGCCTTCGGCGTGGAATTCCGCGGCGTGAAAAAAATAACAGCCGGCGAATCCGCAATTCACAATTATTTTGTAACTTTGCGGTGCAAAACGGACAGAAAGTTTTAAGACCGTATAATTCAAATTATTACAACTATGCAGATTGTAGAGATTCACGCAAGGGAGATCCTCGATTCGAGAGGCAATCCGACCGTCGAGGTCGAAGTTCGTACCGTATCCGGCGCATTCGGCCGTGCCGCCGTTCCGAGCGGCGCATCGACGGGTGAGCACGAGGCCCTCGAGCTTCGTGACGGCGACAAGAGCCGTTATCTGGGCAAGGGTGTGCTGAACGCCGTGAAGAACGTCAACGAGGTGATCGCTCCGGCCATTATCGGCATGAACGTGGCCGATCAGGTGGGCATCGACAAGGCGATGATCGCCCTCGACGGCACGCCTACGAAGTCGAAGCTGGGCGCCAACGCCATTCTCGGCGTGTCGTTGGCCGTGGCCCGCGCCGCCGCCGACTACTTCGGCATGCCGCTCTATCGCTATATCGGCGGTTCGAACGCCAAGACGCTGCCCGTGCCGATGATGAACATCATCAACGGCGGTTCGCACTCGGACGCTCCGATCGCGTTCCAGGAGTTCATGATCCGTCCCGTGGGCGCTCCGTCGCTCAAGGAGGGCCTGCGCATGGGCGCCGAGGTGTTCCACAACCTGAAGAAGGTGCTCCACGAGCGCGGCCTCTCGACCGCCGTGGGCGACGAGGGCGGTTTCGCTCCCGCGCTGAACGGTACGGAGGATGCGCTGGATTCGATCATCAAGGCCATCGAGAAGGCCGGCTACGTTCCCGGAAAGGACGTGATGATCGGCATGGACTGCGCTTCGTCGGAATTCTATAAGGACGGCGTGTACGACTATACGATCTTCGAGGGCGAGAAGGGCGCCAAGCGCACTTCGAAGGAGCAGGTGGAGTACCTGAAGGGCCTCGTGGAGAAGTACCCGATCGACTCGATCGAGGACGGTATGTCGGAGAACGACTGGGAAGGCTGGCAGATGCTGACCGCCGAGATCGGCGGCAAGTGCCAGCTCGTCGGCGACGACCTGTTCGTCACCAACGTCGAGTTCCTGAAGAAGGGCATCGAGATGGGCTGCGCCAACTCGATCCTCATCAAGGTGAACCAGATCGGCTCGCTGACGGAGACGCTCGACGCGATCGA
This sequence comes from Alistipes sp. Marseille-P2263, assembly GCF_018101075.1. NCBI lineage: Bacteria > Pseudomonadati > Bacteroidota > Bacteroidia > Bacteroidales > Rikenellaceae > Alistipes > Alistipes sp. Marseille-P2263. The sequence goes on from NZ_JAGQEJ010000011.1 coordinate 10,123, forward strand.
GATGGCGCACCGCGCCGGCTATACGTCGGTTACGTCGCACCGTTCGGGCGAGACCGAGGATTCGACGATCGCCGATATCGCCGTGGCTACGAACTCGGGTCAGATCAAGACCGGTTCGATGTCGCGTTCGGACCGTATGGCCAAATACAACCAGTTGCTCCGCATCGAGGAAGAGCTGGGCGACGAGGCCATCTACGGCTATAAAAAGGTTTACCGCAAGTAAAATTTCCGGCGGCTTCGGCCGCGGATATTCCGAGGGTCCGGTCTGTGAAGGCCGGGCCTTTTTTCATATCCGGATTTTTGCATCCGGGTTCCGTGCGGGCGGGGGCGTGGTCAGGGATAGGCCGGAGAGTATGCGTCGGTCGGACGTATCCGGCTGAACCGGGGTCCGGGGATTCTGCCTCCCCGGGGGGGCCGGCTCCGGTTTCCGCCTGTTTTTGTTCGGGCTTTTTCCGGTGCGTCTTCCGGACGGACGGGCCGGAGATGCGGAAGAAGGGGGGGGCTGCGATCCGGAACGATCGCAGCCCCCCCCCTCTTCGGTCTGTCCGTCCGGTTGGTTCCGCGGACGCTGCGGGCGCCTGACAGGCAGAAATATATTTCGAAAGTTTCGAATGCGGCCGGTTACGGATGCACTTCGGCCGCGTAGACTTTGATCTGCATGGACCGTAGCTGGTTCCGGATATTGGCCGGCAGGTTGCTGTCCGACACCACGACGTCTATTTTGTCCACCGGGGCGATGAAGGCGAAACTGCGCTTGTTGCACTTGCTCGAGTCGAACACCGCGATCACCCGTTTCGACATCGAGAGCATCATCTGGTTGATATTCGCCTCTTCGATATTCGGGGTGGACAGTCCGCATTCGATATTGAAGCTGTCCACGCCCAGAAACAGTTTGTCGCAATAGAAAACCTTGAGGTTCATTTCGGCGATGGGTCCCACCGTGGACTGCGACGCTCCGCGCAGATTGCCTCCCAGCAGAATGATATTGAACCGTTTGTAGCCCAGCAGCTCGGCCGCGATGTTGATTGAGTTGGTGATGATCGTGAGCCGCTGGAACTTGTGGAGGTTGCGCGCTATTTCGAGTGTCGTGGTGCCCGAGTCCAGCAGGATCGTGTCGTTTTCCTCGATCAGCGTGGCCGCGACGCGGCCGATCGCCTGTTTTTCTCGCGTGTTGAAAAACCGCTTGTTGTGGATCGGCGTGTCCTCCTTGCTCTCGGCCTCGGTGTTGGGGAGGCCGATCGCTCCGCCGCGGGTCCGAATCAGCAGATTCCGTTCGTCGAGTGCGTTGAGGTCTTTGCGGATCGTAACTTCCGATACGCCGAATTCCCGGTGGAGTTCTTCGACCGAGATCGCCGACTGGCTTTTCAGTCGTTGCAGAATCATTGATCTTCTGCCTTTTGTCGTTTTTAGCGTGTTGTCCATCGTACTGCCCGGTGTAAGATTGGGTTAGAGGTCGTGTTACGGATGCAAAGATATGAAAAATTTCCGTCATAAACTGAAATGGGAGTTTCGAAACTTTGTGAAATTAAATTTCGGCCCGGATTGTTGAGGATTATTTCATTGTTTTATAGTTTATTATGTGCTATTTTTCTCTCTGGTCCGGTCGTGGTGTCTGAAAAAATATCGTATTCGAAACATTGCGAAATTTTCGGTTTGCGTATTTTTGCCTTCGTCGAATTAAAAGTCCTGATTATGCAAAGTAAAGGCCAATATACCTATGCCGAGATCATGCAGCAACCCCGTGTCTGGAAACAGCAGTACGACCGGATCGCGGCGCGGCGGCAGGAGATCGAAACGTTCGTGCGCTCGCACATCGAGCGAGGCTACCGGGTGCTTTTCACCGGAGCGGGCACTTCGGCCTATATCGGCGATGCGCTGGTTCCGGCCGTCGCGGGTTCGCTCTTCGAGGGGGCGGCGGCGGTTCCCACGACCGACATCATCACCCATCCGGCCTCCTGGTTCACTCCGGGGCGCAACGTGCTGCTCGTGTCGTTCGCCCGTTCGGGCAACAGTCCCGAGAGCCTCGGCGCTATCAAGCTGGCCGACAGGCTGGGAGGAGAGCGGGTCGCGCATATCTTCATTACCTGCAACGCCGAAGGGCGGCTGGCCCGGATCGCTGCGGCGCACCGCGATTCGCTGCTGCTGCTCCTGCCCGCCGAGACGGATGACAGAAGTCTGGCCATGACCAGCAGTTTCTCGACCATGCTGCTTACGGCGTTGCTGGTTTCGCGCATCGACCGGATCGGCGGGGACGCCGCGGCGGTCGAATGCCTGGCGAACCAGACCGCCCGTGCGCTGGAGACTTACGACAGCCGGATCGCGGCGGTCGCACGGCGGAACTTCTCGCGGGCGGTCTTCCTCGGATCGGGCGCGCTGAAGGGTATCGCCGAGGAGTCGCATCTCAAGTTGCAGGAGCTGACCGACGGGGGCGTCATGTGCGGCTTCGATTCGTTTCTCGGATTCCGCCACGGTCCGAAGGCCGTCGTGAAGGAGGATTCGCTGCTGGTTTACCTCGTTTCGCGCGATCCCGCCGTGCGTCGTTACGAGGAGGACCTGATTCGGCAGATTGATGCGAACAACCGGACGGCCGCCGTGGTGGCCGTTTCGGCGGAGCCTTACGCCGTCGGGGGCGTCTCCTTCGATCTGAACGTGGTGCTCGGCGGCGGCGATACGGGTGTCTATGGCTGCATCCCCTATGTCTTTACGGCCCAACTGCTGGGTTATTACAAATCCCTCGACCGGGGGCTGAATCCCGATTCGCCCTCCGTGTCGGGCAATATCCACCGTGTCGTGGAGGGGGTCACGATCTATCCTTACGAACGATAATACAACCGACTTTCCGGAATCGCTATGAAAAAAACCGAACAACTGCTCGAATCCATCGGCCGGATCACCCGCGAGACGGGGATTCCCCGCACCATCTTCGCTGTGTGCCCCAATTCGGTGGCCGTGACGAAGGCCGCATTCCGCGCCGCACGCCGCAACAACGCCCCGATCTATTTCGCCGCGACCCTGAACCAGATCGACGTGGACGGAGGCTATACGGGGATGACGCCGGCCGACTTCGTACGCATGGCGCGTCTCGAGGCCGAGGCCATCCATTATACGGGTACAACCGTCATCGCCATCGACCACGGCGGTCCGTGGCTCAAGGACCGGCAGGCCGTCGAGCGCTGGTCGCCCGAGGAGGCCATGAACGGCGTGAAGAGGTCGTTCGAAGCCGCCGTGCTGGCCGGCTACGACCTGATCCACGTCGATCCCACGGTGGATATTTTCGTGCCGAAGGGGGAGATCATCAGCATCCATCTGGTGGTCGCCCGCACCGTCGAGCTGATCGCCCATGTCGAGCGGTTCCGCCGCGAACGCGGACTGCCGCCCGTCTCCTACGAGGTGGGAACCGAGGAGGTGCACGGCGGACTGGCCGACGAGAAGACCTTCGACACGTTCCTCGCGGAGCTGAAAACCGCTCTGAAGGAGGCCGGGCTGGAGGACGTATGGCCCTGCTTCGTCGTGGGCAAGGTGGGGACCGACCTGCATACCGCGACGTTCGATCCCGGAGTGGCGCGTGTGCTGACGGACAAGGTACGCCCCTACGGCAGTTTCATCAAGGGCCACTATACCGACGGGGTGAGCAATCCCGAGCAGTATCCCCTCTGCGGCATGGGCGCCGCCAATGTGGGCCCGGAGTTCACGATGAGCGAATACGACGCGCTGGCCGAGCTGGAGCTGCTCGAAAGCCGCGAGCTGGAGAAAGGCACGGTGGCGATGGCCTCGCGCATGACCGGGGTGCTGGAGCGGCTGGTCCGCGAGTCGGGGCGCTGGCGCAAATGGCTGCATGAGGAGGAGGCCGGACTGGAGTTCGATCAGCTCGGCGCGGAACGCCGGATGTGGCTCGTCAAGACGGGCTGCCGCTATATCTGGCAGCGGCCCGAGGCGCTGGCCGCCCGCTACATGCTCTGCGACAACCTGCGTCGTGCGGGATACGATCCCGAGGAGATGGTGCTGGGGCGTATCGAGCGCGACATGGACAAGTATTTCACGGCTTTCAACCTGGTCAATCTGAACGACCTGCTCTAACCGAGACGCGCTATGAAAACTTTCGATGTCATCGCGCTGGGCGAACTGAACGTGGACCTGATCCTGAACCGGATCGCCGGGTTTCCCGAGGTGGGCAAGGAGATTTTCGCCCGGGACATGATCTGTACGCTGGGCAGCTCGACGGCCATTTTCGCCGCCAACGTCTCGGCGCTGGGCGCCCGCACGGCGTTCGCGGGCATGATCGGCCGCGACGCCTTCGGGGAGCTGGTGCGCGGAAGTCTCGAGGCGCGCGGCGTGGATACGCGCTATGTGATCGAGGCGGCGGACCGTGCCACCGGCGTCACGGTCGTCATGAGTTACGGCGAGGACCGGGCCAACGTCACTTATCCGGGAGCCATGGAGGCCCTGCGCTTCGCCGACCTCGATCCGGAGATTTTCCTGTCGGCCCGGCATATTCACCTCTCGTCGCTTTTCATGCAGCCCGGGCTGCTGGCCGATATCGTGCCGATCCTGCGGGCGGCGCACGACGGCGGCGCGACCGTCTCGCTCGATACGCAGTGGGACCCCGCCGAGGAGTGGCGGATCGACTGCCGCGAGGTGCTGCCGCTCATCGACGTCTTCATGCCCAACGAGGCGGAACTGACGGCGCTCGCGCATGCGGCGTCGCTCGACGAGGCGATCGGGAGCGTGCGGCCGTGGCTGCGGCGCGCCATGATCGTCAAGCGCGGCAGCCGGGGCTCGGTGCTCGTCACGGCCGGCGGGGAATGCCGCGAGGTCGGGGCGCTGCTCAACCGCGAGGCGGTCGATACCATCGGTGCGGGCGACAGCTTCAATGCCGGGTTCATCCGGTGCTTCGTCCGCGGCGGTTCGCTCGGGGAGTGCCAGGATGCGGGCAACCTCACCGGAGCGATCTCTACGACGGCGGCCGGAGGCACGGGGGCGTTCGCCGACCGGGAGGCGGCCGTCCGTACGGCGTGCGAGCGGTTCGGAAAACAACTGAATCTGGATTGATTATGCACATACGGGAACGACTCAAGGCGTGTCAGGCCGCCGGAACGGCGGTCCTCGCCACCAATTTCTACAATTTCGAGACGCTGACGGCCGTCCTGAAGGCCGCCCGGGCGGTCGATGCTCCGGTCTTGCTGCAACTCACGCGCAGCTCGATCGACTACATGGGGCTCGAACAGGCCGTCCGCATGGGGCGTCAGGGACTGGCCGACTACGGTCTCGAGGGGTGGATACATCTCGACCACGGACCGAGCGTCGAGCTGGCGCAGCGTTGCCTGGAGGCCGGATTCGACTCGGTGATGATCGACGCCAGCGAGCGGCCTTTCGGGGAGAACGTGACCGTGACGCGCCGTGTCGTCGAGCTGGCGCGTCCCTACGGGGCCAATGTGGAGGCCGAGCTGGGTTACGTGGCCAAGCTGGGGCAGCGGCAGGGCGGCGGGTTCACGACTCCGGAGGAAGCCGCGCGCTTCGTGCGGGAGACGGGCGTCGATGCGCTGGCCGTGGCCATCGGTTCGGCGCACGGCTTCTACCGGGAAACGCCGCATTTGGATATGGAGCGGCTGAAGGCGATCCGTGCGGCCACCGACGTGGTGCTGGTGCTGCACGGCAGTTCGGGCATTCCGCATCCGATGGTCCGCGAGGCGATCGCGGCCGGCATTTCGAAGGTGAACCTGGCCACCGAGATCAAGGATACCTTCATGCGCTCGCTCAAGGGCGTCCTGACCGCCTCGGACGAGATCGACCTGCGCAAGGTCTTTCCGAAGGCCGTGGAGCCCGTGACGGCGCTGCTCGAAGAAAAATACCGGATGACGGGCACGGCCCGTCGCTGACCGGAACCGAAGATACTGACCTGAAAACCATGATCCGATGAAACCTGTTTGTCTGATGACCATCGCCCTGCTCGGGATTCCGGCCGCCGGCTCCGTGTCGGCGCAGAGCCTCGAAGAACGGAAAGCCGCCGTGCAGGAACTCCGGCTGAAGGATTACGAACCGCGGTCCGTATTCCGCATTCCCCGGACCGATGTCCGGCGGGCCAAATTCCCCGTCGTGGACATGCATTCGCACGACTACGCCGCCGACGATGCCGGAGTGGCCGCATGGGTGCGTACGCTTGACTCGTGCAACATACGCTATTCGAGCGTCATGCACTGCGAGTGGATCGGTGCGCCCTTCGAGGAGTATATACGCAAATACCGGCCCTACGGCGACCGTTTCCTGTTCTGGTGCTGTTTCGACTACACGGGATTCGGCGAACCCGGATGGGCCGAACGGGCCGTCCGCGAGCTGGAGCGCTGTCATGCGCTGGGAGCCCGCGGCGTCGGCGAGATGGTGGACAAGGGGCTGGGCGACACCTATGCCCGTCCCGTGCCCGGACGGGGCATCCACCTCGACGATCCGCGCCTGCGCCCGCTTATCGAACGGTGCGGCGAGCTGGGAATGCCCGTTAGCATCCATATCGCCGAGCCGATCTGGATGTACGAGCCGCTGGACCGGCATAATGACGGACTGATGAACGGTGCAGACTGGGCCGTGGACACCTCCGCGGAGGGCTGCCGCGGTTACGAGGAGCTGATGGCGACCTTCGAACGCGCGCTGGCCGCCTATCCCGGGACGACCTTCATCGCCTGCCACTACCTGAACATGAATCAGGACCTGGAGCGGCTCGGGAGGCTGCTCGACAGGTATCCGAACCTCTATGTGGACATTGCCGGCCGGGCGGGCGAGTCGGCCGCCACGCCGCGCGCCACGCGCCGTTTCCTCGTCCGGTATGCGGACCGCGTCCTCTTCGGCACGGACAACGGTACGGACCCCGGCATGTACCGCATGGTCTTCCGGATTCTGGAGACCGACGACGAACACTTCTACAACCCCGACTACGGGTATCACTGGGCTTACAGCGGCTTCCGTCTTCCCGACGACGTGCTGCGGAAAATCTACTACGGCAATGCCGCCCGGCTCCTTCACCTCGACTAACACCCGAACGAACATGAAAAAACTGCTGATCATCGCCCTTCTGCTCTCGGCGGCCGCGTGCTCGTCGCCGCAGCGCATCTCGAACGGCGGAATTGAAATGGAAGTGGACGGCCGCATGCATGTGCGTATCCGTTCGCTGCACGGGGGGACGGCCCCCTTCTGCGACGACTTCAGACCCTTCGACCGGCTGGTGTGCGACGAGGCCGAAATCGTCGATTTCAGGCTCGGACGCGTCGAACGCTGCGAGGGCGGCTATTGCCTGACCGGGCTTGCGGAGTGCGACGGCATCGCGGTCGAAAAACGGATGACGGTCACGGTCCCCGAAGGGGATTGCGACGGAATGCTGCTCGTAAGCACGCGCTATATCAACCGGGGCGGCGACCTGCACGTGCGCCGTCTGGTGGCGAACGAACTGCGCATCGGGGCCGACTCGCTGTTGTGGTCGTTCCAGCCCACCTCCACCTCGGCCCGGGCGGACTGGGTGCTTCCGGTGCGTCCGGGATTCCGGCAGGAGAACTACCTCGGCATGAACAACACGGATTACGGCGGCGGCATTCCGATGGTTTCGCTCTGGCGGCGCGACGGCGGCGTGAGCGTCGGACTGACCGAACCCTGTCTGCGTACGGTCTCCATGCCCGTCGTCTGGAGCCGCAGCAGCGACGCGGCGACGATGTCCCTCGTGCGCGGATTCGACGAGGAACTGCTCTTCGCCCGGGGCGACACGCTGGCGGCTTACGACAGCTTCGTGGCCGTGCAGCAGGGCGATTTCTTCGATCCGCTGCGCAGCTTTTCGACCTACATGCAGCGCCACCGCGGCATCCGCATGGCCGCTTCCGAACCCGGGGCCTTCGAGCCGGTCTGGTGCGCTTGGGGATACGAACGGCAGTTCACCGTCGGCGAGGTGATCGGAACGCTGCCCAAAGTGGCCGAACTGGGCTTCAGGTGGGTGGACGTGGACGACGGCTACCAGATCGCCGAGGGCGATTGGGAGACGAACTCCCGTTTTCCGGGAGGCGGCCGCGACATGCGCCGTATGACCGATGCCATTCACGCGCTGGGCATGAAGGCCAAGCTGTGGTGGGCGCCGATGGCGGCCGATCCCGGCACGCGCATCCTGCGCGAACACCCCGAGATGCTGTTGCAGACGGCCGAAGGGACGCCCGAATACATCACCTGGTGGGACAGTTACTACCTCTCGCCGGTCAATCCCGCCACGGAGCGCTACACGCTGGGATTGGTGGACCGTTTCATGCGCGAGTGGAATTTCGACGGTCTGAAACTCGACGGACAGCATCTGAACCTCTGCCTGCCGGATCACAACCCGGCGAGCGGGCTGGACGATCCGGAGCAGGCCGTGGAGCGCTTCCCCTCCTTCTTCCGCGCGATCTTCGACCGGGCGCGCGCCATCAAGCCCGATGCCGTGGTGCAGCTCTGCCCGTGCGGATGCGCGGTAAACTTCTTCAACATCCCCTATATGAATCAGGCCGTGGCCTCCGATCCCACGTCGAGCTGGCAGGTGCGGCTGAAGGGCAAGAGTTACAAGGCGATCAATCCCGGGCTGGCCTATTACGGCGATCACGTGGAGCTGACGGACGGAGGCGACGATTTTGCCTCGCAGATCGGGATCGGCGCCGTGATCGGTTCGAAATTCACCTGGCCCGAGAACAACCCGGCCGTCGAGGCGGATTACCGGCTCACGCCGGAGAAGGAGCGGCTGTATAAGAAATGGGTGAAGATCTACACCGACAGAATGCTCTCGCTCGGCGACTACCTGAATCTTTACGACATCGGTTTCGACCGGCCCGAAGGACACGTCATCCGCAAGGACGGGGCGCTCTACTACGCCTTCTATGCCGACCGCTGGGACGGCGGTCGCATCGAGCTGCGCGGTCTGGAGCGTGGCCGGACCTATGTAGTCACGGAGTATGCGGCCGACTATCCGCGCAGCTACGAAGTCAGCGGCGACGACCCCTTCATCGCTCCGTCGTTCGATCGCAGCTATCTGATCGAAGTCCGTGAAAAATAGCAAGCATAAACCAAACCATCAAAACCTAATTCGTATGAATCTTAAATCATTCCTCAGAACTCAACTGCCGGCTTTCCTCCTCTTGGCGGGGAGCGCCCATGCGCAGACCGCCGTTCAGGGTACGGTGCTCTCGGCAGAGGACAAATCGCCCCTCCCGGGTGCGACGGTCGTCGTCGAGGGCACGACGCGGGGAACATCGGCCGGTGCGGACGGTCGCTATGCGCTGGAAGCCGTCCCGGGCGAAGTGCTCGTCTTCTCGTTCGTGGGATTCGAGGACCGGAAGGTGACCTACAGCAACCAGACGACGATCGACGTGGAGCTCGAGCCGCAGTCGAACAGCCTCGACGAGGTGGTCGTGATGGGTTATTCGTCGCAGCGCAAGACGGAGCTTTCGAGCGCCGTGGTTTCGCTCGACGCGGAGCAGCTCACCGACGTCACCTCGCCCGACATCGGGAACATGCTCCAGGGCAAGGCCGCCGGCGTGCTGGTCTATAATACTTCGGGGCAGCCCGGTTCGCAGGCTACGATCCGTATCCGCGGCACGGGCTCCATCACCGCAGCCAGCGACCCGCTCTACGTGGTGGACGGCATCATCGGCGGTACGTTCAACCCCAACGACGTGGAGACGCTCACCGTGCTCAAGGATGCCGGAGCGACGGCCATCTACGGTTCGGAGGGTGCGGGCGGCGTCATCGTCGTCACGACCAAGTCGGCGAAGCAGGGGCAGAAGACGACGGTCAATTTCAAGTTCTCGGCCGGCGTGAAGTCGGTGTTGCAGGGCCGCCTGAAGATGATGGATTCGGAGGAGCTCTACTATACGCAGAAGAGCTACATGCCCGAGGTGCTTTTTCAGGCGCAGCGTCCCGAATCGCTGCTCGGACAGGATTTCGACTGGGTGGACGCCATCTTCCGCACGGGCGTCGTGCAGAATTACTACGCTTCGGTATCCGGCAGCTCGGGCAAGACCAATTACTATGTCAGCCTCGATCATTACAGCGAGGACGGAACGCTCATCAATACCGACTTCCACCGCACGACGGCCCGCATCAACCTTTCGACCGAACTGGCGCGTTCGCTGCGCATGACCACGCGCGTCGCCTACACCAATTCGCGCGATTACAGCTCCTCGTCGTATCAGACGCTCGAGTGGGCCTACTGCATGGTGCCGTGGGACAGCCCCTATTATGCCGACGGCTCGCTCATCGACCTGAACAAGGACACCGAACACGCCTGGCTGTCGCAGTACCGCTACAATCCGCTCTTCGCCGAAAAGTACAACTACGCCAAGTCGCATTCGGACGATCTGGTGGGCGACCTGCAACTGGTGTGGAATCCTACCGACTGGCTGACGGTCTCCTCGTCGAACCGGTTCAACCGCAGCGGTTCGAAGTACATCACCTGCATCGACCCCCGCACGGTGGGCGAGTCGGAGCACGGCAGCCTTGCGAACAGCCTGTCGGAGGGATGGGGCATCTCCTCGTCGAACCTCGTCAAGGCGGCGCACTCGTTCGGCGACCACAACCTCGGCGGACTGCTGGGCTACGAGTACGGAATCAACAAGGAGGAGTACCTCGACGTGACGGGACAGGACATGCCCGAAGGGATGGGTTCGATGAACTCGACGATTCCCTTCGAGAACGGCGGGTACGACCTCTGGGGCGAGGGCTGGTCGGTCTTCGCGCAGGTGCAGTACAGCTACCGGAACAAGTACACGCTCACGGCGTCGTTCCGCGCCGACGCCAGCTCGAAGTTCGCACCCAGGAACCGGGTGGGTTACTTCCCGTCGGTGGCCGCTTCGTGGGTCGTCAGCCACGAGAACTGGCTCAGGGACGCCGCATGGCTCGATCTGCTCAAGCTGCGCGCCAGCTACGGCGAAACGGGTAACTCGTCGATCGGGTCGTACCTCTACCTCGACTCCTATTCGTTCGCCTCGAAATACCACAACAAGGTGACGGCCATTCCCGTCCGCAAGGCCAATCCCTATCTGGGCTGGGAGACGGCCAACATGACCGGCGTGGGTCTCGACGCTTCGTTCCTCGGCCGGATCGACCTCACTCTCGACTTCTACAACATCATCAACTCCGAGCTGCTGCTCAACGTGCCGCTGTCGCCTTCGACGGGCTTCTTCGACCAGACGGCCAATGCGGGCAAGGTCCGCAACCGCGGTTTCGAGATCGCGCTCAATACGACCAACGTGAAGACCCGCGGCGTGACGTGGACCACGGGATTCAACATCGGGTTCAACCGCAACCGCGTGCTGACTACGCCGACTCCCGAGGGATTCCTCCAGTCGAGCGGTGGCAACGGAACCGTCTCGCAGCAGGTGAAGGTGGGGCAGGACATTTACAGTTGGTACATGCCCAAGTGGCTGGGCGTCGATCCGGGCAACGGCGATCCCGTATGGGAGAAGGTCGTCTATGACGAACACGGCCGGGTGACCGGACGCATTCCGACCAACGATTACAGCGAGGCGACCAATCAGGTCGTGGGTGTCGCCACGCCCAAGTTCAGCGGCGGCGTCTCGACCTCTCTGCGCGTCTTCAACTTCACGCTGAGCGGCGTGGCCAATTTCGTGTACGGCAACAAGATCTTCAACAACGACCGCCTGACGATGGACGCCGACGGCGCGTTCCTGACGCACAACAGCGTCTCGCTGGACAACGGACTGAAGTGGAAGCGCTGGGAGAAGCCCGGCGACGTGGCCACGCACCCCAAGGCCGTCGCGTTCGGCAACAAGAACTCGAACGCCGTGTCGTCGCGGTTCCTCGAGGACGGCAGCTTCTTCCGCATCAAGAACGTCACGCTGGCTTACGACCTGCCCGAAAAGTGGGTCAGGAAGATGCGGATGCAAGCCATGCGCATCTACGTTTCGGGCGACAACCTGGCCACCTTCACCCGCTTCTCGGGCATGGACCCCGAGGTCGATCTGCAAGGTACGGAGTACACGCTGGCCGGCATGTACAGCACGCCCTATCCCGTGGGCCGGACCTTCATGTTCGGCGTCGATCTGACCTTCTAATTCCAACCGTAAAACCGACAAGACATGAAAAAGATACTTTTGGGCGCAGTCGCCTCGCTGACCCTCTCGGCCTGCGACCTGGACTATTTCCCCAACGATTCGATGACCTCGGACCAGATGGCCGGGAACCCCTCTTCGACGGAGTATTCGACCGACGGCAACTACTCGATGTTCAAGGACGTGCTGGAGTACAAAGGTTCGGAGTATTCGGGCAGCACCTATGTCCGCTACTTCTTCCAGATGTCGGAGTTCCGCGGCGATAACGTCTGCCTGGCCAACAAGACCGAGGACCCGCTCTACAACGAGATCTGCTACAACGACCTGGAGACCGATCTGCCCACTTCCTACTTCTGGTGGTGCGCCTACCATATCATCTACGGCGCTAACGCCGTGATCGAGTCGCAGCCCGAAGGGGCGAGCGACGAGGGCGACCGGATGCTGGGCGAGAACTATTTCCTGCGCGCCATCTGTCACCTGCACCTCTCGATGCTCTACTCGCGGCCCTATACCTTCGGCCGCGACAACATGGGCGTCGTGCTGCGCACCTCGACCGACACGCCGGCCACCGAGCGCTCGACCGTGGGCGCCGTGTACGATCAGATCCGCGACGACCTCGTAAAGGCCGCCGGACTGCTCAAGGACAAGGCGCGCCGCGGCGATGCCGGATATGTCTCCTACGATGCGGCCATGGGCCTGCTCTCGCGGGTTTACCTCTACCGCGGCGAGGACGACAAGGTGATCGAGACCGTGAACGGCCTGCTCGGAGGCGCTTCGGCCGAAAGCAAGCTCGATCCCGGCTATGCCCGCTATTTCGAAAATGCGCTCTCTTCGCCCGAAACCCTCTGGGCCGTCGCGCACGAGGATTACGAGGACCGCGGACGCGAGTCGGTCGGTTCGATGTACTGGACGCCCGACCAGCGCGGTGTGGGCGGCTGGGCCGAAATGTACTACTCCGATCCGCTGATCGCCCTCTACGAACGCCATCCCGAAGACATCCGCTTCACGGCCTACTGCGAGCGGCTGAATCCCGACGAGACGGGACAGTTGCAGGTCCGCTGGGCGGTCGCCTCGGAGGGAACGGATTTCCGCGTCAATCAGCTCTACGACTGCTTCCGCGACGACAACGGCTATTATTACGAGGAAAACGGCTCCCGGCATTATTTGCAGGCCGAACAGGAGTACGGCCGCACGCAGTTCTACGTGACGGTCGGCGGCGAGAAGACGCGCGCCTACGTGGACGTGAAGACCGAGAGCTTCAACACCTGTCCTGCCTTCATGTGCAAGAAATTCGCCAGCCCGACCAACGCCGCCCATCCGCTGCTCTCGTCTCCCGTGATGCTGCGCTGGGGCGAGGTGATTCTCAACCGTGCCGAAGCCTATGCCAAGACAGGCAACGAGCAGGGGGCGCTGGATGACGTCAATGCGCTGCGCCGCCGCGCCGGACTGCCCGAGGAGGCCCTCTATACGCTGGACAATTACCGTGAGGCAGGGTATTCGTCGGTGCTCGACGTGGTGCTCGACGAGCGTCGTCTGGAGCTCTGCTTCGAGGGACAGCGCGCATTCGACGTTTTCCGCAACGGGCGGTCGCTGGACCGCCGTTTCGCAGGCGTCCAGCCCTGGGAGGTGGTCGATTGCGACGATCCGCGCATCCTCTACCGCATTCCCTACGACGAAATCTCGGTCAGCGGCATTCCGCAGAACGACTAACCCGATTCCCTGACGACTAAAACGTGAACCGATTATGAAAAGACAACTCTTTGCGCGAATGGCGCTGATGCTGGCGCTGCCGCTCTTCGCCGCCGGCTGCATCATCGACGATCCCGAACCGGGTCCCAACCTCTCGGGCGACTGGACGGAGCCCGAAGAGCCGGCGGGGCCCGAGACCTTCATCACCGTGGACGGCGACTTCTCGGACTGGGACGCGATTCCCGCCGACGAGCTGGTGACGGCCACGGTTCCCGACGACGCCTTTTATTCGGCCGGCCGCCGGCTGAAGGTCTATGCCGGAGCCACCTATATCAATATCTACCTCGAATATTCGGAAGCGGAGCAGCCCGTGCAGATCATGCACCTCTATTTGGATTCCGACATGGCCTTCGACGGCGAAGGCCGTCCGACGACGGGCATGGGCAATGCGGCGTGGACGAACGACGGCGCGGACATCCTGTTCGAGGGAATGCTCAGGGACGATACGGGCGCTCCGACGGCCTACGATCCGACGATCTTCACCTGGTCGGGCGAACCGCTCTCCGGCGGCTGGGACTGGACGGAGGCGGTGGCCGCGGGGGCGGGCATCTGCTCGAACTGCGAGCCGGTCGAACTGCCCAACGGCAACATGGCGATCGAGATGACCATTGCCCGGAGCGCCGTTCCCGGCCTGGGACAGAGCTTCCGGCTGGGCGTCGGACTGCAATACGACTGGAACGACATCGCCTACCTGCCCGCCGGGAGTGCGGTCGAGGAGAACGGCGAACCGAAACACGGCGCCGTGGAGAATCTGCTGATCGGAGCGAAGTCCGGACCGGCCCCCGAGGTGCTGATTACCGCCGACGGCGATTTCTCGGACTGGGAAAAGGTTCCGGCGAGCGAAATGACCGTCGCCACGGTTCCCGACGACGCCTACTACAAGGCGGGGAAGGTGGCCAAGGTCTATGCGGGCGAAACCTACGTGAATTTCTATGTGGAGTACGAGGATTCGGCGGAGCAGCCCGTGCAGATCATGCACCTCTATCTGGATTCCGACATGGCCTTCGACGGCGAGGGCCGTCCGACGACGGGCATGGGCAATGCGGCGTGGACGAACGACGGTGCGGACATCCTGTTCGAGGGGATGGTCGTGGACGACGCGGGCGCTCCGGCGGCCTACGATCCCACGATCTTCAACTGGACGGGCGAGAACCTTTCGGGCGGCTGGGACTGGACCGAGCTGCTGGCCGCGGGATCGGGCGTCTGCTCCGCATCGAAACCCGTGGAGCTGGAGAACGGACGCAAGGCCGTCGAGGTGGTCGTGGTGCGCTCCTCGATCCCGAATCTGGGCAGTCGTTTCCGGGTCGGAATCGGGTTGCAGTACGATTGGAACGATATCGCTTACATCCCCGCCGGCAGTGCGGTCGAGGAGAACGGCGTCGTCGGACACGGGGCGGTCGAGAACATGCTCGTCGGCCGCTGACGAACGGCAAGGCGAACGCCCGCCTTTCGGTTCAAACCGATCGAATCAACTGTTTCGGCCGGCGTCGCGGCGTTGCGGCGCCGGCTTTTTTACGGATTACCGACTACGATGACGATACCTGTTTTTTTCGGGGCGGCCGCGCTGCTCTCTTTCTGCGCGGCGGCCTGTTCGGACGGCGGCGCGGCCTCCGGCGGCGACGGATTGCGCCGGGTGGCGTACGTGTCTTCGGACGAGGCGTTTCCCAATCCCGAACGGGGATTCTACTACCCCTATGATTTCCGGTTCGCCGGGGGCGGAACGCCGGAACCGCTCTCTCCGGAGACCCTGCGGGGACAGCGGCGCCTGAACCGCTCGCTGGTCCTGCTGGAGTATTTTCTCCGCGACTTCATCGACCGCCCGCTGTCGGAGGAGTGTCTGGAGCTGGTGGAACGGAATTTCGAAGCCCTGCGCGAGGGCGGCTGCAAGGCGATCGTGCGTTTCGCGTACAGCGATTCCGAGCGGGAGAAGCCCTGGGATGCGGCCGAGCCGGTCGTGCTGGGGCATATCGCCCAGCTCAGGCCGCTGCTGCAACGGTACGGGGCGGTGATTTGTGTCCTGCAGGCGGGGTTCGTCGGCGTGTGGGGCGAGTGGTATTACACGGACCATTTCGGGTTCGAACCCGTGACGGAGACCGATTACGCGCCCCGCCGCCGGGTCCTCGACGCCTTGCTCGACGCCCTGCCGGCCGACCGCATGGTGGCCGTGCGCACGCCCGTGGCCAAGATGCGGTGCTGCGGGCTCTCTCCGGCGGATACGGTCTCCGTCCGGACGGCCTGGGACGGGTCGGCGCGCTCGCGCGTGGCGGCGCACAACGACTGTTTCCTGGCGAGCCGCGACGATGTGGGGACCTTCGTCGGGGAGGCCGACCGGGAGTTCTGGCGGACGGAGAGCCGCTATGTGAGCATGGGCGGCGAGACATGCAGCGTGTCGGAGTACTGCGACTGCACCGACGGGGTGGCGGACATGGAGGAGTACCATTGGAGCTATCTGAACAGCGCCTACCATCCCGGAGTGATCGCCCGGTGGCGGCAGGAGGGATGCCTCGGGGAGATCGAACGGCGGCTGGGATACCGGTTCGTTCTCGAGACGGGACGTTTCACGCGGCGGCCCGTTGCCGGCGGGGAGTTCGTCGTCGGGCTGGAACTGCGCAACGAGGGGTTCGCCTCGCCGTTCAACCCCCGTCCGGCGAAGCTGGTGCTGACCGACGCTTCGGGTCGGAAACGGCAGGTTTTCGACATGCCGTGGGATCCGCGCCGCTGGTTCGCGGGGAAGACGCATACGCTGACGGCCGGGTTCGCCGTGCCGCCGCAGTTCGTCGCGGGCGACGTCTGCACGTTGTGGTTGTGGCTGCCCGATGCGGACGAACGCCTGGCCGAAAGTCCGTGTTTCAGCATCCGGCTGGCCAACGAAGGGATATGGGATGCGGCGAGCGGATACAACCGCCTGCTGGATTTCGAACTCGAATAGAGAGCATGTTATGAAGGATTGGATCGGAAAACACCGTTGGCTCTTTTTCGGGCTGGTGACGATGCTGACCTGGGGCGTCTGGGGCGAACTGAGCGAACTGATCGAGCGGGCGGGATTCCCGTCGGGACATGTTTACGTCGTGTGGGCCTTTTCGATGGTCCCGTGTGCGGCGGCGGCCCTGCGGATCGCCCGGTGGCGGCTGGACCGTTCGCCGCGGGCGTTGCTGCTGGGGCTGAGCGCCGGACTGCTCGGGGCCGGCGGTCAGCTCGTGCTGTTCGAGGCGCTGCGCTTCGGGCCCGCCTATATCGTATTTCCGTTCGTGTCGATGTCGCCGGTCGTCACCATCGCGCTGTCGCTCGCGCTGCTGCACGAACGGGCCAGTCGCATCCAGATCTTCGGGATCGTTGTGGCGCTGGCGGCGATTTTCTTTCTCTCGTGGCAGGAGGGGGCGCACGACGGAACTGCGGAGGGCGGTCTGTGGCCGGTGCTGGCGGTCGTCGTCTTCGTGGCGTGGGGCGTGCAGGGCTATGTCATGAAGTTCGCCAACGCCTCGATGAGCGCCGAGAGCATCTTCTTCTACATGGCGCTGACGGGATTGATGCTGGTTCCCGTGGCGCTGCGTATGGCCGGACCGCAATCCGGGCGGATCGGTGCGGGACTCTGGATCGGAGGATTTCTGACCCAGTTGCTCAACGCGGTGGGCGCTCTGACGCTGGTGTACGCCTATCGCTACGGCAAGGCGATCATCATTTCCCCGATGCAGGGGCTGGCTCCGCTCATCACGATGGTGCTGTCGCTGGTGATCTTCGCCGTGGTTCCCGGACCGATGCTGACCGTCGGACTGGTGCTGGCGGTCGTGGCGCTGGTGGCGCTGTCGGTCGAGCGGGACGGATGACATCCGCCGGGAGCGGTTTCCGGGGAAGCTCTGCGGCCGCCCGTTTCCGGGCTGTCGCAGGGCTTTTCGCGTCGGGTCCCCGGAGAGACCTTCGTGACGTGGCCCGCCGGACTTCTGGCAAAGATGGCGGAACGGCAGTCCGTGCGGCCGGTCAATGTCCCGGTCCGGCCTGTCGGCCCGCATTGCGGGTTATGACTTCCGCAAGGCCGACTCCCGTGAGCCGCGATTCGATCCAGGCGGCGAAATCGAAATATTTGAGCAGCGGGCGTTCGTACTCGGCCCGGACGATCGTTTCGACCCGTGGCCGAAACCGGCTCCACAACCGGTTGCGTTCGTGCCGGCTTCGGCGTTACGGGCAATCAGGAGCTGCGTTGGAAGCGCACGAAGGACCTGCTTTATACGTACAGCGTTCCCGTGCCGCCCAATCTCTACTCCTCGACCTTCGCCAGCGTGGGAACCATCGATAACTCGGGTATCGAACTGACGATCGCTTCGACGCCGGTCACGACCCGGAACTTCCGATGGGACCTGGGAGCTACGGTCAGTCATAACCGGAACGAACTGGTGCGATTCTCGAACGATCAGTACGAAATGGTTGAAATCAAAACCGGATATTTCGCCGACGATCTGAAGATGTACACGATGCGGATTGTCGAAGGCGAACCGCTGGGCAACTTCTGGGGACCGAAATTCCTCGGATTCGACGCTGCGGGCGGAGCCGTTTACGAAGACCTTGACGGTGCGTCGTTGAGGTTCGTGGGGGAATACCCAGAAACTTGCCGCAAAGACGTGGCGCTACGAACTTTTCTATTGGGACTATGTGATAGTTCTGCTGCTTTTCTCGACTTTTCTCGGCGGGGTCGTTTTCAAGGCGTCGAACATCCTGCTTGCGGCGGCCGTGGCGCTTTGCGGCATGTCCGTGGCTTTTCCCGTCGGAGTGGGATTGGCGCTGGTTCTGGGCGTATTGATCAATTATTTCGGTGCGGCCAAAGGCGATCCGCTGTTCATTTTCCTTGGCGTGGCGCTCATCGCTGCGGCGATCGTCATGAACGGTCTGGCATACAGGATGGCCCGGACAGGGAAACGGAAACTTGCGGCGAAAGGGCTTCTGATCTCGGTCGCGGCGGGCACGATCATGGCCTTTTTCTACCGGTTTGTCGCCTCTTCGATGGACCTCGACAGTTTCACGGCGCCCGCAGCCGGAAAGATGATTCCCTACATAGTCCCTTTCCGTGCCATACTTTCCGGAGACATCCGGAAAAACGAAAAGCCTTACGTATTCAATACGTAAGGCTTTTCGTTCCGTTACACTCCTTTCGGTTGCTTTTCGGTCGGAAACGGGATTCGGACCTGTTTCTTGTCTTCGCTATGTATCAATATGTTGCGATGTATCTTCTTTTTTATTCTGTTCCCAGATTATCCGATTTTGATTTCTGGTTATATCCGATCATATATATCCTTCAGTTTTTCCGAGAAAATCTGAGATGTAAACAATTCACCTACCCGCCGATGACCGGCTTCAGCCATCTTCAAGCGAAGCGTATCTTCGGAAAGCAACCTGTCTATGGCCCGTGCAAATTCCACTGCATCCGAATTAGGTGCTTCCAAACCCGTTTCACCGTTTAGCGAAACATAATTGACTCCCGATGCGGGAATGGAGAATGTTACCGGAGGCGTATAGCAATACATACTTTCGAGAAGCGTTACTCCGAATGCCTCGGCCCTTGTTATGGAGGGGAATGCGAATACGTCCGCAGCGTGAAGATAATATTTGAGTTGATTGTCCGGAATCCGACCGAGGAAATGAATTCGAGGAGATTTTGCCTGCATCCGAAGCCGGGGTGTTAAAGGTCCGTCGCCTCCGATCAGCAGCACGCATTCTTCTTTTATGTATTTTTCCGCTTCAATGAGATAGCGCAGACCCTTGTATGGAACATGGCGGCCGTAAGAGAATACGATCTTTCGATCGCCATAACAAGTTCGTATTTCCCGAATATGCGTGCGGTCCTTTTCTGCTTTTACGAGATCGAATCGCCGGGTATCTATGACATTGGCCAAAACCACACATTTGTTATGGTATGGAGCCAAAGGCTTTGCCTCATCTCGTAATTTGGGACTCGTTGTAAGAATCAGATCGGCACGGCGGAACAACAGACTTTCGAAAGGACGATAACAAGTGTATAAAAACGCTGATGTTAATATTTCAGCATGGTAGTGTACGATCAATCGGACCCGCCGAGGTAATACGCATAAAAGATAGAATCCGACCAAAGGATTCGGAGCATGAAAATGAATAATATCAGGGTTGAAAGACCGGATTTCAGCACGCAGCCGCCACATATAGCCGAAGGATAGTGCCTGACTTGCGATTTTTGCAAAAGTCCCCACCCGAATGACCTTAATTCCTTCGTAAGATGAGATTCGGGTATTCCGACAATCGTTGAAACAAATCACCTCATGTTCGTATTCGGATAACGAAGAAACGGCCATGTGACAAACCTGTTCGATTCCGCCCGTATGCGGTGGATAATAATTGGGGATGTGCAAAATCTTTTTCATCTAACAGAAATTCTTTTCAGAAAAGCAGTCAGACAATGTACGCGATAGCGGATTTTAAACCAAAAAGGGAAAAAACTTTTGTCGCACGAGGCGGATACGGTCGCTTCATGCCTGCGATAAATCATCAATGGAACCGGCAGATAAGAAACTTTACCGTAATAAGATGCCAACAAACCCAACCATATATCATGCGGCACGGAGTGGCGTGGACATGGTAATGCTTTATCGAGTAACTCTCTCCTGAAAGCCATGCAGGACCCCAAAAACGAATTTCGGATCAGATTCCGCAAAATACCTGTTCGTAGTCCGTTCAACTTGAAGTAGGAATCATGAATAATGTGCAAAGAGGCATCGGCCACTTTGCAGTCAGATAAAACCAGCAAATGATTTTGCAGCTCCTTTTGCATCGTATCGACCTTACCCGGTAACCAGACATCGTCCTGATCCGAAAGAAAAATAAATTCACCGGAGGCATGACGAAGCGCATTTTCGAAATTGTGTGTGACATAATCAAAACGGCGAGGATAAACCGTTGTCTTGATATGTTTTATAATTCGGATGCGGGAATCATTTAGCTCTGAGATAATTGCAAAAGTACGATCGGTCGATCCGTCATCTGAGATTATTATCTCATCTCGAGGTCCGAGTTGCGAAAGAATAGAAAGGAGTTGCTCCCGTATAAATTTCGCGCCATTATAGGTCGCCAAACAAACTGAAATCATATTTTAATTTGCGTATTCTTCCCGTTGTATTTTTGACCGAATTTTATCGCCATCAGTTATCTAAGGATTATCCTTGGTTTGCTCAGGACACAAGTTGAGTTATCGGGCAGATCTTCCACAACGACACAGTTTGCTCCGATTTTGACATTATTGCCGATTCTGACATGCCCCAGAATTTTAGCTCCAGCCCCGATCAGCACATTGTCTCCTATCGTGCACCCCCCCCCGTGACTTATGGTAACCTGCTGAGCTATGGTGCAGTTTTTCCCAATACTTACATCATGACCGATAATTATCCCGTTGGGGCCATGTAGCAGGATCGGAGGGGTTTTAAAGAATGCTCCGGCTCCTAAATTTGTGCCGAAAGAGCAATTATGGTAAGCGTCGCATTTTTTTATATAGTATAGATAGTACAATTTTAAAAGAGTAGGAGTTTTGTTGTTCGGATCGGTCACTATAGCTCTTCTTTTCCAATACTTTTCATGATTATAGTGTCCCGAAGTTACGAAAAGAGTGTAATTTATTGGAGCTGAGCGTAGGTTAATTGCTCATGATAGTAATAGGTTACGATTTAGTTAGTTATCTACTGCATCATCCTTCTGCGCGTTGCGTAACCTTCAAAGAACTCTTCGTATGCAAAAGTAACAATAAAACGGGAGATTTTGAAATGAATCTCCCTAATTTTTTTCTTCTCATACAAGTTTTTCCGTAAAAGCGATTTTATCCGTCGGCACACCATCGTACAAAAGGATTTTGAACGAACGTATGCCGACTGCCGCATAAGCGGAGAAAAGGGCTTTGCATCACGCCTAAACAACAGTTTAGACTGATGATGCAAGGCCCATTTCTTTTGTGCTTATGCCAAAGAGGTGCTTTTACGGGTTTCTGACGATTTTTCTTTTTTGCTGTTCCTTTGAGCCGTAAGCGGAAAGCCGTGTCTGACCGCCCGATCCATGAATGGAACAAGCCGTCACACACGGCAGGCAAACCGGGAAGAATGATTTTATCCGTCAGACCGGACACGCTCGGCCAAACATATAAAATCATACTTCCTTGCCGGTGGTTTGCCCGGTTTCACGCCTCCGGCAGTGTCCCTTTTCCTTTTGGCGTTTTCCCTTTTTCACGGATTTCTCTTTCGAAGTTTTCCTGTCCAATCTGCCTCCACTTCCGTTTACCTCCATTTTCGCATCTTTCAGGGAGCGCATCAGGTTGTCATTTCCGTTCTGGGCGCAAAGGTAATTCCGGGATTGGACGGGAATGCAAGGTCAAGCCTCCTGTTTTCGGAAAAAATCTCCAGCCCTATGGGTAGTATTTTTCCCGAAAAACCTTGCATCCCCTAATCCCTACCTTTTCAAGCACCCGAAACGAAAACGACCGATGCGACAGAAAGACGCATAAAAAAAATGTCGGATAAACGAGAGGCAGATAAGATAGTTTGAAACTCAACTCCCTCAACTCTTGAATCCGCATTAAAAAAACAAAAAATCAAAAACAGCGAAAATATGACGGCAACGGCAAATTTCAGACAAATGGCGCAGTACATAGGGCTTGCGATATGCGGCTTGATTGTGCGCACCGCCTTCGTGGTGTTCGGCATCCTTTGGGGCATCATTAGAGAGATTGTAAACGGAGTGTTCCGAGTGGCGATAGGCGTAATCGTGGCTATCCTTTCCGCAACCGCCTTCTTCGGTTTCATCCTTTGGTTATTCACCCTTTAACCCTTACCGACATGGCAAAGAGAAGCAGCAAAACGGCAGCGCAGCAATGCAGATACTACGAGGTGGACAACATCTTCGTGTACATGGTGGAAACGTACATCAACGGCAACATATCCGTGTTCCGTGAACTCTACCGAGAACTGAACAAGGACGCACGGAGGGACTTTACAGACTTCCTTTTGAGCGAAGTGCAGCCGACCTATTGGAGAGAGATACTGAAACAGACCATCTAAAATGACAGCGATATGAGAACGATAACAAGGACATACGACCTATTCCAATTAGCCGAACTCTCCGCAGCAGCGAGAGATACCGCATACAATGAATGGCTACGCACTTTTGAATACGGTTGGGACAGTGACAACCGCAACACGCTGGAAGCATTTGAAAGTGTGTTCAAAGTCAAAGTGAACGATTGGAGTTACGACACGTGCCGTTATTCCTACCGTTTCACCTCACGTTACAGCGGAAAAGAGGAGGAACTCTGCGGCATACGGCTTCTGAAATACATCGTCAATAACTATTGGCACATCCTATTCAAGCCGAAAACCTATTACCTCAAAGGAAATTTCAATAAGCAACGTAGAAGCCGGATATTCACGGATAACTGTTGCGTACTGACAGGCTATTGCGCAGACGAGGACATCCTGCGACCCATCTACGACTTTCTGAAAGCCCCCGACACCCGAACCACTCTGTACGACCTCATGGACAAGTGCCTTGACAGCTTCTTCAAGTCGTGCCGTGACGATATGGAATACCAGTGCAGCGAAGAGAGTTTTGAGGAGAGTTGCGCAGCCAACGACTACGAGTTTTTGGGAAACGGAAAAATGTATAACTGATAAAAACGACAGCGATATGAAAGGAACAGAACATTTCAAGAGAACGATACAGATGTACTTGGAGCAACGTGCGGCGGAAGATACGCTCTTTGCCAAGAACTACCGCAACCCTGCCAAGAACATAGACGATTGCGTCACCTACATTCTCAACTATGTGCAGCGGAGCGGTTGCAACGGCTTCACGGACGGGGAGATATTCGGGCAAGCAGTCCACTACTATGACGAGAACGAGATAGAGGTGGGCAAGCTAATCCAATGCCAAGTGGCGGTGAACCACGTGGTGGAACTCACGGCAGAGGAAAAGGCGGAAGCACGGCAGAACGCACTCCGCAGATACCAAGAGGAGGAACTCCGCAAGTTGCAGAACCGCAGCAAGCCGAGAACCGCCACCAAAGCGACCGCACAAGAAGTACAACAACCCAACCTATTCAATTTCTGATTATGAAACCGAGAACACCCATACAGCAGGAAGTCGCACGATTGAGCGAGCGACTGCCGAAATTGACCGCCACACAGAGGGCATACGCTTTCCGCCATTGCTTCAAGCATTACGCCATCAAGAGGGCGGACGGCACGAACATCTGCACCGAGTGCGGACATTCGTGGAAAAGTGAACACGACCTTGCGGACACCGTTTGCGGATGCACATGCCCGGATTGCGGCATGGAGTTGGAAGCGTTGCGCACCCGAAAGAGGGTTTTCAACGAGAACGAGTATTTCTGCATCATCACCACCTGCAAGCAGTACCAAGTGATACGCTTCTTCTTCGTCAAATCCCGATACAAGGCAGGGCAGGCAGCCGAGTATTCCATTTATGAAGTGGTGCAAAGGTGGATTTCGCCCAAAGGCACAACCGTCACTGTCGCCCGACTGCGAGGAATGTCCATACTTTACTACGACCTATGGGCGGAATACAGCGACATGGAGGTACGCAAGAACAACAAACTCCGTGCATACGATATAAACCCCGTCTGCACTTATCCCCGACAGCGTTTCATTCCCGAACTGAAACGCAACGGCTTCAATGGCGAATACCACAACATACTGCCTTACGACCTTTTCACGGCTATCCTTTCCGACAGCCGATCCGAAACGCTGTTGAAAGCAGGGCAATATCCCATGTTGCGCCACTATATCCGCAGTTCCTTTGACATAGAGAGGTATTGGGCATCCGTGAAGATATGTATCCGCAACGGCTACACCATTGCTGACGGCTCCATGTGGCGTGACACCATAGACCTCCTGCGGCTTTTCGGCAAGGACACGAACAGCCCGAAGTACGTCTGCCCCTCCGACCTCAAAGCCGAACATGACAGACTTATGCACAAGCGCAACAAGGAGATAGAGCGCAAGAAATTGGAGGAACGCATCCGCCAAGCGAAGAAACACGAGAAGGCATACCGCAAACTCAAAGGCATATTTTTCGGCATAGCCTTCACGGACGGCACTTTGCAGGTGCGTGTGTTGGAGAGCGTTGCGGAGTTTGCAGCGGAAGGGACGGAACTGCACCATTGCGTGTTTTCCAACTCCTATTTCCTTGAAAAGAACTCCCTTATCCTATCCGCAACCATTGACGGCAAGCGCATAGAAACGGTGGAGGTTTCCTTGAAGACATTGGAAGTGGTGCAAAGTCGTGGCTTGCACAATTCCAATACCGAGTACCACGACCGCATTGTAAACCTTGTGAACAGCAACGTGAACCTTATCCGCCAGCGGATGGAAGCGGCATAGTATCAACCTATAATACCCAATAGTATGGAAGTAAGAATTGAAAGCATGGTTTGTCTGTGGGACGATAAAATCCCCACGATGTTCATTGAATTTGTGAACCTCCTCACTCTTGCAACGAGTGAGGGGCAGTTAAGACGGAGTGTAAAGGACTTTGCCGAGAAGCACGAACTTGACAGGTTCTTCCTTTACGGCTTCGGCTCCCACCATTTCTACCTGCACCAACGCTATACAAGCGACCCCGAAATGGTGATGCGCAACAGAGTTTTGTCAGTACATTTTTAACCACTCTAAAATCAACGATTATGGCAACACGAATGACCATCAACGGAATAAGCACCTGCACTGAAGCAGGTACGGAGAAATACGAGCGTTTCCAATTAGGTATCGGCAGACGCAAGCGGACACTTGTGCAGTACGACTACCGCCATCCCACAAACGGAGAGTTGTTCTCTTGTGTCAAACCCACATTGGACGAGTGCCGAGCCGCACGGGACAAGTGGCTCACGGCAAAGGAAGAAAAGGAGGACAGACGATGAACGCAGCCTACCAAACGCTGATAGTGAAGTTCAGCGAGCCTATCAAAGTATTGGACGGTATCTTTGACGATGCCGAAGCGTGGGGAGTTGATACCCTAAAAGGGTGGATAGACGACTACGAGAGCTGCAGGTTTACCGCCATTGACAGCCATACGGCAGTCATCACAAGCGAGTACAATATGGAGTGCCTGATGGAATGGCTGAAACGAAACACACCCATTGCCGAGATAACAGAATGTTAAACAAGTTGGCGGTATCCGCACCGCCAACCTAAAACCAAGAAAAGCATGATAGCAAAGACGATTTTACAGCAAATAGGCGGCAGACGCTTTGCCGCCATGACGGGAAGCAAGGACTTTATAGACATGGGCAACGGCTTACGCATGAGCCTTGCGAGGAACAAGACGAGCGCAAACCGCCTTGACATCATCTACGATGCCGGCTTAGACCTTTACAATATGCGTTTCTACCGCAGGACGTTCAGTAAAAAGACATTCGAGTGCAAGACAAAGGATATAGCAACGCACGAGGGCATATACTGCGATATGCTGGAAGAAATGTTCACGATGGTAACGGGACTCTACACCCGTTTTTGAGTGGCGGCGGCGAAAGCCGCCCTACTTTCTTTCGGTGAGCATGATGGCGGACAAAGAAAGTAGCAAAGAAACCGCTGTCCCAATCTACGATAGTATTCACAAAAACAAGTTTTAATCATGGAAGAAATCAGACAGAACGGAAAAATCATCCTGTACAGTGATGACGGAACAAGCATAAGGATGATTTTCAAAAACCTCACGGGGAGGAATTTTCAAGGTCAGGAATATGCGGAGTATATCCGGCATATCGCAATCGGGGAGATGGGATTTTTGCCCGGCATCATAGAGCATTGCAGGAACGGTGAAGTAATCGGCAAAGGAAAAATCCCGAATGTATGAAAAGCGGAAAATCCGATGAAGTTGCGGCTTCATCGGATTTTCATTTGTCAGGCATTTGCCATGTTACGGAATGTACAGCAGCGCAAACTCCGCCTTTCTCCGTTTGAGCAGCATGGCGTGCCGTTTACCCTTGTAGTTGCAGAAAGCGATATATTCCCGGTAAATGTTCCTGTCGCCAGCCTCCAGCTTTCGGATCAGTTTGCTTTTGGGTATCTTCCCGCTCCCCAAAAGCCGGTATGGACCGACATTGTAGGCGAGCGTGGCAAGGAGCAGACTGTCACGCCCGAACTGGCGGAACATGGCGCAGAACTTCCGCAAGTCTTTCCGCAGAAGCGCGTCCGCCTGTCGCTTCGTCATGGTGCGTGCCGAATACCTTTCCCCCGGCTGCAACCGGTGTCCATACCCCACATACGGGTGATGTTTTTCCGAGTGCCAGCCTTCAAAATACTTCGTACACCGAACTGCCCACTCGAAAGGCGGCAGGCGGTAGATTGCCGCCTGCCCGTCCGTCCCCTTCTGACGGCTGTCCCGTGCGGACACGGAGCAGACCGCCAGCAGCGAACAGAGGATAGCCATGAATACACGCATCATCTTGGCAGAGGTTTGTAATTGCCTATGGGGATGACGGTCTGAATGTCGTCCTTCACGTTCCGGTTGTTGAAGTCAAATTCCAATTCGTAGGAATTTTTGAAATTGTCCTCCACCACCACGATGAAGTTGTGCGCCTCGTCGCCATCTGCCGTGTAGTACAGCCTGAACTTATCGTTTTCAAGCAGGTAGCGGTCGTTGGGCAGGAAGGTAATGCCGCCCGCCATCTTCAGCGTGCCTTCCCCCTCGAACTGGAAATACCGGATGGTGTAGAGCGTGTTGGCAAATTCGCCCGTCCTTTTCAGCTCACAGCGGATTTCCACCGTCTGCCCCTTCGTGACCTTGTTCGGCACGGGCATGGTTTCCACCGTGAAGGGATAGGATTGCTGGATGTCCATGTCGTCATCGCACGATGCGAGCGTGAGCGACACGGCGGCGAACAGGCAGAGTGCCAACGCCTTGAAGATGGATATTCTCTTGTTCTTGTTGTTCAGTATGTTCATTGTCCTTTGATTTTTAAGTTATTGTTCATTTCTTTTTTTGCTGTCAGTTGCAGATACTCGTTCAAGTCCTTGCAACCGTCATAGAGTGCGGAACGGTCACAGACACGTCCGCCGTAGTGTCCTTTGAGGGCTTCCAGCGTCCTCCGCCCGGCTTCGTCACGGTCGAGGAAGCAGTCGATGCGTCCATACCCGTCTAAGTGTTTCACCGCCTTACCCACGTTGGCGACGGAGTTCAGCACAAGGCTGTCGCCATTGCCGCCTATGCCGAGTGTGTCAGCGGACAAAAAGTCCATGAAGCCCTCGAACACGCTGCATACGTCAGAGGCGGTATCTTCCGGTTTTATCAGTGACACATCTTTCGGTGGTATGCAACCTTTGAATAGTTTGCTCCTGATTTCATAGCCGCCCGCCACGTTCGGGAAACCGATTGTGAAATACCGCTTTCCACGCACGCCATAGTTCAGGCGGCAACAGTGGCGGTATGCAACGGCATAAGGGATGCCCCGTTCCGCCAGATACTCTGTTAATGGTGAGCGGAGCAGTGGGACGGCTTCCACCCCCTCAAAGGCAGGTTCGGACGGTTCCGGCAGGTACAACGGCTTTTCCGATGCGACAAACGGCATACGGGCGGTTTCCGCTATGAATCTTGCCTGCGCCATGAAGTCACCGCTTCGGGCAAACTCCCCGGCAAGCGTGAAGATGTCACCGCCCTTGCCCAAACCGAAGTCGTACCAGAGCTGTTTCGCCACGTTCACACGGAAAGAGGGGGTGCGTTCACTGCGGTACGGCGCACGATACCACAGCTCGTTTCCGCTCCTCCGTACAGGCTCATGTCCCAACCGTGCGAGAAAGTCCGCGAGGGATATTTGCCTCATGGCGTCTATATTGGTCCCTTCCATGCGGCGTGTGTCAGTTGATGACGAACTTGATGCCCAGCCCCCATTGGCAGTGGAACTTCTTCGTGTCGCCACCCCACAGGCAACGCTCCCGGAGGTTGGCGAGCAGGGCGATACGGTCAGCCACGTAAAACTCCACATCGAGCGTCAGCGCACCGCCGTAGATGAAGGCGTCCCGGTCATGCAGCGTGGAGCCGTCATACAGCACCTTTTCGCCCCAATTCACCGATTCATACCCGGCGAGAGCCGAAGCCCCCGCATAGACGAACACGATTTTGCGGGCATCGGAAAGTATCTTGAAATAGTAGCCGCCCTCCGCCGTGAACTGCGCCACAGGTATGGAAGTGTCCTTGTAGGGGCTCTTTTTCAGGAGATACTCACCTCCGAATACCCATTTGTTCCCCTTCTTCGTGTAAGTGGAGAGAGCAGCCCCTAAACTGTACCCGCCGTCGTTGCCGCCGGGTTTGAATCCGTCCGCCAGATTCGCCCTTACCTCGATGCCCTGCATCTTCGGCAGGCATCGCTGGGCGTGCGCCTGCCCCGTGAACAGGGCAAGCGACGCGATGATTATTGCGATGTACTTTCTCATGGTCAGCGCACTTGAAGTTCGTTGATGGTATTGGCGCGCACCAAATCCTCGTTCTCGATCACGAAGGACTGGTGACGACCGCCGTTCTTCTCGTTCAGTTCCACAACGAGGCACTTGCCGTCGGGTATGGTGAACTTCGCCATCGTGAAGACCGTGCGTTCGCTTTTTTTGCCCGGCACGAGCGTGGCGTAGTTCTGCGCGCGAAGCGGCAGGATGATACGCTCCTGCACGGCGGTACGCTTCGCCACCTTCTTGTCCACGATTTTCCACGTGATGTAGTCCACATCGAAAGGCACGTTGCTCTGGTTCCTGATTTCCGTGTGGAAATACAGAAGCCCGTTGTGCGTGTAGATGCCTTTCAGAAGGTACTGGATGCCGAAACGCTTGCAGCCGATATGCTTCACCTCACGCTTGTTCTGCTTGTGGATGGACTTCATGATAAGGCGCACCAGCATGGGACTTTCACTGCCCAGCTCTTTCAGGTAGATTTCCTGCGCGTTGTTCGGACGGTTCACCGCCTCGCCGTCATGGATGAAGTCGCACATCTCCACGTTGAGCAGCAGCGGTTCGGCGGCGTACTTCACGTTGAAGGTGTAGAAACTCCCGTCCTCCGTGATTACGGACATGTTGGTTTCGTTCGGGAAGTTCCTCACGGTTGCCTTCACGCGGATGACGTTCTCCGCACCGTCGGCTTTGCCCGCAATCAGATCGGGCGAGCCTAAATCGACATAGCGCACTTCCGCCGGGAAGATGACATGCACGGTCTTGTCGTAGGTCACTTCCAAGCCGTGCGGGGGGACCATGCGGTCAAAGCCCAGCTTTCTCGTCAGACCGTGATACAGGTCTCCGTCCGCTTCTTTCTGCGGATAGACCTCCTTTGTCAAGGTCAGTTGGTCACTTCTGTTGGGCGTTTCAACGGTTACGTTTTCCTGCGCGTTGGCAGTTGCGATGCCCATAGCGAGGGCAAACATCATGATTACTTTTCTCATTACTTTGGATTTTTAGTGGTAAATAAAAATTTGATTGTTTCCTTAATTCACTTCCTGATAGAGCATGACCCTGTACCCGGCTTTCAGATGCACTTTGACGGTACGCATCTTCTTGGCAATGTACTGGCTCGTGCCTTGTATCAGTCCTTTTCCCAAGTCGGAGGCAAGCTGCGCCCCGGCATTGGTGGAGATGTTGATGCTGCTCCCCAGCGAGCCGCCCATGTTGGCGGCAACCTCCCGGACAGCGTTCATCTCCATCGAGTTGGGTATGAATATGCCGGGCTGCCCATCCGTGTCATAGACCTCCAACTCCACCGGGATAACCGTGCCGTCGTGTTCCAGCGAGGTGATTTCGATGGCAAGCCGTTCACCCTGAATCTTGGCTGCGCCGACCACCACCGCATTACGGGGGATGATCCTATCAGCTACCGCCATCGGCTCCAACAGCCGTAACCTGACCGCCTGCCCGTCCGTCACGCTCTGCGCCCCATAGACACATGCCGGTATGGTGTTCCTGTCCGATACGGTCGTGACACCCACCGCCGTGTTGAAACTGCGGTTGCGTTCCTGCGAGAAGGAAGCGACAAACTCGGCATTACTCATGGGCTGTCCGAGCGAGGACACCACCTGATGCGTCACCTGCCTTACGGGTTTTGCCGTGTTCTTTCCGGCTTTCTGCACGGGGGACGGCTCTGCGGTCTGTCCCGCTGCCGCCCGCGTGCCGTTCTGATTTCCCATGTACTTCGCCGCCAGCTCGTAGGATTTTTCCATGAGTGCCACCTGCTCGTCCATCGTGGAGCTTCTCTCTTTTCCGCTTTCCAGTTCGGATTCGAGCGTGGCGATGCGTTCCAGCAGTTCGTCCATCTCCGCATTGTCGTTTTTCGGCTGCTCGTAGAAGTTGCCGAGCGTGGCATTGAGGTCGCGGTAGGCGGCTGCCGAGGACTGGATGGTCTTCGGTGCGGGTTTCTCCGCCTCTTCCGTTCCGCCGGGATTGGCAAGGTCGAAATCGCTGTCCCTATCCGCTGCCGCCGTTTCGCGGTCGAACAGGTCGCCCAACTGCTGCATGGCGCGGCTGCGGTTCTCCTGCCGTTCCTCCATTGCCCCCTGCTCGTAGGCTTTCGCCTTGTCACCGATAATCCGGCGGTTCTCCTTGTCCGCATCGGGCATCTCGATATTGTAGCCGCCTGTTCCCGGCTCCTGCTCCTTGCCGGAGGACGGGGCGAATATCAGCCACATCGCCCCGATGAATACCAGCACCATAGCGGGAAGCACTATCATTTTCTGGCGTTTCAGCCGTTGGGCTTCGGTCAGCGGCTTGCGCTCCTTTTTCGGCTTGCCGTTACCGGGAGCCGCCTTGTTCTCGTTTTTTGGTTCATTCTTCGTCTGTTCCATATAAATAAGGTATTACATTGTGATTGTTATCCGGCTTCACGGACAGTTCCACCTGTCCGGCATGGTCTATCTCCATCCGGCTGCCGTCATTCCTGCCGATGTCATACACGGCTTTGCCGAAGGTGTAGAGGGCAAGTGCGGCGAATGCGGCGAGCATTGCCAGCACGATGCGCCTGCGTATCTTCGGCGGCAAGCCGTCCAGATAGCCCTTGAGCCTTGCTATCAGCATTTTCTTTTTATCGTGGAGTTTCCAATAGGTACTCCATAGTGATTTTCCGATTCCTTTCATGCCTGTTACCTTTTGATGGTTTGTAAATCCTTGTTCTCGATGATGGTGAATCCCTCGATGGTGAAACCGTTGGGGTTGTCGTCCGAACGGGACGAGTTCAAGAGGCGGCAGGTGGTCACGAGGCTGCGCTCGGTGACGTTGCTCTGCCGGATGATCTTCTGCGTGGCGTAGGTCACGGCACGGTAGGGATAGCCGTTGAAGTCGCACACCACGCTGTCCACCTTCAGCACTTGGTTGATGTTACCGGCGATGATGCGGTTGTAGTACCCCTTCTCGGCGAAGTCCGAATAGTAGTTGTACACGCTCTTGTCCGCCAGCAGCAACGCACGCTTCACGTTGTGTTCTATCGCGCTCTTTTCGGGCGAGAGCGTGAAGAACAGCTCGTGGAAGCGGCGCACATGCTCCCTCGCTTCCGCCGGACGGTTCTGCGAGAGGTCCTGCGAGAGTGCCAGCATCAGCGACTTGCCGTTGTCCAGCACATAGATCTTCTCACGCTGCCGCTCCGCGAAGCGGTAGGAACTCCACACGCTCCATACCGTTATCACGGCGCACAGCGAGAGGAAGACGATACCGAACAGGCGTATCTGCCGGAACGATGATTCGATGTTTTTAAGTGATTTGAATTCCATTTTACTTTTCCGTTTATAATTGCACATTGATTATTTCAGCAGTTTCCCGGCACGTCCGACCATGTTGCCTGCGGCTGCACCCGCCACGCTGCCCGCCATGCTTCCGGCGCGTCCCGCCATCTGGTTCACGTTGCGCCCGTAGCCGCCCATGCCCCCGGCTTGGATGATCCAGCCCGCCACCGTCGGAATGGTGAAGTAGCCGATGATGCCGATTATCATGAACACGATATACACCCCGTCGCTGGAATCCAGCGAGAAGTTGGGGTCGGTCTGCATGCGCTCGATGTCGCTCTGGAGCATCAACACCTGAATCTTGGCGAGTATGGTGCTGAATATGTCCGACACGGGCAGCCACAGATAGACCTGTATGTAGCGGCATATCCACTGCGTGAGCGTGCTTTGGAAGCCGTCCCACACCGATATGGCGAAGGCTATCGGACCGAGTATCGCCAGCACCACGAGGAAGAATGTGCGGATGGTGTCTATCACGAGGGCGGCGGCTTGGAACATCAGTTCCAGTATCTCGCGGAAGAAGTCGCGGATGCCCTTCTTCATCTTGTACATCCCCCGGTCGATATACATCCCCGCCATCGTCACCATGTCGGAGGGCGACCAGCCCAATTCCTCCAGTTGCTTGTCAAACTCCTCGTTGGACACGAGGTAGGCGGTTTCGGGATTGCGCACCATCGCCTCGTATTCCAGCCTGTCCTTCTGCTCCCGGTACTTGTTCATGTCCAGCGTCTGCGTTTCGAGCAGTTTCGCCGTGCCCTGCACGACGGGCGAGAGGACGCTGTTTATCGTGCCAAGCACCACCGTAGGGAAGAACATGATGCACAGACCGATGGCAAATGGGCGGAGCATCGGGAAGACGTCTATCGGTTCGGCTCTCGCCAACGACTGCCATACCCGGTAGGCGACATAGAAGAGCGCGCCCAGCCCGGCGATGCCTTTCGCCACGCCCGCCATGTCAGCGCACAGCGGCATCATCTGCTCGTAGAGCGAGCGGAGAATCTGGTGAAGGTTGTCGAACTCCATAGGCTACCAGTATCTTTCGTTCATGCTCCCGTACAGCCCCATGATGCGGTCGAGGTCGTTTTTCTTCTTCGCACGCAGGTAGCTCACGCTGATGTTCTTGTTGGTGTAGTAGCTCACGAGGTTGCGGTAACGCTTCATCTTGGAGTGGCAGCGTTCCACCACGTCCATGCGCTCCTTGTCCGTCATGGAGAGCGTGGTGATGTTCACCACGTTCTTCAGCTCCGTCAGCACGTCGTTGGATTCTTCCAGCAGCTTCGTGTACCCAAAGGCGATGGCTCCGAGTTCCTCCACCGTGAAGTTGTCGTCGCGCAGCATCTTCTGGAAGCTGGTCACGTAGATGTCCGTGATGTCGCCTACCATCAGGATGGTCTGCTGCACCTTGCGGGCGTCCTTGACCAGATTGTTCACCGATTTGAGGGCGTCGTAATACTTCTTGCCCTGCTCGTAGATTTTCACCGTTTCCTGAAAGTTGTTCACCATGTTGGCGGCGGTCTTCGAGGTGTGGATGATGTTCTTCGAGGCGTTGATGATGCCCTGCGCCAGATTGCCCGGATCGCTCACGACCCATTGGGCGGAAGCCCTGCCCGCGAAAAGCAGGCACAGGCAGATGGCGAATGTTATTCTTGTTCTCATGTTTCTTTGGATTTTAGCGGTTCTTATTTTTCTGCC
This sequence comes from Alistipes sp. Marseille-P2263, assembly GCF_018101075.1. Lineage (NCBI taxonomy): Bacteria > Pseudomonadati > Bacteroidota > Bacteroidia > Bacteroidales > Rikenellaceae > Alistipes > Alistipes sp. Marseille-P2263. The sequence goes on from NZ_JAGQEJ010000011.1 coordinate 44,380, forward strand.
GGAGTTTCCGGCTGCTGCTTCACACGCACGTAGTCCCCGTTGGGTGAGAAGGTCAGCACGTCGGAGGCTTCGTTATACGCCACGTCGATGCGGAAGCCGGTGTTCATGAACAGGTTGCCGTTCTCCTCCTGCAAGAGGTAGGTTTCCGGTTTCAGCTTGCGGCGGATGCCGCTCCGTTTGAATACCGTCACCTTGTAGGCTTCGCCCTCCTTGTAGATAAGCACGTCGGGCTTGCCCTCCACGCTTTCCCAGTTCCCGCACAGCAGGTCGCGGCGGTTCTCCGCCACGTCGCAGGATTGCAGCACCATGACCGCCAGTCCGATCAGACACTTGCTGACTTGCAGCATCTTCATTCTTGATATGCTCATACGCTTTTCTTTTTTTCGTTGATAAATCTGTTTTACCGATTATTGATTACTTATTTCTTGTTTCTCCGCCTTTCGGCAAGCTGCCGGATGGCGGCTTCGATGTCTCCGCCCAGCTGCTCCGCCAGACGGTACACCTCCACCTTCTCCGTTTCCTCGGTGGTGTACGCCAGATACTCTTCCGCGCTCACCTCGGTGGCATAGACCGCCGACTGCGTGCCGCCCAAGCCTATCCACACCTCCTTGTAGAGCCGTGAGGGGTTGTTCGCCATGTTGATGGAGAGTATCTGCGACTTCTCCTTCTCCGTCAGTCCGAGCAACGCCTGAATCTGGTCGAACTTGTTCATGTACTTGCGCTGGTCAAGAAGTATCTTGCAGTCGGAGTTGTTGATGATGCTCTCCTTGACGACGGGCGAGGAAATGATGTCGTCCACCTCCTGCGTCACCACGATTGCCTCACCGAAATACTTGCGCACCGTCTTGTACATATAGCGCAGGTAGTCAGCCATATTTGCCGACGAGAGAGCCTTCCAAGCCTCTTCCACGATAAGCTGCTTTCTCACGCCCTTCAACCTGCGCATCTTGTTGATGAAGGCTTCCATGATGATGATGGTCACTACCGGGAACAGTTCGCGGTTGTCCTTGATGGAATCGATCTCGAAGACGATGAACCGCTTGCCCAGCAGGTCGATGTTCTCCGCCGAGTTGAGCAGGAAGTCGTAGCGTCCGCCCCGGTAATACTGCCGCATGGTGGTAAGCATGTTGTCGATGTTGAAGTCCTCCTTCTCCACCTTGATGTCACGCTCCGCCAGTTCCCTGCGGTAGTCGTCGCGCATGTACTCGTAGAAGGTGTTGAACGAGGGGACGATGCTCCTGTCTGCCCTGATGCGCTCGATGTAGGCACTCACGGCACTGCCCAATTCTCCACTTTCGGTTTTCGTCACCTTGTCGTCCTCCGACTTCCAGAGCGTCAGCAGCAGCGTCTTTATGCTGTCCTTCTTTTCCACGTCGAACACGTAGTCGTCGGTATAGAACGGGTTGAAGCTGATGGGCTTCTCCTCCGTGTAGGTAAAATACACGCCGTCCGTGCCGCCCGTCTTGCGCCGTATCATCTCGCATAGCCCCTGATAGGAGTTTCCCGTGTCCACCAATACCACATGCGCGCCCTGCTCGTAGTATTGCCGCACGAGGTGGTTCATGAAGAACGACTTGCCACTGCCCGAAGGACCCAATACGAACTTGTTACGGTTCGTGGTGATGCCCCGCTTCATCGGCAGGTCACTGATGTCGAGGTGCAGCGGCTTTCCCGTGAGCCTGTCCACCATCTTGATGCCGAAGGGCGAGAGCGAGCTGCGATAGTTGGTTTCCTCCGTGAAGAGGCACACAGCCTGTTCGATGAAGGTGTGGAAACTCTCTTCCGCCGGGAAGTCCGCAGCATTGCCGGGCATAGCCGCCCAATAAAGTGTCGGGCAGTCGATGGTGTTGTGGCGCGGCACGCACTCCATGCTTGCCAGCTGGCTGCCCACGTCGTTCTTTATGTGTTTCAGTCCCTCCGCATCGTCGCTCCACGCCATGACGTTGAAGTGCGCCCGCACCGAGGTCAGCCCGTAGGAGTGCGCCTCGTTCAGGTAGCGGTCTATCCACTCGCGGTTGATGCTGTTGCTCCTCGAATAGCGCGAGAGCGACTGCATATTCCTTGCGGACTTCTCGAATTTTTGGAGGTTCTCCTCGCTGTTGTCGATAATCACGTACTGGTTGTAGATGTGGTTGCAGGAGAGCAGCAGCCCCACCGGGGAGGCGAAGGAGAGGCGGCAGTCCGAGCGGTCGGTGGAGAGTTTCTCATACCGGGTGTCGGTAGCCACCGTGCCGGGCAGGTCTTCCGCGTCGGACAGGGTGTGCAGGCACAGGCGGTTGTCACCGATGCGCATCTCCCTTGCCGAGAGGTCGATGTCCTGCAACGTGGCGTCGCCTTCGGGCATGAGTGAGAAGTAACGCTCTATCAGCCCGGCTTTGCCGTCCGTCCCCACGATCTCGTCGGTGGAGAGGCGGCGCAGCCTGACGAAGCCGCTGTCGTTGATGATGCGCTCGAACTGTTCCGCAGCCTCCATGAACTTCGCGGCGGTTTCCTTATTCAGCTCCTTCGGGATAATATGCCCCCGGCACAGCGTGCTGAAATTGCTCTGCATCCGGTTACGCTCCTTTGTCGTCTTGGTCAGGTAGAGGTAGCACGTGTGCTTCAGGTACGGACGCTCGTTGAAGTGACGCTCGAAAGAGCGGCTCAAAAAACTCATGTCGTCCTTGTGAAGTTCCGGCGTGTACTTCTCCTTGATGAACCAGTCCTGCTTGTGGACGACGGAGAAGTCCGGCAGCACCTTGATCGCCTTGCACCAGCAGCCGTGTATCGCCTCGTACTCCGCGCCCGTCACGGTATAAAGCTCCGGCAGCTCCACCTCGAAAGCCACCGTGATGTCGGCGTCTTTGGATATGATGCAGCCTTGCTCCACCGCCATTAGCGGGAATTTGTTTTCCAGTGTTGTCATTTTGGATGTATTCCTCATGTCGTTTCTTCCTTTCGTTTCCGTTTGAATAATCGGGTGATCCGCCGCCGGTTGATAAGGTATCGGGGATGGCTCCTTGTTGCCCCTAATTTCATCAGTCCGTGTTCGCCGTACCGGGCGTTAAGCGCGAAGGTCTGCCATACGAGGACGGAGGACGATGCCACGCCGAAGCCGATACATATCCACTGGTCGATGCCGACCATGTAGAGGATGATGAACAGGACGAAGAGAGCCAGCAGACCTCCGCAGAAGATGAAGAGGTACTGAGCCTTCAAGCCCTTGAACTCTACCGGACGGCCGATACCCTTGTTTATCGGGTATTCAGCCATACATTGTTTATTAAAGGAAGAATGAGCGCAGGATGGTGGCGGCGACAATCAGGAAGATGCACGCCCCGAACCACGAGGCGGCAGTCTTGGAGGTGTCGGGATCGCCGGACGAGAATTTCCCGTACACTTTCACGCCCCCGATAAGCCCGACTACCGCGCCGATGGCGTAGATGAGTTTCGTGCCGGGGTCGAAATACGAACTCACCATAGAGGTGGCTTCGTTGATGCCCGCGATGCCGTTTCCCTGCGCGAAGGCGGAGGCGGTTGCGGCAATAAGAAGTGCCGCAGATAGGATAAGTTTCTGTCTGTTGTTCTTGTTCATAAACTGTTCTTGTTTTGTGCCGTCAAAAGGGTGGATGGTCCTTTATCGGGCGGTTGATACTCGGTTACTTTTCTTTGGTTTAGTGGGCTGCCCGTTTGTTTCTACGGACTTGGGTGTGTCCGTTGCGGACCGGACGTGCCTTGCGCTTCCTCGCCGCATGGGTGTAATTTTACATTTTCATTACCATTTCTTTTTTCGTTATACATAGTCGCGGATGTCGAAGTCCTCAATATTGTCCGGGACGACAAAATCCTTTTTCGGCTTCTTCAGCCGGATTTCGATAAGCCCCTTGATGCGGATGCTCATTTCGGACGAGCCGGTCATCAGCTTCTCGTACAGCTCCGTCCCTTCCATGTCGGTGAAGACCTTTGCCGCCCGCTCCCGTTCCGTCGCTGTCGCTTCCGGTTTTTTGGCGGTTCTGACCGCATCGTCTATCTCGTCGAAACTGCTTCCCGATGCCCTCGGCGCGTCGGGCGTTTCTTCCTCCGGCTCGTCCTCCCCGAACTCCAGTTCCGAAGGCGTGAGGCTCGTGAAGGTTTCGTCGAGTTTATCCTCCGGGACTTGTGCGGGACGGGACACGGTTTCCGTGTTTCCGTCGTCAAAAGTAGCCTCTTCCTCCGTCAGCTCAATGCCTTTTTCCGAAGTGGCGGCTTCTTGCGTCGGTATGGCAGCGGTTGTCCGGGTCGGTGCCATCCTGAAACGGCTCTTGCCGATGATGTCCGGGGTGTCTGCGGGCGGTGTTTCCCTTACTGTTTCGGGCTTTGCCGCAGTGCCGCCCAACGACCGCCACAGTCCGGCTATGCTTCTGAGGAAGCGGACAAGTCTGGTTTCCATGATCCTGTCATAAAGGAGCAGGAACAGAAACCACAGGTTGCAGCCGACCGATACGGTCAGCAGAATATCAGTCATGCTTATTGTTTCACTCATGCACGTTCTCTTTTTTGAGGGTTAAAATACTGCGTCGTAATTCCGGGCGTAAAGGCTCTTTATCGCCTCCTCGCACTGGTTGAAGTGGTGCGTAAGCACATGGTCGATGTAGGCGGACAGCGACAGCCGGTCGTGCCCGATCACACGGGTGATGCGCATGATGCGGTCGTGGTACTCCGGGCGCACATACGCCATCTTTCCCTCGCGTGCCTTCACTTCGGCTTCACGGATGAACAGCCGTTCATAGTCCTTCTCACCGCATTTGCCGCCTAACGGCACGGGGGACAGGATTTCCACACTCGCCTGCACTTGGGCAAGCATACCGCCGCCGTCATGCTGCGGACTTCTGTTTTTCCGGTTCTTTTCCATATTCAAATCAAGTCTTCACGTTGTTTCTTGTACAGTTCGTTTATTTTCTCCTTGTGCTGTTCCAGATGTTGGCGCAGCACGGTGTCCACGTAGCCGCCTACCGAGATTTCACGCCCGGCGATGTCGTTCACGATTTTGAGAATCTTGCTGTGGACGTCACGGCTGATATAGACGCACTGGCGCGTCTTTATCTCGTTGCGGCGGAGGAACAGCCCGGAATAGTCGTCCTCCTGCCGTTTGCGGCGGACGGTGTCCCTCTGCGGTTTTTCCTTTGCCGTGTATTGCACGGGCGGCGGTTCCGTCTCAGGGACGCTTTCTTCTTCGGGAGCAGGCGCGGGCGGCTCCTGCGCGTGGTACAGGGTCCCGTCCTGCCTGCGTCTGCCGATGGAGGCTATCAACAGTTCCTCGTCAATGCCTTCGGTGTTCACTTTCCTGCTGCCCATGATTATTGAGGTCTGATGATACGGCTTATCTCTTCCGAGAACTCACGGATGCCGCTTCCTTTCAGCAGGGACGCATCCATCGGGAAGATAGTCGAGCGGAACACGCTCTTGCGCTCTTCCGAGAGGTCGCGCCGGAACTTCTTGCTGTCGGGCAGGCGGGTGGACAGCACCGGCAGCCCCATCTCGGCGATCACATCCTCATACAGGTCGTAAAGCCCGTTCTTCTCCCTGCCGTCCACCATCGTCCAGAACAGGTACAGCCCTTTTGTTTTCGCCTGTCCCGTCGTCATGAGGTTGTCACGGAACATCACGGCGAATTGCAGGGTGCTTTCCACGACAAAACGGTCGGCACTCATGGGCGCGAAGATGTAGTCCATCTGCGAGAGGGTCTTGACCACGCCGTTGCTTTTCAGGGTTCCCGGCATGTCGAAGAACACGACGTCGGGTTTCACCTCTTCTGCGGCAAGCATCCTTTCGGCGTCATCGAGGGCGTCAAGGGCGTCGCTTGCGATGACCGGATAGGCGTTCTTCCTTATCTTGCGGAAGTGGTCACACGCGAGTGCCTTGAAATAGAGGCTCCCGCCGATAAGTCCCGTTTCACGTTCACGCAACCCGTGTATGCTGTGCTGTGGGGCGTCGCAGTCTATGACGGCGACATTGTGTCCTTTCACGTTGTGGAGGTAGTTGGCGGCAAGTGCCGTGACGGTGGATTTGCCGATACCCCCTTTCTGTGTTGCGAATGCAACGAATGTTTCATTACTCATGGTTCTGTTGGTTTTAATGGTTGATGAATTGTTTTCCTGCTCCGATACGGAATCGGTGACATGTATATCCGCATCCGCGAATCTCCGCCCGTCCGGTTCGTCACGTATCCGCTTCAACGGTGAGGCAGGGATTCGGATAACTGGTGAATGACGACATTGCGTCATGAAGTCATTGAATCCGTGAATCACCGCGTCATTGGAAAGCCGGGTATCCGAAGGTTCGGGTATCCGGTCAGGCAAATAGCCGCCGAAGCGGTTTGCCGGGTATTTGAAAGCCTCATTTTTCATATCTTCAAATTGTTCGTTTCTTGAATCATGCTGCAAATAAACAAGGATATTTTGGAACCTGTACCACTTCCCCGGCAAGTGGCGGCATGTTGCGCCGGTTGGCACTGATTGTCCGGGTCAAGCCTCTGTCCGATACCGCTTTAAGGGCGTAACTTTGCACCCGAACGGCAGGGTTCGCCGCAGGTGGTGCAGCCCGGAGTTTGAAAGGCATTCCCCCAATCCGTCCCCGACGGATTTTTATGTTCGCCTGAACATAGCAAGATGTCTTTTCAGCCGCTCAAAACGTTTTGAGCAGCCACGAAAAGCACTTGCCCTTGCAGGGGGCGGGCTTCCTCTCCGAAGTCGGGAAGCCTTTCAAACCTGCGGTGTCTGTGCCAAGAAGCGGCGGCTTATGCCGTCCATCCGCTAAATCCAAAGTTTATATGAAAGAGAAAAGAAACAAGACCGGGAGAAATCCCAAACTTGACCCGGCGGTGTTCCGTTACACCGTCCGTTTCAACGAGGAGGAACACAACCGTTTCCTCGCCATGTTCGAGAAGTCGGGCGTTTACGCCAAGTCGGTTTTCATCAAGGCGCACTTCTTCGGGCAACCGTTCAGGGTGCTGAAAGTGGACAGGACGCTGGTGGATTACTACACCAGACTGTCCGATTTCCATGCGCAGTTCCGCGCGGTAGGCACGAACTACAACCAAGTCGTGAAGGAACTCAGGCTGCATTTTTCCGAGAAAAAGGCGATGGCGTTGCTCTACAAGCTGGAGCAACAGACCGTCGAACTCGTGAAACTGAGCCGTCAGATTGTGGAACTTTCAAGGGAAATGGAGGCGAAATGGTCGCAAAAATCAGTGTAGGAAAGTCGTTGTACGGCGCGCTTGCCTACAACGGGGAAAAGATCAACGGGGCGAAAGGGCGGCTGCTCACCACCAACCGCATCTACAATGACGGCACGGGGACGGTGGACATACGCAAGGCGATGGAAGGTTTTCTCGCCTGTATGCCGGAGCATACGAGGGTGGAGAAACCGGTACTCCATATCTCGCTCAACCCGCATCCCGACGACGTGCTGACAGATACGGAATTGCAGGACATCGCACGCGAGTATCTGGAGAAACTCGGCTACGGGAACCAGCCGTACCTTGTTGTCAAGCACGAGGACATAGACCGTCACCACCTGCACATCGTGACAATCAATGTGGACGAGAAAGGCAGGCGGCTCAATCAGGATTTCCTCTTCCGCCGCAGCGACCGCATCCGCAGGGAACTGGAACGGAAGTACGGGCTGCACCCGGCGGAGCGTAAGAACCTACGGCTGGAAAATCCGCTGCGCAAGGTGGACGCTTCGGCGGGCGACGTGAAGAGGCAGGTCGGAAATACCGTCAAGGCTCTGAGTGGACAGTACCGTTTCCGGACGATGGGCGAATATCGCGCCCTCCTATCCTTATATAATATGACGGTGGAGGAAGCGCGGGGAAACGTGCGCGGGCGTGAGTATCACGGGCTGGTCTATTCCGTCACCGATGATGCCGGGAACAAGACTGGCAACCCGTTCAAGTCCTCGCTTTTCGGGAAGTCCGCAGGCTATGAAGCCGTGCAGAAGAAGTTTGCCCGTTCCAAACAGGAGATTAAGGACCGGAAACTCGCCGACATGACGAAACGCACCGTGCTTTCCGTGCTTGAAGGCACGTATGACAAGGAGAAGTTCGTTTCGCGGCTCAAGGAAAAGGGCATCGACACCGTACTGCGCTACACGGAGGAAGGGCGCATCTACGGAGCCACGTTCATAGACCACCGAACGGGCTGCGTGCTGAACGGCTCGCGCATGGGCAAGGAACTTTCCGCCAACGCCTTGCAGGAACACTTTACGCTGCCTTATGCCGGACAGCCGCCGATTCCGCTGTCCGTTCCGGTGGAAACAGAAGAGGATATGCGCGGACAGACCGCATCCGACCACGAGAACACGGCGGGCGGTGTCGGTCTGCTCACTCCCGAAGGTCCGGCTGTGGATGCCGAGGAGGAAGCCTTTATCCGGGCGATGCAGCGCAAGAGGAAAAAGAAGAGGCGCAAGGGCTTGGGAATGTAACCGTAAGTATCAACATCAAAATTTTTCAATCTATGTCACAACAAGAAGACGATTTGAGGGCATTGGCGAAAATCATGGATTTTCTGCGTGCCGTGAGTATTATTTTAGTGGTCATGAACGTGTACTGGTTCTGCTATGAAGCCATACGGCTCTGGGGCGTGGACATCGGCGTAGTGGACAGAATCCTGATGAACTTCAACCGCACGGCGGGGCTGTTCCATTCCATCCTCTACACGAAACTGTTCGCCGTCCTCCTGCTTGCCCTGTCCTGTCTGGGGACGAAGGGCGTCAAGGGAGAGAAAATCACTTGGGGAAGGATCTGGACGGCACTTGCCGCAGGGTTCGTGTTGTTCTTCCTCAACTGGTGGATACTGGCATTGCCGCTGCCGGTTGAAGCGGTGACGGGACTTTACGCGCTGACCGTAGGCACGGGCTATGTCTGCCTGCTGATGGGCGGTCTGTGGATGAGCCGCCTGTTGAAACACAACCTTATGGATGACGTGTTCAACAACGAGAACGAGAGCTTCATGCAGGAAACACGGCTCATCGAAAGCGAGTATTCGGTCAATCTGCCCACCCGCTTTTATTATAGGAAACGTTGGAACAACGGCTGGATCAACGTGGTGAACCCATTCCGCGCCTCCATCGTGCTGGGTACGCCGGGCAGCGGAAAGTCATACGCGGTGGTAAACAGTTTCATCAAGCAGCAGATTGAGAAGGGCTTCTCGATGTATGTCTATGATTTCAAATTCAGTGACTTGTCCACGATAGCCTATAATCATCTGCTCAACCACCCGGAGGGATACAAGGTGAAGCCGAAGTTCTACGTGATAAACTTCGACGACCCGCGACGCAGCCACCGTTGCAATCCCATTCACCCAGATTTCATGGAGGACATTACGGACGCTTACGAGAGCGCGTACACCATCATGCTCAATTTAAACAAGAGTTGGGTGCAGAAGCAGGGCGACTTCTTTGTGGAATCGCCCATCATCCTTTTCGCGGCTATCATCTGGTATCTTAAAATTTTTCAGAACGGCAAGTATTGCACGTTCCCCCATGCCATCGAGTTCCTGAACCGCCGTTACGAGGATATTTTCCCGATTCTGACCTCTTATCCCGAACTGGAGAACTATCTCTCGCCATTCATGGACGCGTGGCTCGGAGGGGCTGCGGAGCAGTTAATGGGGCAGATTGCTTCGGCGAAAATTCCGCTGTCACGCATGATTTCCCCGCAGCTCTATTGGGTAATGTCGGACAGCGAGTTCACGCTGGACATCAACAATCCCGAAGAACCGAAAATTCTCTGCGTGGGCAACAATCCCGACCGACAGAACATATACGGGGCGGCTCTCGGTCTGTATAATTCCCGTATCGTTAAACTTATCAACAAGAAAGGGATGCTGAAGTCGTCGGTCATCATAGACGAGCTGCCGACGATATACTTCAAGGGGCTGGACAACCTTATCGCCACCGCGCGAAGCAACAAGGTTGCCGTGTGTCTGGGTTTTCAGGATTTCAGCCAGTTGGTGCGTGACTATGGGGACCGCGAGGCGAAAGTGGTGATGAACACGGTCGGCAATATCTTCTCCGGGCAGGTGGTGGGCGAAACAGCCAAGACGCTCTCGGAGCGGTTCGGAAAGGTGCTTCAAAAGCGGCAGTCCATCTCCATCAACCGGCAGGATGTTTCCACCTCCATCAACACGCAGATGGACGCGCTTATCCCGCCGAGCAAAATTTCCGGCTTGACGCAGGGGATGTTCGTCGGTTCGGTGTCCGACAACTTCAACGAGCGTATCAAGCAGAAGATTTTCCACTGTGAGATTGTCGTGGATGCCGAGAAAATGAAGCGCGAGGAGAAAGCCTACAAGCCGATACCCGTCATTACCGACTTCGCGGACGCGAACGGCAACGACTGCATGAAGGAAATGGTGAAGGCGAATTACAGGCGCATCAAGGAGGAGGTGAAACAGATTGTCGCCGACGAGTTGGAGCGCATCGCTGGTGACGAGAATCTGAAACATCTGTTGCAACAGAAATAATATATAACAACAAGATGTATCAGACTCCCGTTTTGAGAATTACTCCTGCTACAGCTATCTGTGACAGGAGTAATTTGTAATTCTTTATATTGAGCATTATGACTATATTAAGTTCAACTAACCATTGCGGCCGTGTTATTTGAAACTTCATTCATTACCTCATTTAATGATTGGGATTTAGATAAAGTGGCTCTTTCTATTTTGAGCTTATCAAGCAAATATTTCAGCCTACGTTCCACCTCATTTGTTATTTCACTCCATTTTTTTACATAGAGGCTATAATTACTGTCATTTTGGACTAAACCAGTAAGCTTATTTATGACCCTTCGACCTACAATATCATCATAGTCTTGTCCTATCAAAATGAAAGTCCAGAACTCATTAGCATCATTAAAACAATCTTGTTTTAGAATAACATCCATATATTGTTCTAATTGATTTAACTGTTCTGATTTTAATTGTTTTATAGTTGTCGGATTTTTGATTTCCACAACTATATTATGAGGTCTCCCATCCCTAAAATCAGTACCAGTAAGAAATAAATCCATTTCTTTGTATTTATTAGGGTGAGCAATATATTTTTTCTCGCTAACTCCACGCAGAATATAAATGTATTTTCTTAAAGCCTCTTCAAATTTGACCTCTTCCGCACATACCATTCTATATTCTTCGCCAAAAATCCAATAGTGTTTTTCTATGAACGACTGCAAATCACGAACTTCATTGGCTTGTAAAGTATGATTAAAAACAATCTTTTTTAGATTCTCCAGTGTCAGCAATCTGTCTGAAATAAGCTTAATCGTGGAAACGACTTGTTTTAACCTCGTTATTTCTAATATTTTTGCAAATTCTTTCCTATCGTTCGAGTCTAATTCAACAACTGCATCTAAAATCTTAAACAGACTATCGCGCTCACCGCTATCCATCACCAAATTTAGAAGTTCTAAGAAAACTCTTTTTTGTTCTTTGTTCAACTTCATGAAAACAGCAGGTTCTACTTCGTATAGTTCCTTTACGAAGTTTTCCAAACCTTCTCTACGCACTATATCCCAATCTTCAGTACCAAATTTAGGGAAAACATCTTCATTCTTATATTTGGTTACCATAACTTCTGCTTGCTCCTTTAGGAATGGGCGTCTTTTCTTTTTGAGAAACTCATTGAGTTGCGTAATTAGTTCCTTAAATAATTTTCTATCAGCAGAATTATCAAACAATTTAGGTTGAATAGCATTATCGTCTAATTCGTTATCACAATTGATTTCATTGAAGAAATCATCAATCACAATTACAGAATGCCAAAAATTATCTCCTTTTTTATTTAATAATGTCGTTTTGGTAAATTTTAACTCCAAGTCATTATTCAAGAAGTAAAATCGAGAATATTCATCATTCATCTTTACATTCCATCGGATATACTTGCATTGAAAGTTGATGTTATTTTTCTGGTTATGTGATAATATCGGTGATATTGATTCTTGTTCTGCTATTATAGAAGAATAATCTAATTCTTGCCCATTGATGTATATTTGATATTCGGATTTCAATTCTAAAAACCACGCAAATTCAGCCTTTAGATAAGGGATAAGAGTCTTCGTTATAAACAAACTGGAAATATCAGAAGAAATCTCATTAAAAACGACACAAGTACCTGTTGTTGTGTCATCAGATACAAGTGGCTCTGTTGTAGTGTAGTCTTTTAAAGTATCGCTATCAATTCTAATGTCATAAGACATTATTTGTGCATCTTTACTATAGCGTGTTTCCCAATTAGCAAATCTCGCAAATTTATAGAAAGTAAAACGACCATAACCGTTTTTTCCTCTTGTAAATTCAGTATTATTCTCGTTGGCTATTCTCTTTTGAGACTCATAGAATTTTTTGAATTTTATAGGTAATTCTTCATAGCAGATGCCTGTACCATTGTCTGTTATTCTAATATTTTTGATTGTGTCCAATTCTGCATTGTCAATTTCAAAATCAATATTTACAACGGTTGCTTTTGCATCAAATCCATTCCATACATATTCGGCAATAGCTCGCTCTGGAGTATATTTATTCAATATTTTCCTAATGCCAGCAGATGTTATTTCTACAGTTTGCGAGTTCATGACTATTTATTTTTAATTAAATCCAGACCTTTCTCCGTAAGACGGTATTTCTGTCGCGGGTGTTTCGGCTTTTCCGGATAAATCGGTTCTACTAAATCCAACCTTATTGCAGGATACAGATAAAGCTCCAGAAAATTGCTTTTGTCCTTCAATCCTATCATTTCCATAACATCTTTTGTCGATAGTGTCTGATTCCCGATTGCAGACAGAACTTTTCCCACTTGCGGGGTAACTGTCGGGTAACTATCGGGCGACTGTGGGGTGACTGTCGGGTATGACCCGACTGCTTTCCGGGTATAGCGGAAAACGACCCATACGCTGTTTCCGTCCGTGTGAAATTCGGGGTCCGGAATGCCGACACGCCGGCACTCGCTTATCATAAGCCCGATGCCCCGTCCCCAACTTTCCAAGACCTCGCTTTTATACAGCACGTTTGCTATGATTAGATTTTGCGGTTCTGAATTATGCCCGCTTAACAGTTTTTCCATTGTTATATCCGGCGGAAATGTCCCGCTGTTCTCTATTTCCACACGGTCGTCATAGATGGCGATTCCCACCGAACTGCCGGGACGGTGGTACAGGCGGTGGCACAACGCATTTGTGCAGCACTCTCTCAATGCCTTGTACGGGATTTCCAGTTCTTCCTCACGGTACAGCCCTTCTATCTTACCGGAAAGTGACAGATGTTTGAAAAAGAACGCCATTGCAGCATCCAGCAGCGCGTAGATATTCCCAGTGACACGTTGATTGTCTATAAACTCGTCTTTCGTCGTGCCTTTGAAACGCGCCAGACGGAGCAGGCATTGGGGATAATAATAAAAATCATGACCGAACAGCACTGCTGAAGCATTGTTAAGTTTCCCGTCATGCAACAGACTGAATTTTTCGAGAATGGTCGGCAAGTCTTCCCTTATGGTTGCTTCAGGTAAACGACCGCTTCTGATTCCCCCGCGAACAGCACTAATGACGGCATGTTCGTCAAGGTCGGATATTTTAAGGTCAGGATTTGCTATTGCCTCCCAAGCGTATTTCCCGCCCCGCTGTATCAGATATTGGTTATATATCTCCTGCGGCATGATGGATGTCGCGCTTTCCACCCGCAGGTAAGCCCGTCCTTTGTAAGAGAACGGACGCATATATCTTTGTTCTTCCGCAGACAGTGCGATGACACTTTTGCCAGTGTCTGGTATTTCAGTATAAGAAACTTCAACTGTGGCAAACGGCTCGATACGCCGGATCGCGTCCGCTATATCCCGCTTGGTTTTGTCGCTCACGTCTTGTCCGATGATTTTTCCCTTGTCGGTGACACCGAACAATACCGTGCCGCCTTCGCCGTTAAGGAAGGCGCAAAGCGTTTCCATGCCGCGCTCCAACTGTCCGGTGGTTTCCTTGAACTCCACCCGTCCGCATTCTTTTTCGGCTATCAACCGTTTTATTATGTCGAGGTTGTCTATGCTCATATACAATTCTGTAACGTGGGTACAAAGATAGTGCTTTTCGCTGGTTTTCGGGCGAATAGATAACGAAATGTATCTACACAGCAGGACAAAACCTACAAAAAATCAGAGAATGACATAACGTCACCCCCTGATTCATCATTGGTACAGGATTATTTTCTCAAACGTTCCATTTCCTCGTCGCGGAGCATCCTCTCGTTCAGTTTCTCCTGCATCCTGTCAAGGAAGTAAGTGCGGCTTTCGTTTTTCCGGCGTTTGATGTCGATATAGAAACGGTAGCAGTCCTTTGATTCGATACCGAAAATCTTGTAGAGGAGCGGGGCGAGCTGTTTGAGCGGCATGTTGCCGTTGTTGATGCAGCCCATCTCGTTGATGCCGTAGATAAGTTCCACGAGGTCGATGGCGTTGCCCGTCCATTGCAGGGGTGAGGCGGGATTTTCGGTTGTGTTGTCGGAGGATGTACGGATGGGGATTAGTGGTGGCACTTGGGGAGCGGCAAGGAACTTCTGCATCTTCCTCACTAAAGAGAGTGCCTTGCTGATATAGGCTGCAACCTCCCTCTTTTCTTCGGGAAGATTGCGCATGGGATGGTGCTGCAACTCGATTTCGATGTAAGCCAGTGCGATGATGGTGCGGTTGGTGTCCACATTGCCGCTGCATAGCTCGATTACTTGCGTGGCGAAAGCCGTATATGCCGTTTCCATATTGCAGTCCCCGGCTTCGTTTATACGGCGGAAGAACTCGGTTTCCGCCAATAAGAAATAATTCATATCCTGTCAATTTTGAAATTTTACACTCTGTTTTTCGGTATGCGCACATGAATATGATTGGCAAAAAGCGTGTTCATAAAATAAAAAATCCGGCACACTCTCTGCAAGGTGCTGGATTTCAGTGTGATAATTTTGCAATTTATTTGTCTGTCAGGAATTATTTTCGACTTAAAGTGTTCATTTCCTGAACATTCGTCCATTTTCCGGACATCAAACGCACGCTTTATAGATATGGCGGACCACTCCGTTGCGGTACACCTTCTGCGAGGTCAGCGTCCATTGTTCCTGTGGCAAGGCGGACTGGAAGAAACGCTTTCCCGTTCCGGCAATGAAAGGAAGCGTATAAAGTATGATTTCATCCACCACACGCATACGTAACAGCCCATTGATGTAGTCCGCCTTTTCAGGAGTGACTTCCGCCAGATAGCAGATGTCTGTTGCGGATTTCCGCCATTCGTCGAGCATAGAGATGGAATAGTCGGGTGTGATATGATAAAGGGCGTTTTCCCTTATCTCGTTGATACCGCAATCTTCAAGGCGCAGTTCCTTATACGCTTTGCAATATAACTCGGAGCTTTGACAACCGTCCATCGTGAGGACGGCAAGAATCTGTACTTTACCCATTAGCGTTTCCTTTCGTTGGGCAAGGGCAAAAAAGTAGCGTGCAATCCACGCTATCACTAATGGAGGCTCTGGAATGCCCTTAACAGGAATAGGTGAATGCACGCTATGCGTAGGCATAGCATAAGCAATCACGCAATAGTTCCTGTTAATGTTAATTTTCCAGATTCCCATTAGGACGCCTTGCGGTCTTATGTTATATATAGGCGGCAAAAGGCTCTGCCAATCGCCGTTACCTTCTGATATGTCATGCAAAGATAGCCATTTTCAGCGAATTGCGGGCTATGGTTGCTCAAATTTATACTTCAATCCATATTCTTCCAGTTTATTATAGAGTGTTGTCCTGCCTATTCCAAGCAATTCGGCAGCGACCTTCCGGTTCCCGTCAGCCTGCTTCAAAGCACGCAGAATCCGCTCTTTATCTTCCTCGTCGTTGCGTAGGGAGAAGCCGGTAACAGAGGTTGTTTCGGTTATCCCAAGTTCCAGATGCTCTTTTGTGACAAGTCCCGTCTGAGCCTGCAACACCGCACCCATGATTTTCTGTCGAAGTTCGCGCACGTTGCCCGGCCATGAATGGGTCAGCAACGCTTTCCGTGCTTCGGAACTGAAACCGCTAACCTTGCACTCCAATTCCTTATTGGCAATCTCACGGAAGAACTCCGCCAGCGGCATGATGTCCTCCTGACAGTCACGTAAGGGCAGAACGGTTATTTCAAAGTCATGTAGGCGGTATAACAAATCCTGCCGGAAACGCTTTTCATTGACCGCCTTTTCCAGATTCTCGTTGGTGGCGGCGATGATGCGGACGTTGAAACTGCGGTCGGACTTGTCGCCAACGGGACGGAACCGCCGTTCCTGTATGGCACGGAGTAACATCTGTTGAGTTTCTGGTGCGAGATTACCCACTTCGTCTAAAAACAATGTGCCGCCTTCCGCCTCGTGGAAATAGCCTTTCTTTGTGTTTTCAGCACCAGTGAACGCTCCTTTGACGTGTCCGAAGAACGCCGATGGTGCAAGCTCTTTGGTGAGTGAGCCGCAGTCCACCGCCACGAAAGGCTTGCCTGAACGCTTGCTTTTATCGTGCAGTAGATGGGCAATATGCTCTTTGCCAGTACCGTTCTCCCCGAATATCAGTACGCTCATGTCGGTAGGAGCTACCAGCCTTATCCGGTGCATGATTTTCTGAAAGGCTGAACCGTCACGGGCAAATACGGGCATGCGGCTTCGCCCGATATTCCGCTCTTTCAGTATGGTGCGGAGCAAAGGCACGAGTTTGTCCTCCACGAGTTGCTTGGGTATGTAGTCCAGCGAACCGAGTTTCATGCTTTCAACCGCCGTATGTACTTCGGCATAGTCGGTCATGATGATGAACGGCTGCGTCATGCCTTCTTTGCGCATCCAGCGCAATAGGTCGATGCCGTCACCGTCAGGCAAACGCAAATCAGAAACTACTATATCATTGTCAGTGGCTTGTTGCAGAAGTTTCTTCGCTGTCGAGAGGTGGAAAGCCTGCACGGTACGGAATTTCTCCCGTGCCAGCAGGTTGCAGACAAACTCGCAATATACGATGTTGTCCTCCACCACGATGATTTTTGTTTTATCCATTTTCGTATTTTCTCCTTTCTTCTTTTGCCAGCCGGATTATCTCCGAACCCTTATCCAATACGGCAGTCACGGCGTTGTTCAATGCTTCATAATCGGGAACGGCACTCCCATGAAGCTGTTTATAAAGTTCCCTTAATGGTTGGTCGGCACGCAGTATCTCCCACGAACTATGTAGGTGGTGTGTCAGGGCGTCCAGTTCTTGAAAGTCTTTCCGTTGTTCCGCATCCCTGACCGACTGCATTTCCTTTTCGGTTTCCGCTATCAGTTTATCCAACATGACGGATTCATTGCCGTAAGACAGTAGGGAGGAGAAATCAGGCTTTTCATTTTGTTTACCTTTCATGGCGCACTTGTCGGAAACTTCCATCAGCTCCGATATGGAAAACGGCTTGAGAAGGCAATCGGAAAATCCACGTTCTAAAAGTTCCTCTCTGTTGCAACTGCCCGAAGCGGTTGTTACAATAATCGGAATGATCCTTGAATTGCCCACATTGGAGGTGCGTAGCAGTTCCAACAGCTCGAAGCCGTTTATATCCGGCATATTCAAATCGGTCAGAAGCAGACTGTATTCTTTCCGGCGTATCATTTCCATCAGTTCCGCAACATCGGTGCAAGTGTCGCAATGTATCCCTTCTTGTGCATACATTTCTTTCAGCATTAGGAGAAGTACCTTGTCATTGTCGATGGCAACAATATCATGGAGTGTTCGGTTATGATGAATCTGTGTTTTATTTATCCGTTCCGGCAATTCCTCGGCTGACTGCATGGGTATCTCCACCGTGAAACGGCTGCCCTTGCCTTTCTCGCTCTTCAGCTGGATTGTGCCGCCGAGCATTGTCACAATGCGCTGAACAATGGAAAGACCTAATCCGAAGCCGTCCTTTGCGGCAGCGTTTGACAAACGTTCAAACGCACCGAACACACGTTGCTGTTCCTCTTCGGTCATACCCGAACCCGTATCTTTGACGATAAGTTTCAGCATACCGTTATCATACCCCATTGTCAGAGAAACGGCACCGTTCTCAGTGAACTTGATGGCGTTTGACAGCAGGTTATTTCCAATTTGTAGAATGCGTTCCTTATCGGTCAGTACAACAGCATCCGTGTGATTCGTCACAGTAAGAGCAAGTCCCTTGTTTATGGCAATTGGCATAAACTCTGATTCGAGCGTATGCGCTATTGATGAAATCCTACACGTGGAGAAATTAGGCTGTTCCTTGCCGTCGTCCAGCCGGAAGAAACTCAGAAGAGTATTAAGCATTTCACGCATACGGTCGGAGGATTGCTGAATATTTCGGATATACATCCCGGTTTTATCCGCATTGAAGTTTTTTTGTATCAGTCCGGCATAGCCCGTTATTGCAGTCAGCGGTGTGCGTAATTCATGGGTAATGGTATGTACGGCTTTCTTGCGGGAGGTTATCAGTGCCTCGTTTCGCTTTGCCATTTGTTGCAGTCGCTCGATTAAATCTGCGGTTTCCTGTTTATATCGCTTGATGCGGTTGGCATTTCGGTGTATGATGATATATGATATGACCAGTAGCAGTATAACGAACCCTGTCAAGCCCCCAATCTGAATGAACGACCGTTCCCGCATGGCTGTTATCTCGGCTTCCCGCTTTTGTAGGTCAGTTTGTACTTTCCCGTCTATTTGAACAACCAGTCCTTGCAGTTGCCTGTTAAGTTCCGCATTTCGTGCGGCAAGGCTATCGGCATGAACCGATAAGCGGCGGCTTTGTGCCTGTTGTTCGGTTCTCATATTCCGGTTAAAGGAACGGTGCATCGTGGTAGTCACAGTTGGTTTCGCTTCTTCCTTTTTGCCGAAGATGCCCAAGAAACCTTTGCGCTTGGACTTCTTGGGCTGTTCCTGTACACTCTTCTGCACGATTACAGGTACTTGACTGGTTATCTTATCGTTGATGGCTTGTTGTTGTTCAAGTATTTGAACGATTTGGCACATCTGCCGTTCCTTATCTTCGAGAAGATGGCGTACGCTGTCTATACGCTCTGCCGGATAGGTAGCTTTGAAACGGCAGAGCATACTATCCATTGCCATACGCTGTGCATGGTAATGTTCGATATCTTTATCGTTCCATTCCAGTATTGTTTCACCAAATAGAGAAAATTTTATCATTTGAATATTGATATTGTTTATCTCTTTTCGGAACTCGTCTATTTTTTTATTGTCAAGTTCTAATGCTTCTATCTCCTGCCATTCATAGAAGCTATTATATGCTATACATCCGATAAGAACGGAGATAAGTATATACCCCAACCGTATTGTCTTATAGAAATTCCTGGATCGTTCCATTATTTTGATGATACTGATTTTTCAAACATGAATAAAAGTTTATCCTTTTCTTCCATACGGGTATTATCAGAATAACCGCCTTTTGTTATTTGATACCCACACGGCTTAACCATAAAAGTGCCTAAGCCTTTAGTGTATGAACTTACTTCTGAAGCATAGTCTTTACTTGTATTTAATGGAACTTTCCCTTCAATAAGACACCACTCTTTATTACAACTGATACCTTTAATCTCAGACATCATTTTTTGCAGATCTGTAATAGCTTTGGAACTTGCTACTTGTGGTATCTGTAACTCAAAATAGAGCATCGGTTCGAGAATATCCACTCCTGATTGTTGCAAAGCCAACCTGAAGACATAAGGAGACAATTGTCTAAAATCGGCAGGGGTACTTATCGGACTATAATAAAGGGCATAAGTAAAGGTTACTTTCAAATCCGTCACTTCCCATCCATGCAATCCCGATTGGCAAGACATACGGATTCCTTCAAAAACGGCATTTTGAAAAGAATGGTTCAGATAACCAAAGGAGATTTCACTTTCGATTTGCACCCCTGACCCTATCGGTAAAGGTTCCAGAGTCAGTCCTATTGAGGCCCAGTAAGGGTTGGGAGGGACTTCGATATGGATAATCTTATTCACCTTCTTTTTAGGTCGTTCTTTGTAGATAGTCTTGATTTCATCAAAATGGGTCTTTACGGAGAATCGTTCTTCCAGCAATGTTTGTATGATTTCTTTTTGGGTTAAACCATATAACGAGATTTCCAATTCATCACTATATGAATTTATGGAAAAGGACAGAGACGGGTCTTCAATAAACAATACATTTAGAGCGGATATCAACTTGCTTCTCTCTTCGGGCTTGTCTGGTCGGACAGAAGATTTGAGGGCGGGATGCTGATGAGATAATCCTTGAATCAGACAAGGTTTAACACCTAAATAATCTCCGATTCTTAATTCTTCTATATCTTCTATAATTGCGATATCATTAGCAACCACTTCATCAACATTTATCTCTTTGCCCTGATAAATGGTTTTTAGATTTTTAATCTTGATGAATTTTTCCGAATCATTGACTTTTATAACGGTTCGAAGTCTCAGACTTCCGTCAATAATTTTTAGAAAACTTCTTTTATGCCCTTTGGGGGCATGTTCTATTTTATAAAGATAAGCTGAAAGTCTATTTGGGACTGATGCCGGAGGAAATATAAAAGAAATGATGGCGTCTAACAACTCATTGATGCCAATATTGCACATTGCTGATCCATGCAAGACCGGATAGGCTTTGGCTTTTGCCACAAGAGCGATTATCGCATTCCAATAATCTGCCGGTAAGATTTCTTTATCCGCCAAATATAGTTCTAATATATCGTCGTCATGGTTGCATACAAATTCTTTGTGTTCTGCCCTTATATCTGTTGAGGTGCAAATCGGGTAAACTACTCCATCGACAACCGTTTGCATAAACAAGACGTCTTGCGACAGATTTGTTTTTATGTCCAGATATAAACGCTCAAGATTTACGCCGGCACGATCAATCTTATTGATAAATATAATTGTCGGGATTTGCAGTTTTTGCAAAGTCTTGAACAGCAACTTTGTTTGTGCTTGTATGCCTTCCTTTGCCGATAATATGAGGACTGCTCCATCAAGCATTTTGAATGTCCGCTCCACCTCTGCAATAAAATCCATGTGTCCCGGAGTGTCAATGATATTGCATTTCACACCATTCCAAACAATAGATGTCGTAGAAGCCCGAATAGTAATTCCTCTACGTTTTTCTATATCCATAGAGTCTGTTATGGTGTCACCTTTATCAACACTGCCGCGCTTTTCCGTTGCTCCGCAGGCAAATAGCAGATTTTCGGTTACGGAAGTTTTTCCTGCATCAATGTGAGCAAGAATTCCTAAATTTATAATGTTCATTTGATTAAGCAATAATATACTACAATAGATGCATTGCCGAAACGCACCTTTTAATACCTCCTCGTAGCATGTGGAAAACTACAGGATTCTTAACTCGTATTAATATGTATATTATTACTGCCGCATAATTGAACGCAAATTTACGAAAAAAAAGTTCCCTGACAAAAGCACAAAGAACTTTTTTAATCTATACGTATTTTTATTTGGTATTATTAATTTGTTATGCGGCAGCTTAAAAGACGACACCAAACCAGAAAAATCATCTTGACAACCACCCGA
This sequence comes from Alistipes sp. Marseille-P2263, assembly GCF_018101075.1. Lineage (NCBI taxonomy): Bacteria > Pseudomonadati > Bacteroidota > Bacteroidia > Bacteroidales > Rikenellaceae > Alistipes > Alistipes sp. Marseille-P2263. Next base: position 65,940 of record NZ_JAGQEJ010000011.1, read on the forward strand.
CTTTGAACTACGAAGGATGAAATTTTTCAGGGACAACTTCCAGCATTTCCAAAAAACAGTTTACCCATTGACTTGGAGACAAACAAACAATTTGAGCATTAAGGTTTAAACCGAATTTTTCCGAAATTGACCTGACCTGACTTTTCCTGAAAATCGACTTTAAAGCTGTTTTTACAGATAAATCAGGTTTCTCTAACAGACAGGAAATAAATGCTAAGTATTTGGCTTTAAACTTAAAATCAAAAAATAACTGTTTTCTTTTAATGTTTAACAGGGCTGATTTGACAGTTGGCGGTGGAAAGAAACTTTCAGGACCTACCTCATAGACAAGTTTCAAATCAAAAAAAGTATGATAGAAAACGGTATATGGATTGTAAAGCTTCCTCGAAAATAACTTTTGTGTAGGTTCTAACTGAAGGACAATGGAACCTCCCAGAAAATTTCCAAGACTCTCAAACATCAGGATTTTGAAAATATCGGAAGTAATGCCATAAGGAATATTTGACACCACTTTGAAAGGAAATTTCGGAACTGCAAAATTCCTAAAATCACAACCGACAACTTGAACATTTCGGGCATCAGAAAATAATTTTCGTAAATGTTCAACCAAAGCTGTGTCGTTTTCAATAGCAACAACATTGTTGGCGATTTTTAATAAATGAACAGTAAGAAACCCCTTGCCTGCCCCAATATCTAAAACCGTATCCTGATTACTTATATTTGCTTGTCTTATTGCATCTTTTATTAGCACTTTATCAATAGTAAAGTGCTGACCCGTAAAACGAACGGGCAATTTCTTTTTTGTCATTAGTAAACCCGTTGGCGGAATTAATTTAAGTTGATAAATATGAGTAAAAAGTTGTACATGTCGCTGATTTTTAGTAACTTAGTGGTGATTAAAACATTAAGTTCAAACCATCGTATGTACAACCTTTATGCAAAATTCGTCAAAATACTTGAGATATGCAAGCAATTCTCTGAAAATCTCGTCAATGATTCGGGTAATGTTCCACGTCGTGGTCCTGTTCCCAAGTTTTCGGATTTGGAAGTGGTGGCGCTATCCCTGACGGCAGAGACCGAGAGCATTGATAGTGAGAAGTGGTTGTTCGACTATAAATTGCAAGAATACAAGGACAGCATTCCCAATCTCATATCAAGGAGACAGTTCAATGACCGCAGGAAGAAAACGTCAGGCCTGTGTGAGGAACTGCGCAAGCGGATTGCCATGGAAATGGATGGCGGAGAGGAACAATTCTTTGTTGACTCCAAGCCGATAGAGGTCTGTAGGGTTGCAAGAGGAAAACGTTGCAAGATGGGGCGTGCCGGCAATTTCTCGCAAGCTCCCGACTTCGGCTTCTGTGCTTCGCAGAACACGTATTATTTTGGTTATAAGTTACACGCTCTCTGTGGGTTAAGTGGAGTTATCCATTCCTATGATCTGTCAAAGGCAAGTGTGGCTGACCTCCATTATATGAAGGATGTAAAACATACTTATCACGACTGTAGCATCTATGGTGACAAAGGGTATATTGGAGCTGACGTACAGCTTGACTTGTTCGAAACCGCACACATAAGACTGGAGTGTCCGTATCGGCTCAACCAAAAGGATTGGAAACCGACATTCATTCCGTTTGCAAAGGCAAGAAAGAGGATTGAGACAATATTCTCACAACTTACAGACCAGTTCTTGGTCATCAGGAACTACGCGAAAATAACGAATGGTTTGTTTGCCAGAATCATTGGCAAAATTAGTGCACTTACCATTCTGCAATACGTAAACTTCATTAACGACAAGCCCATTGGCAGAATTAAGTATGCACTAAATTAATTCCGCCAACAGGTTTAGTAACTTCTTACAGGTGAATACTTGAATTCAAATCGTGGAGAAGTGAATAGACAGTATTACCCGACAGAGCAACTATGACAACGTAACGCCTTTACAAAAAAGTCGGTACACGAAACCCATAGACTAATTGTCTTGACCTAAAAGAGATTGGAATTTTCAGGACTGCCTATCACTTAGATAGAAGTCCAAGGTCTGCTGAAATACATAATTCAAAAATTGAAATTGCTTGACTGCAAATTTAGTAACTTTGCTTGACAAATTAACGAGAAAGAAGAGAAAATGAAAACCGACCGCATAACATCACCTATACGCAAGCAGGGCTTTCGTGCTTCGTAGGACAGTTAAGTGGTAAATTTAAAGTTCAGTTCTTCGTAGGAAGTTCAGTGGTTAAAATCCCTGCCTGCGTATAGCTGAGAACCGTTATTTGATGATGAGGGCTATTCATATAAATGTAGGTTAAATTTTTCTGACCATTTCAAACTGTTGTCCTTTTGGGGTAAGTCCTAATGATGACAAGAAACCAGTGACTGATTCACAATCGCAATCAACATTAGTAAATTTGAGTACATCGCTTTGAAAATGACTGACAGCACTTTTAAGCAAGGACTTACCTATTCCTTTACGCCGGTAATCTTTTGCAACTGCGAGGGATGAAATATCGCCTGATGCCGGTTCAAAGATAACAAATCCGACAAGTTCTTCTCTTTCATAAGCTCCCAATATGTCCAAATTGTCGATTCCGCGTTCCAGTGAAGCCCTGTCATTTTGCCATGAAGGATGAAAATCGAACCAGGCCGTTTGGTTAAGGCAGTTTTTTAAATCCGATGGGAGTATGCGACATGCGGTATGGTTTACTTGCAATACAGGAACAATATCGCTCAGTTTGGCAGAGTAGTAGTTGAAATTTCTCTGTGTTTCAAAGCCTAATTTGCGATATATTTTTATTGCTTTGTGATTGTGTTGCAAAACTTCCAGTACATATTGCCGAACTCCTTGTTGATATATCAATTCGAGGCTGAAAGTGAATATTTTTTGGGTTAGGTGTAATCCCCGGAATGAAGGTACGGTTCCCGTCCCTGTGTCATAGGCCGTCAAGATGTTGTTGTACATGCCTGTTCCGTTAAACACAAAAGAAATCAGCCGTCCTTCGAAAAATGCTCCGAAAGATAGTTGTGGATTGTATCCTCGTCGGTCGAGCATGCGTCGCAATTCATCCGCATTCAAAGAGAAATCATAATCTTTGAATGCGGATGAGAATGCCGCATACAAATCTTTGAAAGAAACGGACTCTAAAGAATGAATGATGATTCCCATATCGGACGGTGTTATGTGTTTGGATTTTTATCACTATTCTCTACGGTTAAACCGTGCTGTTTGAGAAAGCTGAGCTTATCCCAATAACCTCTTTGGAAAACGATTTTATCGTTTTGCACATGGAAGAATCCGCATCCTCGCAACCCGAGCGGATCTTTCCATTCCATGATAGCCCATTCTCCATCCTCGAATATATGCTCAACAATACAAACCATTTTTGAGGTTGCAAATTCATTTACAAACATTTTATGGATAGCTGTTTTTCCTATAACCGGGGTGTTTGCGACTTGATGGTTTATGGCATCCTGAGCGTATAAGTTTGCCAAAGCGACTGCATCGGCGGCGTTGAAGCAGTCAATCCATTCTTGTAGTATCTCTTTTGGCGTCATATTTTTCGTATCTTTTATTCTTTAATATTTAATTGTTGCTTTTTCCTCTATAAGTTAGAATTAGACATTTTTTCTAATTCCTTTTGAAATGATCATCAAAAACAAAATTAGTATTTTTTTCTGTTTTACTGATGATTCTGTAGAAATATTCTCGTTCATATTATTGTGTCATAAGGAACGTGTCAAAAAAGCGGTTTCCACATTACAGCTTTATGGTAAAATGAGTTTAACCAACTACATAACGCAATCTGTTGTCGGTACTGTTATCTATTTCCCATTCGTATTCTATTTAGCCCCTTATTGTGGGTATGCAGCAAGTTATCTTATCGAATTCACTCTCTTTGGGAGTCAAATATGGTTGTGCAAATGGTGGCTGACAAAACATAAACAAGGTTAGTTGGAATGTTTTTGGTATAATGTTTATAAACATAAATCAAGAAAGAATAAATAAATTTAATAGAGGCTGCCCAAAAAGAAAGAAATTCTTGCAATCACTCTTCTACAGATACTTGCAGAGGGGATAAGATTTACTTTTAGACCTTTTGGATAGCCCCTATTAATATTTTATATAAAATTCATAATTTTAAATTTTTATCCCTTTCGATCGGTTTTCATCCTTAAACTGAAAACCCGGACGCCCGATAATGATATGATTGGCAATGAAATTGCCAGACGGACTTCGTTTATCCATCGGGCTGCGAATCTGCGGGACATCATCGGTTTGTTGTGGCGATATGCTCCGTACACCTTCCGCATCTGGCTTGATCTCCTGCCCGTTCTTTTCTTTTTCGGTGACTTCCTGCGCGGGCGGCGCAAGCTCCAACTGTATCTTGCGGTCAAGCGCGGCAAGTTCGGACTTCAACTGTTTCAGTTCGTCCTCTTTCTTCCACACCTTGCCCGCTATCTCCTGCAACTGCGGAACCTCCTTTTCCAGCACCTCGTTCTTCGCCTTATACTGGTCGATGATGGACGGAATCCTCTCCAATGCATTCAGGAAATTACGTGCGGCGGCTACCGGGTCAGCCATCGCCAGATGCCCGTTGTTATAGGTGTATTTGTAATTCCCTTCCACCACGAAGCGATTGTCGGTAAATTCCAGCCCCTCTTTGAGTATCCTCTCGCTGACCACCATTATCGGGAAACCGTAAATCTCCCCGACAGGCTTGTACAAACCGCCCGTCGTGGCGTTCTTGGCTATCTCCTGCAAACGCTTTCCAATAACTTTTTCGTCGGTTGAATCCACGCCGTCCACCTTGACAATATTAAGGCGACTACCTTCCTTATCAGTCTGCACAACGGAAAGAAAACGGTTCCAGTCCTCCGTCATGGCTTCGATGACAGCCGTGTTGTTGCGCAGTTCCCCCGTCTTGGCTTCCAGCTTGAACTCCGAATCGCGCTTGCCCTTGTTGAACGACTTGCGTTCCCCTTCAAGCGATGCGATACGCTTCTCCAGTTTCGCCTTGTCCAAAAGGTCGGTATTGCCGGAGAGCAACGCCATGTACTCCGAGAAGTTCATGCCCGATTTCTCGTCCATAGCCCCCTCATCGATGGTACGTGCGCCCATCGCCCCGCTTTTGAGCTGCGAGATGAACGTCTGCTTGCAGTGCAGCAGGTTGAACTTGTAGCTGTCCAACGACTTTTCCACCGCGTAGATGATGACATCCACATTGTTCCCGGCAAAACGCTTGGCAATCTCGTTGCCCGCCCTAACTCCGCGTCCGTCACGCTGTTGCAGGTCGGATGGACGCCACGGCGTATCCAAATGATGGATTGCGACACACCGTTTCTGCGCGTTCACACCCGTTCCGAGCATGGAAGTGGAACCGAACAGCACGCGCACCGTTCCGGCGTTCATGGCGTCTATCACCCCCTTGCGTGCCTTGTCGGTCTTGCACTCCTGAATGAAGCGCACCTCGCTTGCCGGGATGCCGTAGTCCTCCGTCAGCTTCCGCTTTATCTCGCTGTACACGTTCCATCCGTCGCCCGGCTGGTATGTTCCCAGATCCGAGAACACGAACTGCGTGCCTTTCTGCGCGTCGTATTTGTGGTAATACTCCGCAATCGTCTTGGCGCAGTGGGAAGCCTTGTTGTCGGGGTGGTCCTCATAATGCGGGTCTATCATGCGCATGTCGAGAGCCATCTTCCGCGCGTAATCGGTGGCGATAAGCATCTTCGCCTTCTCCTCCGTTTCCGACAGGGGCGGTCTGCCCAGCAGCGTGGCGTCACCCGTCTTGGCGAACTGCATCAGCTGTTTGATGAAATACTCTTGGTCGGGCGTGGGAGGTATGTGATGCAGTATCTCGTTCTTACGCGGACGATCCACACCCACGTCCTCCGCCGTGCGGTAATCGGTAATCTCGTTGTAGAAGGCGGCAAGCTCCGGCACTTTGATGAAATATCGGAAACGCTCCTTCTGAACCACATTGTTCGTCACGTTGAACTCGAAGTCGGTTGTCTTTTTGGCGAAAATTGCCGCCCATGCGTCGAAGCATCGGATATCCTGCCTTTCCAATTCCTTCGGACGCAGATACTTGAAGAGCAGGTACAATTCCGTCAGACTGTTGGAAATGGTTGTGCCGGACAGGAACGTAGCCCCCAAGTCCTTGTCCGTGCGCTCCTGTATAGTTCGTATGGCAAAAAGCATATTCAGGGCTTTCTGGCTTCCTTCCGAGTTTCCCAACCCCGCCACACGGTCATGCCGGGTGTTGAAAGTCAAGTTCTTGAATTGGTGGCTCTCGTCAATGAAGATGTGGTCGATGCCCATCTGCTTGAAGTCCACTACGTCATCCGTGCGGGATTTGATGGCGTGTTCCACTTTCTCCAACTTCGCCACAAGGTTGTGCTTGCGTTTCTCCAATCCTTTCAGCATCGCCCGCGACACGTTCTTGCCCTGCTGCCGCAGCACTTCAAGGTTTTCCTCCACCGTGTCAAGCTCCGCTTGCAGGATGCGCTGTTGCAACTCCGGCGACTGTGGTATCTTGCCGAACTGGTCGTGCGACATGATGACGCAATCGTAGTCGTTGTTCTTGATGTTGTTGAAAAAACGCACGCGGTTGGCAGTCGAGAAATCCTTTTCCGAAGCGTAGAGAATCCTCGCATTAGGATATGCCGCCTGATAAGTGGCTACTATCTCCGCCACGTTCGCCTTCAAGCCGATAATCATCGGCTTGTGCGCCAAGTTCAGACGCTTCATTTCATGCGCTGCAATACACATTATCAGTGTTTTACCTGTTCCAACTTCGTGGTCACAGATCCCGCCTCCGTTCTGTTTTATCATCCAGACGCAATCCTTCTGCGACGGATAAACGCTTTGAATACCCCGGCTTGCCAATCCTTTCAGATTGAGGTCGGGAAACGTCTGGTGCGAACCGTCATACTTCGGTCGCACGAAACAGTTGAACTTGCGGTTGTACATTGTCGTCAGCCGTTCCTTGAACTGCGGCGACTGCTCTTCCAGCCATTCCGAGAACCCGTTACGGATTTCGTCAATCTTGGCGTTGGCGAGCTGTATGCCCTCGCTGTCGCGCACCTTGATGTCATTGCCATGCTCATCCTTGCCGATGGACTTCATCATGTCGGGGCAGGTGTTGTGCAGGGCGTGTTTCAACAGGTGCATACCGTCATAGTTCCGGTAATAGCCCTTCACTAAAAACTCGTCCGTGATTTTCATGGTGCGGTAGCCGCACGCCACCGAATACTCGTCCATGCTTGCGGAGTAGGCGATTTTCACGTCCGTGTCGAAAAGATGGCTCATGTAGGCGGCGTACACGCCCGTCGGAATCCAGCGTTCCCCGAAATTGAAGTCGAGGTCCTCGAAGGCGATGCGCGGCGGCTCGGCTTCTTTCAGAGCCAACAACGCCTGCTTCACTTCCGGCATACGCCCGTTTTCTGGGTTGTCACCCATCCATGCCTTGATGCGCTCCGCCTTCTCTATCACGTTCCCGGCGATGAACCTGTCCTTTATCTCGTAACCGGTTACGAGCGGGTTGTAGAAGATGCGTCCTTTGAGGGCGTCAAGCAATCCCTCTTCCGTGCTGTCGGTTATCTCCCGCATATAGTCGAGATTGACCGTGCCGAACTTGTTGAGCGATGCGGAGAGTGCCTCTTCGGGAGAGCTTACGTTGGCATGGCTCTCCACCGAGAAGGAAACGGGACGCTCGAAGATGTCCGCCTTGACGAACCTGCCGTCTTCCGCACGTTCCAACGAAAGGATGTCGCGCCCGGCGGCATCCATCATCAACAGTTTCACGTTCTGCTTGGCATTGAGGTTGCCGTAGCGCATGACAAACTCATCGTAGCAGGTGTTCAACGCTATGCGTTGTGCAGACCCTTCATCGTGATACTCCGCCTCGTAGCGGTAAAGCCGCTCGTATGAATCACGGAGTGACACATACAACATCGCTTTCTCCTTCTGGTAGCCAGTCAGGTCAAGCGGTTGGAATGTCGCGCCGTAAGGCGTGAGGTCTTTCAAATAACCGAGATTGCGTGAAGCATCCAGTACCATAGAGCCGTCACGATAGTGCGGCTCCAGCATGCCGTTGAACGGACGGGGAGAAAGGTCGAGAGGTTCCTCCTCCGGTTTTTCCGCTTCCATTTCGGGGAAAAGGGAGGTTGCAGCCGTTTCCGTTGCGTGAGCGGCAGGAGTGGCGGCAACTTCCGGCTGCGTTTCGGGTTGCCGTGTTTCCTGCTCCGGTGCGGCTTTCACGTCCGGGACATGCTGCCGTTTCTCCTGATGCTGTGCCGCCAGCCTGCGAAGCTCCTTGCGTCGCTCCGGCGTGAGGTCCATCATCATTTCATAGAAGCCGTTGATGGGCGGGTTGGTATCCCAATCCAAAGTGGCGTAAATATCATCCGGATCGGCTTTGGCTGCGACACTCACCGGCTTTGTTTCTTGGCTGTCCCTGTTCTCCGTCGGTGGTGCGGCAGACGGCTGTGGCGGTGCGGTCGTAACCTTCGGCGTAACCTGCGCCTGCGGTTTGGGAGGCATACGTCTTGCCGGGCTTTCCTTTTTCGCCGTCTTTTTCTTCTTGGAGGGTGCTTCCTGCTTGCGTACCTCCTCGGTCATGCCCCAGAGGTCGAGCAGGGAGAGCTGCACGCCCTCCGAATAATCGGGACGGTGCGGCTCTATCTCCGGCTTTTCTTCCTCCGGCTGCGGTGTTACCGCTTCGGGCTTGGCTGCCATTTCATTACGTGGCTGTATCTCAGGAGTGACAACTGGTATGGAAATGGTTTCCGTAACCGTGCTTTTCCCCTGTGCCGGATGCAGGCTGTACATTTCATACAGTTCTTTGTCAAACTGATGCAACTCGATTTTCAGATGTTCCCGCAAGTCCTCCGCCATTTGCCCGATGCCGCCCCGGTGCAGGAGTTGATAGGCAGGTTTCCCGTAAGGGTCTGTGCCTCTGATTAAATCCGTATTGGAAAGAGAGCTGATGCTCCATACATACCCGTTCACCGAAGTGCCGATGGGCGTCTGTTCGGTCTGCATGAAAAGTTTCTCGTTGTAGTACAGTTCCCCGTTCTTTCCGCTGTTCTTTTGCAGGATAATCAGGTCGCTGCCCACCTCCGTACCCGCGTTGTCCGTGAAGAGATTGTTCGGCAGGCGTGCGACACCCACCAGATTGGCATTACGCATCATATACTCGCGTATGGGTGCGTTGGACGGTGCGTCCAGCACCCCCTGCGAGGTGATGAACGCCACGATGCCGCCCTCACGCACAGCGTCAAGGCTTTTCAGGAAGAAGTAGTTGTGTATTGCCTTCGGTGCGGAACGCCTTGCCGGGTCTTGGCTTCCTGTAAACTCCGGGTCGAACACAGCCACGTCGCCGAACGGGATGTTCGAGATGGCAAGGTCGAAATAATCCGTGAAGGGCTTCTCTATCTTCTCGAATCCCTGCACCCTTACCTTTTGGTCGGGATGCAGGTGTCCCAATATCTTGCCCGTCATCAGGTCTTTCTCGAAAGCCATGATGTCCGCGTCCGGCTTGTTTTCCAGCACGGCATCCACGAATGCGCCCACGCCCGCCGACGGCTCCAACACACGGTCGGGACGTATGCCGTGTTCATGCAGAGCCTCCGCAATCGTGCCGGTTATCTCCGGCGGTGTGTAGAATGCGGTCAGCACGGACTGCTTCATGGCATCCGCGTACCGCTTGTACTCCGTATCGTCCTTGCTGTTTTCACGCACCAGCCTGTGCAGTTCCACCGTAGGGGCAAACAGTTCGAGGTCCGATTTCGCCCAATGCACGGCATCCGTCAGTTCCTTTGCCGGGTTCAGTATGCACTTCAACCCGCCGAAACCGCAATACTTCCGAAGTATGGCTTGTTCCTCGGCGGTTGCCGTCCTCCGTTCCCTGTCAAGGATGAATGCCGTCCGTATCGCCTCGATGTTGTCCCGCAGCCGTTGTTTGCGGTTAAACGCCATATTCCCCGATATAAAGGACGACGGCTCCCGTCAGCTCCGTGTAGAGCAGGTCGTATTCGGGCGACAGGGCGAAGTTGTCGTCCGAAAGATCATAGGCGGAGAATACGTTGCCGACAGGCGGCAGCAGCTTTCGGATGAAGGCTTCGCGTTTCTTTTCCGGCACTTCGTCGGCAAACTCGTTTTCCACGACTTCGCGGAGGATGGCGTACTTGGAATAGCGAAGACCACGCAGGAGCGTGTCCATCGCCAACTCCTGCGCCCCCTCGGACGGATAGCCTTCGAGCCGCGCACGCTCATACGTTTCGGCGGCACGGTCGGCACGTTCCCGGATGAAGGCATCGTCGGAAGCCTGTTCAAACCTGTTCGTGCGGAGATAGTCCAGCAGGTACAGACCGTAATAGGAAAAGTCGGTCTGACCTTCGTTTTTCTTCTTGTTGTTCATTACTTTGGAATTTAGTGGGTTGATAATGATGGGGATAATCGTCTGAAAAGGAGAATGAAAAGGCACTCGGTATCCCTCCGAGTGCCACCACTAAATCCAAAGTATGAGTGTAATCCGGTATCGAAGAACAATTCATTACTCTGAACAAGTGGCAAAGTTAATACTATTTCTTCCGTCCTGAAAATTTCCTGCTCGTTTTCCTTTCGGGGAACACGAAAGTCGTGTTATAGTCCCCGTCAAAGGCGACTATGGCGTCGAAGCTCTTGCCCTGCTTGCTCTTGAAGCCTTTGAGCGGCTTCGTATGCCCATCGGTGAGCAGCTCTTTGATCTCGTCATCGGAAAGGGTGCGGTTCGCCTTCAGGCGGAACACGGGTAGCCCGCAGTCCGCGTTGTCGCAGCGGACGACCTTGCCGTAGAACTGCATACTGCCCGTTCCGCACTTGGGACACTTGCAGCCGGAATCCCTGCGGGCGAACAGCTTGTCGCACGAGAGCAGTTCGGAGGTAATCTCCTTTGTGTACGCCTCTATCTCCTTGCAGAAGGTGTCGGCGGGCAGCTCCCCGCGCTCGATGCGTGCCAGATTCTTCTCCCATTCGCCCGTCATGGCGACGTCGGCGATGCGCATCGTCTTCACGACAGAGTAAAGGGCAAGCCCTTTTTCTGTCGGCACAAGCGATTTCTTGCAGCGTTCCATGTAGCCGCGCTTGAAGAGCGTTTCGATGATGGCGGCACGGGTGGCGGGCGTGCCGATGCCGCAGTCCTTCAAAGCCTGACGGAGTGCGTCGTCCTCTATGTCCTTGCCCGCCGTTTCCATAGCCGAGAGCAAGGTTGCTTCGGTATGCAACGGCTTGGGTTTGGTCTTTCCCTCCGTGATGGAACAGCCTTTCAACGTCAGCGTGTCGCCTTCCCGCCAGCCGGGGATGGCGGTTTCTTCCTTGTCCTCCTCACCATATACGGCACGCCATCCGGCTTGCCTGATGACGCTGCCTTTCACCGTGAACTCCACTCCGGCACACTCCGCCGTGACGGTAGCGGTGTCCTTGACGCATTTCTCGGAGAACGCCTCGATCATGCGCCCGGCAACCATCTGATAGACGGTGTTGTCTTCTTTGGAGAGGAACAGCGGTTTCTCTCCCGTGACGAGCAGGGCGTGGTGGTCCGTCACCTTGCTACCGTCCACGCTTCTGCGTGTCGGGACGGCTTTCGGCTGCACCTTGCCTTTCCATTCGGGCAAAGCCCCGATGAAGGCGAGCAGCTTGGGGATTTCGGCGAACACGTCTTCGGGGATGTAGCGGCTTCCGGTTCTCGGATAGGTGATGAGCTTCTTCTCGTAGAGCTTCTGCGCGATTTCAAGCGTCTGTTCCGCCGTGAAGCCGTGCTTGGTGTTGGCTTCCTTCTGGAGCGTGGTCAGGTCGTACAGGAGCGGTGTTTCCTCCGTCTTCTCCTTGCGTTCGGCTTTCGTGACGGTGGCTGTGCCTGCCGACTTCACCTTATTATACAGTTCCGTCGCGGGCTCTTTCTCTTTCCATTTTTCGGAAGAGGAAAACTTCACAGTTCCTTCGTCGCAGCCGTCCGTTGCGATATGGAGCTGCCAGAAGGCTTCGGGCGTGAAGCGGCGGTTCTCCCAGTAGCGTGCGCACACCATCGCCAATGTAGGTGTCTGCACCCGCCCGACGGAGTAAGTGCCGTGTCCGGCGGCGATGGAGAGTGCCTGCGTGCCGTTGATGCCCACGAGCCAGTCCGATTCGCTCCGCGCTTTGGCGGCAAGATAGAGGTCGTCGTATTTGCCGCCCGCTTCAAGGTTGCGCAGTCCCTCGCGGATAGCCTTGTCGGTAAGCGAGCTTATCCAGAGGCGGACGAACGGGGTGGCGCATCCGGTGTAATGGTAGAGGTAGCGGAAAATAAGCTCACCCTCGCGTCCGGCATCGGTCGCCACGATGATCTGTTCACTTTCCTTGAATAGCCGGGTGACGGTCTTGATCTGCGTCACCACGCCGCTGTCGGGCTTGTAGCCCTTCTCCGTCTTTACCTGACGGGGGACGAGCGTGAAGGTGTCGGGGATGACGGGCAGGTTGTCACGGACGAAGCCGCGTATGCCGTAGCCGTCGGGCATGGCAAGCTGTACGAGATGTCCGAACGCCCAAGTCACGGCGTAGCCGCCTCCCTCGAAATATCCTTCCTCTCTCTTTGTCGCGCCCACGATACGGGCGATCTCACGTGCCACAGACGGCTTTTCTGCAATGATTGTCTTCATATTCTTCTGTCGTTTTGAATTTTACAAATGTTACTTCGGATTTAGTGGCGGACACCGGATTACATCTTCATGCCCTTATTGTTTCTTTTTTGCGGCTTCTCCTGCTGCTGTTGCTGCGCGGTGTCCTTCGGGGCGGTCTGTCCCTTCCGCAACGGCTCCTTCAGGTTCTTGGTAGCCTCGTTGGTCTTGCCCTCGCTGTTCACCGCCACCTGCGTGCGGCTCTCGTTGGAAGGCGCGACCTTCTGCGCGTTGTCGGGGTTGGTGTCGTAGCGGTACGGGCGTCCCTTCTCCGGGTTGAACTTGATGTACATCGTGGCGTGGAAGCCCTGCTTGTCGGTCACGTTCTCCAGTTTCACGGCTTTGCCCGCCACGTAGTCGGCTTTCTGCTGCTCGGTGAAGTCCACGCCGCTCCATTTGCTGATGGGGCGGATGCTGCCGTCGGCGTTCGTCCACGTGTTGCGGCGTTGCTCCTTGTTCGTGTTGGCTGTGTTTTCCGTACCTTGCGCCTGTTTCTCCTTATTTTCCTGTGTCTGGACGGCACGGGGCGACCTGCCGGTTCCCGGCACGAACTCCACGCCGCGCTGCTCCACGTTCACTTGCAGGGTGGTGACGAACTTCCTGCCGTCCTTGCGTTCGATGAGTTTGTCACGCACGGGCAGACCGGCACGCAGCATGTCCTGCTCCTGCTTGGTGATTTCCGTCTTGCCGATGCGTTCCGGTATGCGCACCTTGCTGGCCGAGACATCCGTGATTTCGTTCGTCTTGCGGTCGATGCTGACGAACGAGGGGATGATCTCGCCCGTTTCCCTGTCCACGAGGTCCACGACCCTGCCGAGGTTGCCCGTTTCGCGCAGGTTCTTCCGGTCATCGTCGGAGAACTTGTGTTCCTTGTAGTCGTCGAGCTTCTGCTCCTTGCGGATGAAGTGCGGCACAAGGCTGACGTTGCCCTCGCCGTCCTTCTTGAAGGAGAGGCGGGCGTCCAGTTCGAAAGCCTCTCCGCCGAAATTGGGCGACACCCTCACCAAGTCGGACTTGCCGTAGTTGAGCATCCTGTTAAGGTCGCCCGACTTTTCAAGGTCGTCGCGCTTCACGCCCCATTTCTCCTCCAACTTCTGCCAGTTGATCTTGCTCTCGTCGATGGGCTGGTAGCCCCGGTTGCCCTGCGTCTGCTGAGGACTTTCCTGATTCTGTTCGTTTTTCTGTTCCATTTCTTCCTGTTTTTTAGGTTCGTCATCTTGTTTCTGTTCCGGTTGTTCCTGTTTTTCGGCGGACTGCTCCTCCTGTACTTTCTTTTCGTAGCCGGAGGTGTCCACCTTGTGGGGCGCAAGCATCTCCTTGTTGCCGTCGGGATCTTTCAGCAAGTCCTTGATAACCTCCAGCAGTTTGTCGGCTTGGTCCGCCGCGACACGGTAGAAACCGAAGCGGCTGGGTTCCCTGCACTGCCGGAAGAAGTTCCTGAAGAAGTTGTCCAGCACGTCGCCGTGCCGGTCGAATTGCAGGAAACTCTGCGCGTTCTCCGCTTTCGCGGGGATACGCTTGGGGGAGCCGTCGGCGTTCAGCCCGGCTACCACGCTGATTTCGCCCGTCTTCTCGTCACGGACAACCAGCACGTCCTTTTCGTCTTTTTTCTTTGCCATCTGAAAAATGTTTTAATGGTTATTTTTGAAAGAAATTATGGATACGAGCCTTGTAGAAGGCTATGTCTTCCTTGCGGAAATCCTTTACATGTTCGGAGAGGAACGTCAGCACGTCCGCCTCGCTGTAATAGGTCTTTTTGCCGAGCGTCTTGTAGGGCAGCGCGCCGATGCTGCGGTAGCGTTGCAGGGTGCGCTTGCTGATCTGGAGCAGTATGCACAGGTCTTGGTTGTCGAAAAGCCTGATCCCGTCCATCGGGTTCGGGGCTTTGCCGGACGGCTGCATGGAGAGCAGCATCTCGTCCTGACGGTCGAGCCGTTCCATCACCTTCTGCATCCAGTTCTCGAAATTGTTGCGGGTAAGCAGTTCCATGTCTTACGTCCTCCTTCCTTTGGGTCTGCCGCCCGTGCGCAGCGTGTGGTTGCGTTTCAACTGTTCCGGTGTCGCGGCTTCGCCCGTAACGGTGCTGTCTTCGAGCAGGCGGTCGATTTCCGACTGCCGGTAGCGGCACTTGCCGCGCAGCACGACATAGGCGATGCGCTGTTCGCTGCGCATGCGCTGGAGGGTGCGGCAACTCACGTTCAGCAGGTGCGCCGCCTCGCGGGTGGTGAGCAACCTGTCGGGAGCTTCTTCCTTCCTACCGCCGGAAACGGCACGCACGTGTGCCGCTATCTCGGCTATCTGTTCCGTCAATGCGGTGAAGGCGGAACTTTCCATCGTTATCACTTTCATATTCAGTTCTTTCTTTTGGTTTATTTGCATGAACATAGGCTGCGCCTCGGCATACCGTTCAAGCGGGCTTGACGTTCTGCGCTCGGCTTGCGCTATGTTTCTGCGACAAAATTCGGCAATAAACCAAATGGGCTTTAACAGCTCACTACGTGGCTCACGTAAGATTTTTACGGATAATGGCTCCGTAACCCGGACAGACGGCGCAACAAGCTGCCTTTTAGCGGGAAACGGTACGTGTTCAAGGCGGCTTCGTTACCTTTGCGGCAAACTCTGAAATGTTTTGCTTATGGAAATAGTATCTATCGAGAAAAAGACCTTCGAGATGATGGTGGCGTCCTTCAACGCCCTCGCGGAGAAGGTAGCCGCCCTGAGGCGCAGGAGCGACGGCGGGCGGATGGAAAGGTGGCTCACGGGCGAGGAGGTCTGCGGGCAGTTGAGGATCAGCCCGCGCACGTTGCAGACTTTGCGTGACAGGCGGCTTATCGGCTACTCGCAGATAAACCGCAGGTTCTATTACAAGCCGGAGGAGGTCAAAAGGCTCATTCCGCTTGTCGGCACGCTCTATCCCGGCGGAAAATGATTTGATTTTTATTATTCACAACCCACTGAATCCGAAGTTATGATGAACGAGAACAATGAAGTGTTTACGATGGAGGACGAGCCGCTTGCCACCGTCGTGCAGAACATGCGCAAAGGCTCGAAATGGCTCTCCGCCTTTCTGGAAAGTTACCGCCCGCCGTTGGACGGGGAGCGTTACCTGACGGACAGGGAGGTGGCGGAACTGCTCCGTGTCAGCCGCCGCACCTTGCAGGAGTACCGCAACAACAGGGTGCTGCCCTTTATACTTTTGGGAGGGAAGGTGCTTTACCCCGAATCGGGGTTGCGTGAACTATTGGAGGCGAACTACCGCAAGCCGATGGAATAAGGCGGCTGCATGAAAAAAGGAAACGGGCAACTCCATACGGGCTGTCCGTTTCCTTTTTCTTTTTTCTTTTTATGCGTGTTTAGCAATACCCGGCTTTTCCGTTCTGTATGAACATCACGTATGCCTGCCGCTTTTCCTTCGAGAGTGCCTTGCCCACCAGCCACGTGCGGAACACGTGTGCATGGTAGGTGTTCAGCCGGAAGGCGATGGGGATGATGATTTCCAGCGAATACACGTCGGCTGAAAGCCCGTTTTCAAGCCGCATGTAGCGACACACCTCGTAGTCGTTCAGCACGTCCGGCTTGCGGACGGCTCTGATGGCGGCGTTCACTGCCGGGACGCCCGTGTGGAACAGTCCGGCGATTTCTGTGGAGGTCATCCATATCTCGTTACCGGTTACGCTGACCGCCTTGTCCTCTATGATGATTATGTCACGTTTCATGGCTTTTCTTTTTAGATGGTGCAACCTGCAAATTCCTCGATGCCGTTCAACCTTGCGGCAAGGTTCTCCATGTCTTGGTTGAGCTTTTCTTTGGTGATTTTCGCGTATATCTGCGTCGTTTTTATGCTCTTGTGTCCCAGCATGGAACTGACCGTTTCGATGGGTACGCCGTTGGAGAGGAACACCGTCGTGGCTGCCGTGTGTCGGCTCTGATGCCACGTGATGTGCTTGGTGATGCCGCAACGCTTGGCGACGGAACGGATTCCGGCAAGGCACGTGTTGTAGTGGGGAACGGGGAAAATCCTGCCGTTCCCGCACAGACCCCGGTATTTGTCGATGATGCGCTTTGCGATGTCGAGCAGGCGGATATTGGACACCACGCCCGTCTTCTGGCGGTTGATGTTTATCCACTCGTGTTCGTCGAAGTAGGTATGGATGTTCTCTTCCGTCAGGTTGCGCATGTCGGCGAACGACAGGCCCGTGAAGGCGCAGAACAGGTAGAGGTCGCGGTAAAGCTCCTGCTTGGCGTTTTTCAGCCTGCCCTCCATCAGCAGCCGGATTTCCTCTTTCGTCAGGAAACTGCGTGTCGTTTCCTCCTTCTTGATTTCATACTCCCGGAATGGGTCGCGTGTGAGCCACTCGTTGTTGATGGCGATGAACACCATCGTCCGCAAGGGGCAGACATACAGCCACACGGTGTTGGTGCAGCAGTGCTTGTCCGTGCGCAGGAACATCTCGAAGTCGGAGATGAAGGCGGGCGTAAGCTCTTTCAGCGCGATGTCCTTCACGCGGTAGCGGATGGTGAGGAACTCTTGCAGGTGCTTGTAAACGGTCCTGTACTTCAGGAGCGTGCCTTTGGCTTTCATGCCAGCATCCACCTGTTTCTCGTAGTCTTCGTTGTGCTGCCGGAACACCTGCATCAGCGTGTGATAGCGATGTTCCAGTCCGAGAAAGGCGTTCTTGACCTTCTCCGCCGTGACGAAGTTGTCACGCTCCATGATTTCCTGATAGTGTTTGTTGATGCGCACACGCATCTTGTCGAGCATGCGGTTCGTTTCGAGTGCCGCCGAGCTTCTGCCCGTGACACGTCCCCCTTTGGTGTCCCACAGCTTGGGATCGACGGTCAGTTTGCAGCTGAACTGCGTTTGGCTGCCGTCCACCGTAATGCGTCCCATGACGGGTACTGTCCCGTCCTTTTTCACTACCTGACGTTTGAGGTAGTAGATTACTGAAAATGTACTCTTCATCGTCCTTATTTTTTTAGGTTCAAAATTAGTTGGTGAAGAGTCCGTCGCCGGTACGCAAAACGGGGAGGAACGGCGCAATCTTTTTCCGTAACCGGATTTGTTGCGTGAGTTGTCAGTAACTCACTAATCCTTAACGCCTTGTTTCGTTATCCGTGTCCGTTTGTCGCCATTCCGTGCATGGTTACGGACAAGTAACGTAGCGGCGTCCTGATTTGGCTTCAGCGGTGATTGCGATGGCTTCACGAATAATCGGAAGCACGACTGAAACCCTTGTAACTCAATTCTATCACTATATCTTTCCGCATTTCTCTTTTTTGTAGTAACTTTGTGCTGAATAAATCCCAAGATCCATTTACCTAATTTATTGTCGTTGGAGAATGGTTTCATATGTCGTCTTAAGCAGCATTTTCAGATGTTGTCCGTGGAATCCTCATCTTATAGCATATTGGATTGAATTCCCTATTCAACTATATCAGTGAATAATTTTTTATCTTCGCATCCAATATTTCGTTATGCTTTTTGTCAGAAACGATATTTTCCGAGTTCGTATCGTCAAAGATAAGGTATGCGAAATGACACAATATTGCCGGAATGCCCAATCGGGGAAATCCAAAAATTTACAATTTTTTCCGCACTCCAGATAAATTTCGAAGCGACTTTGCAGTTTTTCAATATTCGTTTGTTCATTCGAAAAATTTTGAAAGCATTTACACGGAAGCAGATAGAAATATCTTTCACCCGAATGCCACAGTTTCCGGACAAATTGCGTGTCTGCGAAATCGAGCCATATCCGTTCGTCGTATCCGCCGCTACGCTCGAACAATGATAACTTTACGCATAATCCGCTATTTATGAGTAAGTAATGTTTTATCGGATAAATTCTGCCGGGGGACAACGGATTTTTCTGTGCTTTCCAGCGTCTGAAAGGAGAAAACTCCGTACCTTTCGGGAGAAAGACCTGTGGAACGAAAAGTTGCAGATCCGGATGAGCAGAAATTGCATCGATGTAACTATCGAAAAAACCATCCGGTAAAATCGTATCTTGATCCAAAAGCAGCAACCAGTCCAGTTTTTCCTTGCTCGCATACCGGGCGGCTGCATTATAAGCATAACCTAACCCTTTGTTATCGGGGCAATGATCGTATCGAATATCCGGATAGTTTCGATGATTGCTGTCGGCATCCGGAGAATTGTCAAAAATAAAAAGACGAATCTTATGATGCGTACCGATTTGTGCATAGGCGCTTTGGAAAGCCGGAGATTCGCTCAATTGCATTTTATACAAAACAATCGCGCAACAGATTGAAATCATTTTTGCCGTAATTTTTCAATGACAGGATATAATACATGTTCCCACGATAATTCCACCGGCATCCCGATCGTGGTGTTTATTGGAGTTTGCAGATCAATGATTCGCTGTAATGCTTGTTGTAGCCCCACTGTATCTTCCTGTTTTATATATTCTCCGTACTCATTATTCCCGATCAAATCGCGGGCTGCCCCGACGTCCGTTGAAACGAGATAGCAACCGAAACGTCTTGCTTCTATCAAAACAAGGCCGTAGCTTTCCCACCGGGACGTCAGCACGAAGACCTTGGCCGAATTGTAATGTTCCCACAATTTTTGCTTGTCATAAATAGGTCCGGTAAATATGATCGAACTGAGCTTATCGGGGAAATTCTTGTAGAATCTATCTATTTTGGATTGAAATGCCGGTTCGATCGGGCCTATGAAATAAAATTTCCATCCTGCCGGATTGATATGCGCCAAAGACTCAAGCAGCATGTCCGTGTTTTTCTGTTTTGTTCCTAACCGGCCGACTGTTATTATTTTGTTCTCTTTTTCATCGAACGACTTTATCTTGATCGGCGTTTTCCGGAGGCTTGTTTCGTCAAAACCGTTCGGTACGTAAACCAGTTTGTCACCGAATGCGAAATAGGGAGAATCGGATTTTGTCATTAATGCATATGCTTTCGACGTCTCACAAGAGATAACATCAATAGCAGCGATCCCTTTTTTATACAGCAATCGTCGAATTCCTTCCTTTATGCCTTTCCGCTGCGGAAATTTCTCGGTAATATGATGATCTGTGTCGCATTTGACATAAACTTTGCCGTCCGGATTGAATATTTTGTATATAATAGCCTCGATAATGGTAGGTATCGAATAATGAAACCGCATCAGGATATCGATTTTCCGGGCATTGCATACAAGGTACCACCAGAAAAAGATAAGTTTATACCATCCGTTTTTTCTGTCGCCCCGGCGGAAAAGAAATTTGTACCGTATTCCGTCGTTTTCAACCGGGAAATTCCGGTTCGTTGCACTTGTCAGCGAAACGATTTCGACATCATAGCCGAGCGCTTGTCCAAGATAATATGGAACACAGGAGACATCCTTGCCGATATGTTCGCGCTCCATATAGAGAAAGGTCAATGTCAATTTAGGCATATATGCTGTGCAAATAAATTATTTGAGCAACTCTTCCACGAACAGCCTGCCGTACATGATTGCAGCGCTGTAACCTACAACGAGCCATTTGCCCAATGCTTTCGGTGAAAAAAGATAGATTACCATGGGAAAAAGCAGGATATCCACACATGTAAGGAATTCCGTAATGCGCAGTCCGGCCGTAAGATTATTGCGGAATAAAGGCAGGGCGGTCAGCCCGCATGCCATGATCTTTAATAACAGGACCGAGTAGCGATTGTGCGGTTGGATTTTATGAATATTCCAAAGCAGAAACAGGAATATTCCGATTCGGGTTATTTGGAAAAGACCTAAGATATTGGCTCCGCCATTGCCGTCATCGGTTATTTCCACACTATATATCAAGAATTTTTCCTGGATGAATTCAATCGGAACAAACGAAATCAAAGATGTCAGATAAATTCCATTTAGCGAAAGCAGGTATCCTGTTAAAATGACACAGGTCCAAATTCCCCGATTGATTCTGTCGCTTGATAAAAACCAGAGCGGAAGCATCAGTAACGCTGACGCATGGAACATTGTAGCCAATAGTACCCAGCCGAAATAATGCAGCCAATTCCGATGATAAAGAGCTCCGATTGACAACAGCAGGATACCGCAAGCCGCAGCCGCCCGGATTTGTGTCATATCCTGCAAGATCATCAGGTTTCCGATCCAAATGATAAGACTAGGAAAAATGAATTCCGAATATCGTTTGATGGCGACGAATTTGATCGTAACGCTGATTATGGCATAAACGAACATCAGTCCGGTAATTCCACCTCCGCAAATATCTCGTATTAAAAACCGGATCAATAAGAAAGCCGGTTCTACCAAAATCGAATTGTCGGCAAACATTGCGGTATAAGCCGCATAGTCATTATCGATCGCTCCGCGAAAACCTATAAAAAAGATCGCAAGGACACAAAATGCCCAATAAATCGTTTGAATCTGCCGATTTTTATACGATGGATTCCATATACAAAAAAGTATATTGATGGTAAAAAAAATTAAAACAAAAAACATTCTCTATCCGAAATAATCCGCAAGAAATCAACGTGTCTTTTTATAAACGGAAAGAAACGGTTGCAATACAGGCGCTGTCCATCGGCTAATCATTCCCCGATAAACAATTTTTTTCCATCGGGGAATTTGGATATTCGATAAGGATGTCATTATTTCTGGCCAAAGGTTGCGCCATCGTGATAAATTATCTTTGTCCATTGTCCACCAACTCAATAAAGTCCATTTTACTTTGAATAAGAAACCATATAAATCGGACGTCAGTCGAGTTCGATCATCCGAAGGCATATTCGCTATAAACTGAATTATTTTTTCGGAATTATGAATAATATCATCGGCTCGTCGTAACATAATCGATGAATCCATTGTCCTGCAAACGCTTTCCTGATGTACGATATAATGATAATACGCTTCAGGAACATGTATGATGGATTTGGCCAGATAAAATAAATTGATGGAAGCGACAGTATCCTCGTACATCGGACGAATATCCGAAAAAGAAACGGCTTTCTGATATAAGGATCTTCGTACTAATTTTATCCATACTCCAGGATTAATATTGGCTCGCAGAATTTGCTGAACAGCGTTTACTCCTCCAAGTGTATCAAGCTGATTGACATGTTTCTCTATATTATCGACAACAAACATCAGATCGCAATATGCAATGTCGGCATGATTGGATACCGCTGCCCGATATAATGTTTCATACATATCCGGTTCGACCCAGTCGTCACTGTCG
The DNA here is from genome assembly GCF_018101075.1 of Alistipes sp. Marseille-P2263. Lineage (NCBI taxonomy): Bacteria > Pseudomonadati > Bacteroidota > Bacteroidia > Bacteroidales > Rikenellaceae > Alistipes > Alistipes sp. Marseille-P2263. The sequence goes on from NZ_JAGQEJ010000011.1 coordinate 87,821, forward strand.
CACATGATTACATATTCTCCGGAAGCAATGTTTATTGCCGTTTGACGGGCGGCTGTTATATTCAAATTACATTTATGTCGAACAATTTTGACACTATTCTGACGCTGTGGATATTCCGTTAAAACCCGATGTAAGATATTCAGACTTTGATCCTGCGAACAATCATCGACAAAAATATACTCGATGTCTTCAAGTGTTTGTTCGAAGAGCGAGCGGACACATTTTTCAATATATTTTTCAACATTATATACTGGTACGCAGACGGATACTTTGGGCATATTGAAAGATGTATTTAATGGTTATCTTATGATTCTTTGGCAGCGGCGCACAAAGATTCGCATTCCTTTGATTGCAATGTAGAGGGCCCCGAAAAGCAGCGAGAAGAAAATACCGATTACCAGGACTCCGTACATCAACCAAGCCCCGATTCCCGCCGTCGGGTCGAATGGCAATACGCCAAGAATCAGATGCATGACGGCCGACACCGCCGATACGAGCAGTATATGTTTCGCATACATTCTGACATATATCCACAGATTCTCTTTGAGGCCTCTCCGGAACAGGAAATAGGGTTTCCAGCAGAATACTACGATCAACAGGCTCAGCAATACGCCCGCAAGAATTCCGTGCAGGCCGAAGAACCATCCCAGCAGCACCGACATTCCGATATTGATCGACGCTTCGACCACCGGAGCCCAGATGTCGCTGAACAGACCGTAGGCATTGACATATGCCTCGACCGTCGTCCTCGTCAATCCGATATACAGCGTTGCGACCATCAGGCCCAGCGTCAGGTCGTCCAATACGTATTCGGAACCTATCCACAACGTAATGAAGGCCGGCGTGAGCATATAGACTCCGAAGCATACCGTGCAGCTCAGCAGAAACCGCACCGAGAACAGCTCCTCGAATACCGACATGATGCGCTCCTTATTCCCTTCGGCCACCAGATTTCCCACTCCGGCATTCATGCCGTTGAACACGGCTCCCATCAACGAAGTAATCCCCAGAACAATGAGCATGTAGTTGCCATAGAGCGCCACCAGAGTCAGCGAAGCATAGGCATAAATGATGATCGGGCTGGTCTGTGTCAGAGCGAATCCTGCCACTTTATGAAAGAACAGTTGCTTGATCTTGGTGATGACGTCGGGATATTTCCGGCTCAGCGCCTTCCCTGCCGACAGGTCGGTCCGCAGATAGGGATACGTCCGCCGGATCACCGCGTTCAGCGCCACCGACGCCACCACGGCAAAGCCCACCTCAAGCGTCAGCCACCAGACATACCCATCGTCGAAGTATTTGATCGCTACGATCTGGCACAGCGTCTTCGCCAGCATCGACGCTTTGTAGCTGTACTGTATCCTGTACTCCTTCTGGTCAGCCGAGAGGACGATTTGTTTGTAATTGACGAAATAGCTCAGCAGGGCACTTACGAGCAGCGCGCCGAACGAGGCATAGGCGTACCACAACGGCAGCGGCATCTTCTCGAAAATCCACGGGAAGAAGCACATAAGCACCGCAGCGCCGGCTATCACCACCCAGGCGATGCGGCGGTACATCCAACCTTGTAGCGATACGATCTCGTTGATCGCAGCCGTATCCCGGTCGAACAGCGGCTTGTAGAGCGTGCAGGCGATGGCGGCGCCGATTCCCAGCTCCGCGAGGTTCAGGAACTGCAGAAGGTTCGTTGCCGTGGTGTTCAGGCCCAGCACCTCCGCGCCCAGATGGTCGAGGAAGATCTTCCGGGAGAAGAACTGCAGGATCAGGTTCACGAAGTAGAACCCGAGCGCCACAACGCTGTTCTTCAGACTTTTTGCCGTACGCGATTCCGCTGCCATCGACAATCGACGAATCAAATGCAAGTTTCGAAAACCCTACGACCGGCTTCCGTACATACTCTCGTAATAGTTCTGGTACTTTCCGGAGGAGATATTTTCGAGCCACGCTTGGTTTTCGAGGTACCAGCGTACGGTCCGTTCGATCCCCTCTTCGAACTGCAGCGAAGGCTCCCATCCCAGTTCTCTCTGGAGTTTTCGCGAGTCGATGGCATATCGCAGGTCGTGCCCCTTTCGGTCGGAGACATACGTGATCAGGTCGTCCGAATATCCTTCAGGGTTTCCCAGCAGACGGTCCGCCGTGCGGATGAGCACCCTTACGATGTCGATGTTCTTCCACTCGTTGAATCCCCCGATGTTGTACGTCTCTGCGACCTTTCCCCTGTGGAATATGGTGTCGATAG
>NZ_JAGQEJ010000012.1:0-63985 GCF_018101075.1 Alistipes sp. Marseille-P2263
TGTGGGCGGCGATAGAGACGGTGGGATTCTAATTACGAGTACGTGGCAGATGGGTATATGATATTTTGATATCAACTGGACCCCACAACTGCCCCCCCGCTGCATATCGTCGGCAGCGTCAGGTGTGTATAAGAGGCAGGGCTGGGGGCCCGGCTGGGGACCGGTCCACCATTACGATCCGAACCGTCCCAATATCGTGCATCGTCCGAGTCGTCCGCCCCGTTCGCAGACGTTCGGAGGCGGTTCGGGGTCGAATATCAACCGGGGCTCGGGCGGCGGCCGCACGTGGCAGTCGGGGGTCTATCAGGGCGGTAACCGCGGCGGCCGCGGCAATTCGTCCCGCGGGACGGTCGGCCGGAACGACCGGAGCGACAATCCCTTCGACTGGCGGAGCGGCTCCTCGAGCAGCGACCGCACGGGTAACCGGCGCGCCCCGTCGAGCGGCAGTTTCGGCGGCAGCCGCGGCGGCTCCTTCGGCGGCGGAGGCGGATTTTCGGGCGGCGGTTCGCGCAGCGGCGGCTCGACGGGTTCGAGTTCGCGCGGCCGATAGGGTGTCCGCTTTGATTGTCAAACGAAAACACGAGCATTATGAAACGTTCGATTCTGACGGCCGGCGCCGCGCTCCTGCTCTGCGGGAAGCTCGCGGCGCAGACCCCCCCCCAATACGAGTTCGGCGGACTGGCGATGAGCGCCGACGCCCTGTCCACTGCCGATCTGTTCTCGCTTTCGCAGCAGAGTTTCAATTTCGGCACGGCGCGGTCGATGGCCATGGGCGGCGCGTTCACGTCGCTGGGGGCCGACCAGGCTTCGATGGTCATCAATCCGGCCGGCCTGGGCATGTATAACCGCGGCGAAATCGCCGTAACGCCGATGATGACCTTTTCGCGGGCCGAAACGCCCGCGGGTCTGACTCCCTCGGGGGCCATGCCTTTCCGGAGCAACGGAAAGAACCGCTTCGCCTTGGGCAATATCGGCGGGGTCTTCAACGTGTACGAGGGGACCGGGCGGCTGCTGAGCGTGAATTTCGGCGTCGGCTACAACCGGCTGGCCGACTACAATTACAGCTATTCGTTCGAGTTCGCAGGCAGCAACCGGACCTCCTCCATCGCCGACGCCTTCGCCGTGCAGCTCGAGGCGGGCGGCGCCTATGTGGACGACAACGGCACGATCGCCATGAAGCGGGACGGCTGGACGGCCACCGACTGGCGGATCGACCCCTTCTTCTGGCCTGCCGTGGGAGCCTACAAGACCTATCTGGTGGATTACGACCGGACCGACAAGCTGTGGTATCCCGGCGAGATCGGCGATAACGCCACGGTGAACGGCGGCGCTTCGGTGCGGAGCATCGGATCGGCCGGCGAGTTCGATATCTCGATGGGCGCCAATCTGAACAACAAGCTCTATTTCGGCTTCACGCTCGGAATACAGAGCATCTACCAGAAGAAGAGCATCTATTACGGGGAGGGGTATAACTACGGCGGCGGCAACGGTTACAACCTCGACCAGGGCGGCGAGTATGCGGTCGATCGCAACGGCAATCCGCTTGCGAATGTCATGCAGTCGATGGGAATGACGCAGACGGCGACCGTGGAGGGCGCGGGCGTCAATTTCAAACTCGGCGTCGTTTACAGTCCGGTTCCGAATCTGCGGCTGGGCATGGCGTTCCATACGCCGACGTTCTATTCGCTCGACAGGCGCTACGGGATGTCGATGTCCACCGCCTCGATCGGCGCCACGTCCGAGACCGATCCGCGTCCGCACGACTACACGTCGGACACCGCTTCGGACATTCTGGAGGACTCGGGCGACTCGGGCTGGGAGTTCGTCTCGCCTTCGCGCCTGATGTTCGGCGCCTCCTACACGTTCGGCGACGTGGCGATCGTGTCGGTCGATTACGAGCGGGACTGGTACAACGGCATCCGCGTGAAGAACATGCCCTATCTGGCTTACGGGCCCGCGGCGTCGGACTTCAAGCAGGACATGAAGTATTATTTCAAGGGGTCGAACACCGTGCGCGCCGGCGTGGAGGTGCGGCCGCTGCCGATGCTCTCCGTGCGCGCAGGATTCGGATACAACGGTTCGATGCTGCGCGACGAGCGGACGATCCTCTCCTCTCCGGCGGTCGCCGAGACGACCTACTACACGGCCGGTCTGGGTTTCTCGCTCTCGCGGTCGGTTTACCTCGACGTGGCCTACTGCTACGTGAAGGACACGACGACGCCCTACATGCTCTTCTACGGGAACCGGTATGCGGACGATGAGGCGAAGACGGAGATTTACCAGAGCGAGGTCTATACCACCGACTTCACGCGTCACAACGTGGCGCTGACGCTCGGTTTCAGGTTCTGAGGCGGGAAACGCAGGGTTCCGCTGCCGGGGGTCCGTCCGCTGAGGGCGGACCTTCGTTTCGGAGGGCGGTCTGCGATCGGCGGCGGAGACGGCCGGCGTGGAAATCGTCCGATTTTTTTACTATATTTGCAGTCCGGAACAAACGCAGAAACGAAATAGTTATGGCAAAGGAGCTCAAAGACCTCACCAAGTCGGACGAGAACTACTCGCAGTGGTACAACGACCTGGTGGTGAAAGCCGGGCTGGCGGAAAACTCCGCCGTCCGCGGTTGCATGGTCATCAAACCCTACGGCTACGCCATCTGGGAGAAGATGCACGATGCGCTGGACAAGATGTTCAAGGAGACGGGACACCAGAACGCCTACTTCCCGCTCTTCATTCCCAAGTCCTTCTTCTCGAAGGAGGCGCACCACGTCGAGGGCTTCGCCAAGGAGTGCGCCGTGGTGACGCACTACCGTCTGAAGAACGATCCCGAGGGCAAGGGGGTCGTCGTGGACCCCGATGCGAAGCTCGAGGAGGAGCTGATCGTGCGGCCGACGTCGGAGACGATCATCTGGAATACGTACAAGAACTGGATCCAGTCCTACCGCGACCTGCCCATCCTCTGCAACCAGTGGGCCAACGTCGTGCGGTGGGAGATGCGCACGCGCCTGTTCCTGCGCACGGCCGAGTTCCTCTGGCAGGAGGGCCATACGGCGCACGCCACGCGCGAGGAGGCCGTGGAGGAGGCCACGAAGATGATCCACGTCTATCGGCGCTTCGCCGAGGAATGGATGTCGCTGCCGGTGGTCGTGGGCCACAAGTCGCCCAACGAGCGCTTCGCCGGAGCGGAGGACACGCTCACGATCGAGGCGCTGATGCAGGACGGCAAGGCGTTGCAGAGCGGTACGTCGCATTTTCTGGGGCAGAACTTCGCCAGGGCGTTCGACGTGCAGTATGTCAATAAGGAGGGCAAGCTCGAATACGTGTGGGCCACTTCGTGGGGCGTCTCGACCCGCCTGATGGGCGCGCTCATCATGGCTCATTCGGACAACAACGGACTGGTGCTGCCGCCGAAGCTGGCGCCGATTCAGGTGGTGATGATCCCGATTTACAAGGGCGCGGATCAGTTGGCGGAGATACGCGTCCGCTTCGATGCGATCGCCGCGGAGCTGAAGGCGAAGGGGATCAGCGTGAAGATCGACGACCGCGACAACGTCCGCTCGGGCTTCAAGTTCGCCGAGTACGAGCTCAAGGGCGTGCCCGTGCGGCTGGCGATGGGCCCCCGCGACATGGAGAACGGTACGATCGAGCTGGTCCGCCGCGACACGCTCGAGAAGGAGACCGTGCCGCAGGAGGGACTGGCCGGCCGGATCGAGGCGCTGATGGCCGAAATCCAGGCGAATATCTACCGGAAGGCGCTGGCCTACCGCGATTCGATGATTACGCGGGTCGATACGTGGGAGGAGTTCAAGCGCGTGCTCGACGAGAAGGGCGGCTTCGTCTCGGCCCATTGGGACGGCACGGCGGAGACCGAGGTGGCGATCAAGGAGGCCACGAAGGCCACGATCCGCTGCATTCCCGTGGACGCTCCCGACGAGGAGGGCGTGTGCGTCTTCTCCGGGAAACCCTCGCACCGCCGCGTGCTCTTCGCGCGGAGCTATTGATCCGCCGGAAGGCTTGAAACGTCCGGACGCCTTTTCCGCGTCCGGACGTTTCGTCGGATATTCCGGAGCGTCCCGCCGCGGGCTCCGGGCAATCGTTATTCCCGTTATGTTATGAAACCGGACATGCAGCCTCGTGCCGAGAGGCGGAAACGCGAAATCTACCGGGTGACCTTCGTCGGACTGGCGGTCAATCTGCTGCTGTCGGCGGCCAAGCTCGCCGCGGGCATCGTCGGGCGGAGCGCCGCCATGACCGCCGACGCCGTGCACTCGTTTTCGGACCTGGCCACCGACGTGGTGGTGATCGCCTTCGCGCGGATTTCGGCCAAACCCCGCGATGCGGGGCACGACTACGGCCACGGCAAGTACGAGACGCTCGCCACGCTGCTCATCAGTCTGGCGCTGGCGGCCGTGGGCGCGGGGATCCTGCTGTCGGCCGTGCGGTCGATCCGTGCGGTGGCGGAGGGCGTCGTGCTGCCGCGGCCGGGGGCCGTCGCGCTGGTCGCCGCCGGGGTGTCGGTCGTCGTCAAGGAGATACTCTACCGCTATACGGTCCGTGCGGGGCGGCGCATCGGCAGCCCGAGCGTCGTGGCGAACGCCTGGCATCACCGCAGCGACGCGCTCTCGTCGCTCGGTACGCTCGCCGGCATCGGCTGCGCCTATTTTCTGGGCGAGGGGTGGCGCATCGCCGATCCGATCGCCGCGCTCGTCGTCGCGGCGTTCATCTTCCGGATCGCCTTCGGACTGATCCGTTCGGGGCTGGGGGAGCTGATGGAGCGGTCGCTGCCGCCCGAGACGGAGGAGGAGATCCTGCGCATCGTGACGGCCGATCCCGCCGTGCGCGAGCCGCACAACCTGCGCACGCGCCGGATCGGAGCCTCGATCGCCGTCGAGGTCCATGTGCGGGTGGACGGCGACATGACGGTGCGGCAGTCCCATGCGCTGACCGAGGAGATCGAACGCCGCCTGCGTGAGCGGTTCGGCGAAGGGACGATGATCGCCGTGCACGTCGAACCGGTCGGATAGGAGGGTGAAACGATCCGATCCGGCATGGTATTTGCAAAGGAAAGCACGACGAATGTCCGGAAAGGTTCCGGCAGAGTAGAAAAATTTGGAATTTCGGAGAAAAGTGTTTACCTTGCGATCGTAAAATCCCCGGGAAACGCTTCGTCCGGAGAGCCGGGACGTTGAATTAAAAAGGATTGCCTATCGGAAAAGAATTCTACTCTTTGTAACTATTATTGGGAGAAAAGAGTATGAACGTGCAAGTATTAAGTGACCAGGTATTGCTTAATAACTACCTTTCGGGTGACCGGAACGCCATATCGAGGCTTATCGAGCGACACAGCCGCCGTGTGCGCGACTATATCAACATGATGGTCAAGGACCGCGATGTCGCCGAGGATATTTTTCAGGAAACTTTCATCAAAGCCGTCCGCGTGATCGACGAGGGCCGTTATACCGATAACGGCAAGTTCCTCTCGTGGATTCTGCGCATCGCCCACAACCAGGTGATCGACCACTTCCGGGCACAGCGGCAGAGCAAGGCGGTCACCGAATCGGAGGCCGGCTACGATGTGCTCGGGACGCTGCGGTTCGCCGAGCGCACGGTCGAGGACTCGATGGTTAGCGACCAGATCGAGCGCGACGTGCGCGCGCTGGTCGAGCTGCTGCCCGCCGAACAGCGCGAGGTGGTGATGCTGCGCTACTTCTCGGGGCTGAGCTTCAAGGATATCGCCGAGCAGACCGAGGTGAGCATCAATACGGCGCTGGGCCGGATGCGCTATGCGCTCATCAACCTGCGGCGGATGATAAAGGAAAAAAATCTGGTTTTGAGCTGACGCAGGCACAATATTCCTTCGCGGGGGGCGTTATATATGCGTAAAAAACGTAAAACGACTGGCCTATGGAGGATATTGACAAGAACGAAGTCTCTGACAACGGCATCTCCGAGGACGAGGATCTGATCAAGCGGGAGGTGATACAGGGTGATGCGGATCTGTTTTACCTGCATCATTACCTCTCGGAGGTCTTCCGAAAAGGGGATAATTTTTAAGGGTTAATTTTTGATGGGGGAGGGAGCCGGGAGGCTCCCTCTGTTTTTTTGTCTTCGGACCGTTCGCGCCGCCGGGCGGCGTCTGCGGATTCCCGGGGGACGGGCGGCGTTGCGGGCGGATCCGGAGAATCCTTCCGTGACTGCGGACTCGTCCCGCAAAGGGGCCGTTTCAGCATTTTCCCTCCATGCACCGGTGCGCGGTGCGCAACTGGAGCGCCATGGAGCAGGCGGCGGCCCCGGCGAAGAGCAGCGAGATGCTGACCCAGACCAGCACGGCGGTCGTGCCGAAGACGAGCGGTTGCAGCAGGATCCACAACGAGCACAGCAGGAGCAGAATGCCCGTGAAGACGGTCCAGCCCGCGCCCGGAACACCTACGGCGGTCATGTCGCCGCCGAGTCCGATCGTCCCGAAACCGCGCAGCAGCAGCCAGAATCCGAGAATGATCGGCAGGGCGACGGCCGATAGGGAAACATTGAATATCAGTATGATACCCAGGATGATCTCGATGATGCCGCCGACGAGCATCCACCCGCGGCCCGTGACGAAATGCCGGTTGGAGGAGGCCAGCACGGCTTCGAGTACGCCGGAGACGAGCATCAGCCAGCCGAAGAGCACCGACAGTCCCAGGTAGCTCTGCACGGGATAGAGGAAGACGGATATGCCGGCGACGATCAGAATGACGCCGACGAGCAGCAGCAGCCACCAGTAGCGGATGGCGCGTTTCGAATTTTCGAGCAGTAAAGATAGTCTGTCCATAATGAAATAAGTATTTTCCCGTTACCGGACAATTTGCGTGCCAGCGGTCCGGACGGTCCGCTGCCGGCGTCGCGTGTACGGCACGGGAGCGCGGCCGGAAAGCGGGCGTCCGCCTGAAATTTGCATGCCGCGTGCACCGGGAACCGCGAATTGCGTTATCTTTGCCGCGTTATCGTGTGCATGGACTTATGGCGACATTGACGAAGGAACTGACGTCGGGACGGCCGCTGCCGCTGATTCTCAACTTTACGCTGCCCCTGCTTATGGGCAACCTCCTGCAGCAGACCTATTCGCTGGTCGATGCCGTGATCGTGGGGCGGTTTCTGGGGATCGACGCCCTGGCGTCGGTCGGAGCCAGCACCTCGGTCGTGTTTCTCATCCTCGGGTTCTGCAACGGCTGTTGCGGCGGATTCGGAATCCCCGTGGCTCAGAAGTTCGGGGCGCGGGACTACGGCGAGATGCGCCGCTACGTCTTCGTCAGCCTGCGCCTGGCGGCCGTCATGTCGGTGGCTGTCGCAGCGGTGACGAGCTTCTGGTGCGGGGATATTCTGCGGATCATGCAGACGCCCGGGAATATCTTTCCGGGGGCCTATGCCTACCTGCTCGTCACCTTCCTCGGCATTCCCTGCACGTTCTACTACAACCTGCTGGCCTGCGTGATCCGTGCGCTGGGCGACAGCCGGACGCCGTTCTGGTTCCTGCTCTTTTCGACCGTGCTCAATATCGTGCTCGACCTCTTCTGCATTCTGGTGCTCGGGTGGGGCGTCGCGGGAGCCGCCATAGCGACGGTCTTCTCGCAGGGGGTGTCGGCCGCACTCTGCTACCGTTATATGATGCGGCGTTTCGAGGTGCTCCGGGGCGATGCTTCGGAACGGAGGTTCAGCGGCAAGCTGGCCCGCAGGCTGCTTTCGATCGGCGTGCCGATGGGGTTGCAGTTCTCGATCACGGCCGTCGGAAGCATCATGCTCCAGAGCGCCAACAATGCGCTGGGCACGGCCTGCGTGGCGGCGTTCACGGCGGCCGTGCGGATCAAGATGTTCTTCATGTGTCCGTTCGAAAGCCTCGGGATCGCCATGGCGACCTACGGCGGACAGAATTACGGCGCAGGGAAACCCGAGCGGGTCTGGCAGGGCGTGAAGGCCAGTTCGCTGATGATGACGATTTACTGGGTGTTCACCTTCTGCGTGCTGATGACGTGCGCGCAGCCGCTGGCCCGGCTGTTCGTCGATGGCTCCGAGACCGAGATTCTGGAGGATACGGCGCTGTTTCTGCACGTTTCCGTTTCGTTTTTCCCTGTGCTGGGACTGCTCTGCATCCTGCGTTACACCATTCAGGGCGTCGGCTTCACGAATCTGGCGATGCTTTCGGGCGTGTCGGAGATGATCGCGCGGATTCTCGTCAGCCTCTTCGCCGTGCCGGCCTTCGGGTATATCGCCGTCTGCTTCGGCGACTCGACGGCCTGGGTCTTCGCCGATCTGTTTCTCATCCCGGCGTTCGCCTTCGTCTATCGCCGCCTGCTCAGGATGAAGCGGCAGCCTCTCGGGTAGGGGCGCATCCTGCCCTCCGTTCTTTCCCGGACCGTATCCCGTTTCCTGCGCGGGTTCCGGGTCGCGGCCTGCCCGTTGCGGTAAGGCGCCGTTTCCGGTCGGTTCCGGGTCCGCCTTCTGTCCGGTGGCTCCACGTGGCGGGGAGGATGCAGGATGCGGCCGGAATGAGGCGGTGCGCACCCGTGCGCGTCCGCCCTGCGGGAAATACGTATGCCCGAAGACGCGGTGCGGCGGAGCCCCTCACGGGACGGGGTGCTCCGTGATATGGCTGCGGAGTTACACCGCCCGGAAATCGACGATGGTTTTCAGCAGGCTGTCTTCCGCAGCATCGGGAAAAAGACGGCGGAGGTGTTCGCAGATGCGCTCGAACGATTCGGCGGGCGTGCGCTCTGTGCGGAGCGGACCGTACAGCGTTTCGGGTGTCGTGTATCGTGTATCGTGCGATGCCCCAGCCGTAGCGGTTGCCGTGCCGGTCGATGCTGTACTCGAAATCGGCGATGACCAGCCGCATTTCCATCTGCAACCGCGTCAGAATCGGGTCGAGCGGGATTTTCCCCTCTTCCGCGACTTCCGACGCCGGGTCGGCCGCCGCGCGTTTTCCGCGTCCTCGGGCGAATCCCAGCATCCGGCGCAGCTCCCTGACGGTGGCCGTTCCTTCGGCCAGGATGGTCTGCAACACCACGTCGTCGAGGGCTGCCGCATCCTCGTTCGGAGCCAGCGGCCGGGAACGGCGGCAGTTCGCAAGATCGGGCAGCCACTCGCGGCTGACGAACCCCGCCTTGCGTGCGAAGAATTTGCCGTAGGCGCAGTGTCCTTCGCGTTCGGGAAGGTTAAAACGATCCACCGAACAGGTCGTAAATTACTCACTTGATTGCAAAGACTCCTAAAGTGCGGATAAAGGTGCATTCGCACAGAGGAAAGCCCGATGTATATCAATGAATTGCGACGGTTTTTCGACTCCTGTCCCCGCATCGCCTACCGCTGTTTTGCACGGTCTTGCGCCCGCTTGCCCGTTTCGCCTGCATTGCCGCCGTATCTCCTTGCATGACAATACAAAGATAGGAATTTCGGGTGAGAAATCCAAATGCGGGAAGATTTTGGGATGAGGATGGATTAGAAGGGAAGGCAATTTGTAAGAATACCCCCCCCCTCCGATTTTCCCTATGCTTGTATCTCATGTAACCGCGCTCGAATTTTCGTCTCCTCGTCGGTGCCGATGGTCGGGAGCCGCAGCATCGGAAGTCCGTATTTAGCCAGGATGCGGTTCTTCTTTTCGTCGCGTTCGGATTGTCGGGTACCTTGCTTGTGAAATCCGTATCCGTCGGTTTCGATTGCCAGTACGGGTTGTTTGCTCACCCGGTTGTAAATCAGAAAGTCGAGGTGTGTGGCTCTGTTGGAGGCATAGCGCCGTTCGTCTTCATCGAGCAGCGACCAGTCGCGGATGAGCTGCCGCAAGGGTTGGTGACAGACAATTCCCAGGTGACAGAATTCGGAATCCCCGGCCAGAATCTTTTCCAGCAGGGCGAAGGTCAGATTTTCGGAGTCGAATTCCGAAATTCTGCGATGCTTTTTAAGAAATGTCTGTCGGGCTTTGGCATACTGCCCGTAGAGCAGATCGAAAACCGAACAGATCTTGCTCTCCGTTATCGTGCAGTTGTTGTATGCGATATAGGCGATCAAATCGGGGATATGGCGGCTTTCGGTTTGTTCGTTTCCGGAAACGACCAGACAAAACTTGCGCTTGGCACGCGAAACGGCTACATTCAGCAGGTTGGGATCGTCCACGAATGCCCGGATCGTATCGTCTACGGTGGACATTACGATGGCCTCTTTCTCGCGTCCCTGGAATTTGTGTACCGTCGCTACGTCGATTGTTCGGTCCAATTGCCCGGAGAGTGCGGCAACCTGCTCGTTGTAGGGCGTGATGATGCCGATTTCAGCGTTGTCGTAAGGGAGTTTCGGCATCACCTCGCGGGTTATGACCTCGATTTCCCGCTGATTGAACCGACTGCGTGCGTGGTCGCCCGGGACTGTCCGCCAGGCGGAGATCACATCGGCTTCGCCCCGATCCTCGGTCATGATGACGAGTTGCCCGCCATAGAACTTCCGGTTGCAGAAATCGATGATTTTCGGATGACACCGATAGTGTTCGCGCAGCAATGTCTGCGGAGCGTCGGGAAGAACCCGGCAGACCGATTCCAGGAAATTCACACCGGCACAATCGTAGCGGGCATCGATTGCATGCTTCGCTCCGATGGCCTGTAATCGGAGCTGGTCCGCATCGGTGATGACGTTGGGCAATTGCTTCGAATCGCCGACGATCACCGCATTTCGGGCGCACATAAGCGCCAATGCTCCCGTATCAGACGAAACTTGCGACGCTTCGTCCATAATCACGTAATCGAATAGCGCGTTCGCTCGTAGATTCGAGCGCGAGGAGAAGGCCGTACTCAGGATGACGGGATATTCCTTGACGAAACCGGCGGTGAATCGTTGGAAGACCGGACGCTCGTGCCCCCTGCCGAATCTGTGGCGGAGCAGATTCCGAAGGTAACGCATCGAATCGTCGCTCAACCGTGCCATCGCCTGTCGGGCATCGGTAGCGGCAAGTACTTTCTGCAGCTGTTCGATTTCATTGGACAGCTCCTCGTGCTTTATATGGTAGAAATCGCGCTGGATGGCAGGAATCAGTTCATACAAATCCTGTCGTTGCGGATCGGGACGGATACCGTTGAACAATCGTGCGACTTTCCGTTTGAGAAGAAACCACCGGATGGCCTCCAGCCATTTTGCGAAAAGCCCGCGCGTTTCCGGCTTCTCGACTGCCGTCTGCAATTCGTTCCATAGCGTCAGTAGCCTTGCCGACGAGAGTTTTCGGCGGAGCGTTACCGTCGGATCGGAGGTCGTTTCCTGTTCGAAATGTGTCTGCTCTGTTTTGAGGGCTGTCAGTTCCTGCCGGGCCAGTGCCAATCGTTCCTGCCAGGCGAATATTTCCTGCATGGAAGCGGCTTGCGCCTGAATCGTCTTCAGAAATTCGGGAGAGTCTGCCTCGGCCGAATACCATGAATCGATCTGGGCGGGAATAGCCTTTTCAATGGCCTGCGTTTCAATGAATGCTGATTTGTTATCACTGCTTCCCAGCAAAGCGGCGATGAATCCCATGTCGTGTTTGTCCAACTTTTCGACTATGTTTTCGATGGCCGAATTGTTGTTCGAGACGATCAATACCGTCTGCCCTTGAGCGATGATGTTGGCCACGATGTTGAGAATCGTTTGCGTCTTGCCTGTTCCCGGGGGGCCCTGGATAATGCTGACCTGATGCTCGAAGGCGGCCTGGACAGCCTTTTGCTGGCTGGCATTGCAGCCGAAAGGGTAGAAAAGCGGTGGGGCGGAGGCGTGTTGGAGCGGGAATTTTCTGGGATTCAGGTAACAAGCTGCCGCCGAATCGTCCGGAATAAACTCGATTTTCTGATATTGAGCCAGAAGCAATCGTGTGCCGTCGTTGGCTTTCAGCGGATTGATGGCTGCCACATCCCGCAGATATTCGAAGATATTTTGGATGGAGGAGTCCTCCAGACAGGACCGAATAAGTTCGATTTCTGAGCCTTTGTAGCCGGCGCTTTTTCCGTCGGTGTATTCGATGTACCAGAATTTCCGCGATCCCTGCTGAAAGGCGGCTATGTAGGCTATCGGACCGAGCTGTTTGCCTTTGTGCAGCAGCCGACAGTGTTGTGGGTCGAATAGCACGGGATTTTCCAGCAACAAGACTTTGTTCGGAGAGTAGGAATAGGTTTTGGAAGAGTTGTTGAATTTAATGTTGCACCGATGAGGATTGGAGGTATTCCAACAACGCTCGACGGAAGAGGTTTTAATCTCTCCGTCAATGACAATCATATTTTTCCGAGGGTCTAACATCCTGGTTGCAGTAAAATTCCTTATAAAAATACGAAGTTTTTACGATATGACATAACCTGGGCTGAAATTTGCTTTTCTCGGATTGTTTAGGCTATTGCAGGGATCTTTCAGGAGTGGAGATTTCAATATCCCGCTCCTTTTTGATAAGGACGGGCGAATCGGTTGAGGGCGAAAGGTTATCGACTTTTCGGGTTTATTCGTATCTTTGCTTTCATGGACAGGGGCGAGATTATCATTTATCAGACAGCTGACGGCGAGACCCGTCTGGACGTCCGCATGGAGGATGACAGTGTGTGGCTGACGCAGGCGCAGATTGCGCAATTGTTCGGAGTTGACAGAACGGTTATTGTCAGACATGTCAACAACATTTATAAGTCGTCCGAATTGGAGCGGGACGTAACATGTGCAAAAATTGCACAAGTTCAGCATGAGGGGCGACGGCAAGTGCGGCGTATGATTCCATATTATAACCTCGATATGATTCTGTCGGTAGGTTATCGTGTCAACTCCAAAAACGCCACGCAGTTCCGCATTTGGGCGAACAAGGTGCTGAAAGAGTACCTTATAAAGGGGTATGCCGTCAATAACCAGGCGAAAGCCGAGCAATTGGAGGAGCTGAAAAAGACCGTCCGTCTGCTCTCCAATGTTTTGGCTGCAAAGGATGTTACGAAATCCGAGGCGGTCGGGCTGCTGCGCGTGATTACGGACTACACCTACGGCCTCGATACGCTCGACCGCTACGATTATCAGCAGTTGGAGGTTACGGCAACCACGGCGGAGGAACCGTTTCATGCGACCTATGAGAATGCGATGGAGGCGTTGCAGGTGTTGCGCGACAAGTTCGGCGGCAGCGAACTGTTCGCCCACGAGAAAGACGAGTCGTTCAAAAGCACGATGGGTGCGATTTACCAGACCTTCGGCTGTCCAAGCGTCGAGGATAAAGCGGCCAATCTGCTCTACCTGACAGTCTAGAACCACTTGTTCAGCGACGGTAACAAACGCATCGCGGCGTTCCTGTTCCTGTGGTTTCTGGAGAACAACCGCATCCTCTACCGTTCCGACGGCTCGCGCCTTTTGGACAACAACACATTGGTCGCCCTGACGCTGATGATCGCCGAGAGCCGCACGGAGGAGAAGGATGTGATGACGAAGGTGGTGGTGAATCTGATAAATAAGAACAACTAATCTTGCCCTTATTCTCACTTCCCAATGACCAATATTGAACCGCAAAAACTATGTCTATCAGGTACGCATAGCAATTTGTGCTGCTTCACGGATATGGGTTATGACTATTCTTTAAAGGAGATTTGAGGTACTTTACTACGATTAATTATAGGGGTTACGAGTTCTTCAGACTCTTGTACTTATCAATTTCTAAAATGATTAAGTTTCTTTTATACATTGATTAAATATCTCTTCCAAATATTCTTTGGAGTGGAATCCAGTCTCGATTCTCTTATGAACAAACAGCTTTTATTCGTATGTTATTTCGGTAAGCGAACATGGCAAATCGTTTTTGTTATACTCGTCAGGCCTGAGTTGCGTTACTGAAACGGGTTTAGAATCACCGACTGTTTGTTTTTTCCATACATAGGCGGCTTGAGACATTACAATCAAAGAATCTCCATCGCTTGAATAGCCGTATTTTGCTACTGAGTATGCACGATCCCCATTTTGATTGCGCCAAAAAATGGTATCGTCAGTCAGATTGGCTGCATACGCCGCCAAGGGATTTTCGTCGAAATGTTGTGGAGTACATGGATATTCGCAAGGCTTGTCGTCAAAAAACACTCTGACCTGAGCAGCTCCGGGAGTCAGAGACAATACGAGATTAGGGGTTCTGTCTTCTTCGTCTTGAAGCGTGTTGGATTGGTCATGTTCTTGGAATCCTGGTTGCCTGTATCCCCAAACGCCTAATTGACCTTCTCCTGTAAGTAAATCTGCTTGAGGATTGAGTGTTGAAACTTGGGGTTGCTGGGAATATGCGGTGGATTTCTCGGATGGATTGAAAACCCATGCACCCAAGGAGCCTCCAGAGGGCTCTTTATCGCTTTCGGCCCACTCCAGCAATCGGTTTTTACTTACTTGCGCCTCTGCATTGGTTACGGTTCTCATCCATTTGAGATCGGGCGGCAATTCATTTTCCTGTAGTATAGCAGGATTCGCCAGAAATGCTTCGATGCTGCCGCAGCGCAATATGATTCTTTTCCGCGTAATGGGGTTGTCGAGTATATTTTCCAGCCGCGTAATCCAACGGAGATTCTCCACCCGGTTATTCCGACGATTCGTGTCGATATGATCAACAACGTGTTCTTTGGTGGGCTTGGGGCCGAGGAATGCAGTTGCGACAATGACATGGATTCGGACAGATGCGATTTCCATATAGCCATGTACGATATTGGGTTTCCCGAATGTCCAGAAGTTGTCGTATTTGCGCGGACGCTTTCCATCACGCGGATAGCGGAAGACAGCACCATTATCGCGGACTGCGTATCGTTCATCCTTGTAGATACACTCTACCTCGCGGGTGAAATCGTCGATGATGGCCATAGTAGAGGATAATAACTTACTAATTATTACAATTTTTCATATGAGCTATCACCGGAAATATTCTCATATATTGAATAAACAAACTCTTTTACAAATAAGATGGTGTCATCTAACCAATTGATATTTATTGTTTGTTTGGAACTGATAGATATATCATAGTCCGCTTCATGGACAATTTGATTTCTCCGTGAGACTATAAGATCTATTTTCTTTTCGAGAAATTTTTGATTTGCATTGGAAGTTGATTCCGGGAACGGATAATGCATTTTGCTCATTATCACAGGAATCTTATGATCCAGATCCCAGATATAACTTAATGCATCTTTGATGCTGTCTATTTTTTGAAAAGACATGAATTTTAATATAGTCTTGATTTCATTATTTATCCAATATTCTGCAGTTTCTTCATTGCATGTAGGAGGCGTTTTTCTTGACTGGCATTCAATTACTTTATTCAAAGTCGAGAACTTTATTGGAATTGATTTGCATTTATTCGTTTGAAGTGTTTTATTCGTGTATGAATTTATAATGCCAATACGAACAAATTCATGAATAAAACGATCCATAGCACTCACCAGATTGACTAATTCAGAGCGTAATAGATCGGATAAGTCCTCTGGCGTTATTTTATAATGGTCGCTTAAAAAGACATAAAATCCTCGCATCTTCTGTATGTCACGGATACATGCATTAAATGTTGTAATCGTATTTATCATACTAATTTAGAAGAGCCGTAATGTTATTTGCTATTGTGGTGAATTGCTCATTAAAAGCACCTCGACTTTGAATTAATTGATCTTTAACAATTCCTGTCGCTTCTAACTTATCGTCTGGAATTGCGAAAACAGGTATTCCTATTTTTTGATATTGTTGCCCTAGAGTTGCAAAATCTTTAATTTCTGCTAAACAGAAGTCTTCAGAGATGCGAGCGTCACTATATCTTTCTAAGGGAAATGTCATAGAAACTTGGGACAAAGCTGGGATGAGAAAATCTTTGACTGTTGATTTAATGGTGTCAATTAATGGCCTATAAATGGCAGCTGCAACTCCTCTTCTAATATTAAACCGTTGAATTATTTCGCCGATGAATCGAGGTGTTCCGTTGGGCATTGGATAGGTAGCGTGGGCAAAATTATGGATATTGACATTCTTCCAGTTTATCCATTGTGGTAAGATGCGGGACAAACTCTTGATGGCCATTACGCAAAATATATCAGGATTAGCAGGGATGATAAAAGCATCACTGGAAACAAATAAAATTTGATTTAATGTGCTTAATCCCGGGTTCAAATCAATAAGGGCGTATTCGATATCGTATTTTTCCGTTATGTTTACAATTAACTGATTGAAAGACCCCGGCAGATTCTGCATGGCTGTCAAGGTTACCGGAGCATTAATTGCAAATGTTAATTGAGGATCATATTCTGATAAGTTCATATGCCCTGGGAGCAGATATAAATCTCTATTAAAGCTATGATTGGGGCAATTTATCATCCTAATAGGATCCGGAGTTCCTGCAAAAGCGGGGCGCACTCCATCCATGATGTTGTTGGAGCATGTTTCCGCATCATCATAGTATGCATCAAATTTTTCTCCTAAGAATACAGATGTGAGATTGCATTGAGGGTCTGCATCGACGAGTAAAACTCGGTGTCCCATTTCGGCAAGTTTCCATCCAATATTGAAAGTCGAGGTTGTTTTGCTTACACCGCCTTTGTGATTGAAAAATACGATTTTCTTAACCATGTTATTTTGATTTTAAATTTTTATTCTTCCAGTTTGAGTTTCGGGAGCGAGCGGACGATCTTCATCGTTTCGAGCGAGACGGTGATGATGCGCAGCAGCAGGTTGTAGATGTATTTCGGGTCGTCGTGCTCTCGGCACCAGTCATTCGGGTCGTTCGTAATCTGGCTCGTTGGGTCTGTTTTTACCGCATAGCGCTCCATTACCCACTCGATCGCCGACTTGCCGTTCACCACATAGTCGTAGGCCTCCAGCGGAATGTTCTCAATCGTGATGCCCGCATTGTAATGTATTATGCTCTTGTCGGCCGTCTTGCTGTCGAGCTTGCCGAAGCGCATCTTCTCTACACGGTAGTTGATGGCGTCATCTTCCGAAGTGGTCGAGTTTACCGTGTGGCATCCGGCGTAGGGCTCCACATGCTCGTATCCGAGGTGGAGTTCGGCCAGGCTACGGCCGGCACGGCTGAAGGCCCAGAAGTCGTCGGGCGACTCGACCAGCGGCAGTCGGGGCAGCGACTTCTTGAGGTCGGCGGCGAAGGTCGTGCGGTAGTCCGGGGCGTGGAGGATGCCATAGACATAATAGAAGATGTCCTCCTTGGTTACGCGGCTTCCGTACTGCTTGCGGGCCGTGGAGAGGATCCAGTCGGTCACGCCGTCGCGGCGGACGTAACGGTCTGCATCGCTCTGCTGAGCCGAGAAGAGGTCGGCGATATCCGCCGTGCTGTCATCATACCAATAAAGCGGAAAACATTGCCCGTTGAATTGTAATTGGTAGTCAGAAATACAATCTGTTATAATAGAAGAAAAATCTTTATTAGAACCTATTCCAGAGACGCATATTACTATATTGTTATGATTTTTTGTTGGAAAAATTTTTGGTATTTGATATCTTTCTTGATTTAAATCATCATCAAAGTAATTGTTGGTTCGAGTAAATGGGCGATATGCTGATATTCGGTATTGTTGCGGATTCTCAACAATAACTTTATTCTTTTTAATTTGATTTAACCAGTCTCTGGACCAAGATCCTAACAAAGGGTTACGTTCGGGTTCTGATATTTTTTTGTTTAGTAATAAAATTCGCTGTTCCTCATAGTGAGAGATCGTTTTGCAAATATTTACTTTTAGTTTTTCTAAAGAGAAATTATAAACCCAACTATCGCGAGCAGATACTGGTCCTAATGAATATCCTTCAAAGAACGATTTATTTCCTTTCTTGAACTTCTTTTCGGGCTCCAGCGGGGTAAAGAGTTTGAACTGCTCGCTGCGCTTGTTGAGCCAGTCGCCATGTTCGTTGGGGGTAATGGTGATCCATTGCATCAGCGGGTTGCTGATGTCGCCCATATTGTGAATGATACGCAGTTTCTCCTCGCGCGAGAGGTAGTCGCCGATGTCGTGGTAGCAGATGCGGGCCGCCTCGTCGGATACCTTCGGTTTCTTGACCAGAATCGTAATAGCAATCGGAGTGCGGGAGCCCAGACCGAAGACATTACCGGCCTCTTTGCGGCGGATTTCACCGCTTGTGCGGCAGTTGCCGCGCAGGTTGAAGACATAGATGGCCGAAAATTCGCGTTCGAGGCATTTGCGCATGCCGTCGAGCCCGTTGGCATCGAGCCATGCGCCGTTGGTAACGAAGCCGATGACACCGCCTTCCTTTTCGTTAAGTCGGTCCGAAGCCCAGCGGAAAGCCTTGATATAACTGTCGTAAGCCGATTTGTTGAGGGCGGCCTCCGATTGGGCAACGTAGGTGTTTTCGATACGGCTTTCGAGCGTGGGATAGGATTCGTTCTGTGCATTGTCGTTGGCCGACTTCTGCCCGATGGAATAGGGCGGGTTGCCGACGATGACGGTGATGCGCCGTTTCTTCTGCTCAATGACGCGCCGCGAGTTGGTCGGGAACTGCTCGGAATAGAGGTTCTCGTCCGCAGCCTCCTCGCCCAACTGGAAGGTGTCGGTCAGGCAGATGCCGCCGAAGGGCCGGTACTCCGTATCAGGGCCCATCAGGTCGTGGAAGACATTTTCGATGTTGACCGAGGCGATGTAGTAGGCCATCAGTACGATCTCGTTGGCGTGGATCTCCCGGCCGTATTTGCGCTCCAGGGCCTCGCGCGAGATGAGCCCGCTCTGGAGCAGGCGTGTGATGAAGGTGCCCGTTCCGGTGAAGGGGTCGAGGATGTGGACGTTCTCGTCGGAGAGCGACCGTCCGAACTCCCGCTGGAGGATGTAACCGACCGAGCGGATGATGAAGTCGACCACCTCGACCGGTGTATAGACGATGCCCAGTTTCTCGACCGTGCGGGGCGAGGCCACCTTGAAGAACTTGTCGTACAGCTCGACGATGATGCGCTGCCGGGCATCGGCTTCGTGGATGTCGCCGACCGTGTCGCGGACATAGTCGTAGAATTTTTGGAGTTTCTGGTGCTCCTCCTCGGTTTTGGTCTCGTCGTCGAGCAGGTCGAGCATCTTCTGCATCGACCGCGAGATGGGGTTGCTGGCGGCAAACTGGTAGTTTTCGAAGAGGGCCTCGAACACGGGGCGCGAGATGATGTGCTGCGAGAGCATTTCGATGGCATCCTGTTCCGAAAGTCCGGGATTGATGTTGCGGTGCAGACCCCGCATGAGCTGGTCGAAGGCCCGGCGGTGTTTGCCGTTGTCGGCGATGAGAGCCTTGATGCGCGCGATGTGCTGTTCGGCAATCTGGGCGATGTCCTTGGCCCAGAGTTCCCAGTAGCGTTTGGTGCCGACCTTGGTCACCAGTTTGGCGTAGAAGACGTTCTGCAGGTCGTTGAAACTCATCGAGAGCTGGGTGGCGAGCTGCTCGGCGGCACTCTCGGCGCGAGGCTTGCTGTCGCCGTCGCTGTGCTGGTCTTCGTCCTTGCGCGAGGCGCCGACTCCGCCGAAGAGGATGTTTTTGGGCTTCTTTTTCGACAGTTCGATCTTGTTGACTTCGGCATTGAAGCGGTCGTCGTGAGCCCGCAAGGCGTTCAGCACAGTCCAGACCACCTTGAAATTGGGGTGGTTTTCGAGAACCTTGTCGCCCTCGGCATCGGCCGGAACCACGACCGGAATGATGATGTATCCGTATTTCTTGCCCTCGCTGCGGCGCATGACGCGACCGACCGACTGCACGACATCGACCTGCGAGTTCTTCGGTGAAATGAAGACCACGGCGTCGAGCGACGGAACATCGACACCCTCCGAAAGGCAGCGGGCGTTGGTCAGCATTCGGCATTCGCGTTCGTTTTCGGGCTGCTCCTTGAGCCACATCAGCTCCTCGTCGCGTTTGGTAGCCGACATCGAACCGTCAACGTGGTGGGCGACGACATCGACCATCGTGGCGCGGTCCTCCTCGCGGATGTCCTCCATGTAGAGGTCCTTGTAGTCGGTAAAAGCATTGGCGATTGCTTTCGAGGCCTTGATGCTCGAACAGAAGGCCACGGCACGGCGCATCGGCAGCGGGTCGGAGCCCTTGACGAACTCTTCATCGGCGCCGAGCACCTTTTTCGAGAGGGCATTGATGCAGCCGATGAGTTTCGAGGGATCATCCGCGTCGATGGTTCCGTCCTCGCGGGTCAGTGCGTTTTGCAGCGTGGGGGTAATGTCCTTTTCGCCCACGGCGAGGATGAGGACCTTGTAGTCGGAGAGCAGTTCCTGCTTGACGGCCTTGCCGAAGCCGATGCGGTAGATCTCGTCGCCGTACATCGAGCGGTCGTCCATCGAGCAGAGGACGGCGGAGTTCTCTTCGGCGCGTTTCTTCGTCTCGTCGGTATAGAGGCGCGGCGTGGCGGTCATGTAGATACGGCGCACGGCCCGCAGGAAGTCGTTGTTGTGAACCCGGACAAAGGCGCTCTCGGTCTCGTCCTTGAGCGTAACGCCCGTGGTGCGGTGCGCCTCGTCGCAGATGATGAGATCGAACGTGCCGAAGGCGTCGCCGGTCTCTGCGAGCAGTTGTTGCTAGGCCCGCGAAATGACGTCGATGGACTGGTAGGTCGAGAAGACGACGGTCAGACCCTCGGCATTGTGCCGGCGGGCGTGTTGCAGTTGCTTGACGATGGAGGGGACGTCGGTCGAGGCCGGAAGTGCCAGGTCGATGACACTCGTCGTGTCGTTGTCCTTCTTTTCGGTCTGTTTCGAGACCTGCGGGTCGGAGCAGATGCAGACAGCCGTCATCGGCTCCTGGGCCTGTTGCAGCCACGACCGGAGGGTTTGTCCCAAAAGCGCAATCGAGGGCACGAGGAACAGCACCAGACCGCGGCCTCCGGTTTCGTTCTCGGCGATTCGCAGCGAGGTGAAGGTTTTGCCTGTGCCGCAGGCCATGATGAGCTTGCCGCGCGTATGGGCGGGTTGGCCGGTGGCTTCGTCGATCTTGAAATAGGCGTGGGCCTGGTCGATGGCCTCCTGCTGGTGCTCCCGTATGGCAAAGGGTTTGGACCGGGAGGCCACGCCGAAGAGGCCTTGTTCGAGGCTGCTCCAATCGACGTCGTCGTTTTCGAGGTCGATAAGGTTCAGTCGCGTTACCGGAGGATTCTGATTGCGGATCGTCTGCTCGGCCGTGGAGTTCCATTTGTTCGTCGTTGAGATCCACAGCCGCTGTGCGAATCCCGTCATGCCGAATTCGGTTTCGAAGCGCTTGCCCGAGGTGGCGAGGAATGTATCTACGTCGGGTTTGTTGATGAAGGTATCCGCCGCATAACATTTGCATTGAATGGCCCAATATTCGCCCTCGACGGTGCGGGCCACAAGGTCGATGCCGGTGTCCTTGCCGCCGAACTGGTCGTGGAAGGGGAATTCCATCCAAAGCCATACTTCCTCGAGACGGTTGGCATATAATGAAGTGGTTTTCAAATAGCCCTGCATAAGTCGCTCAAAACGAAATCCTTTGTCTCTTTGAGATAATGATTCTTTACGGAATTTTCGTAGAATGTCGGCGAAAGTCATCATAATGGAGTTTGTTTATGCTACTACTTGTTTACAAATATACGAAGAAACCATGGGGCCACACGAAAAAAGAGGAAAGATTTACTTTCCTCTTAATTTTTTTGCTTTTTCATCCAATTGTTCGGTCTCCTGTCCCTTTAATCTTATTTGTTCGTCGAGAGCTATTCTCTGCTGAATAGTTCGTTCGTATTGTTCGACATTCTTTTTCATCTGGCGGATTTTGTCGTCGTCCCTGTTCCATTCGAAAATATCCTCCAATTCTGCGATCCGCTCGGAGGAGGCTTCTCCTTTCATCCTGATGTATCGGTATTTCAGTTCGGCGTCGCACATGTTGCCGATGCGGTCGTGCAGCCGATGGATATGTACGCCGCAGCAAACGACGGCGAGCGAGAGCCCGAACATGCAGAGCGTCGATTTCGAGGATTTGAAGTCGATGGTGTGGATATGCCGCTGCGGCGAAGGCAGAGCGGCACGGGCCGCCTCGGCACCGCATCTTTCGCGCTCCTGCCCGAGTTTCTTTTCCAGTGCCGAAATCCGATCCGTCAGTTCCATGCGGGCCCGTTCGACGTTCATGTGTGTGTGCCGCGCCATTTCCAGCAGCCGGTCGAGCCGATTATCCGGTTCAGTCGGTATCGAAGACACCGGCGGGGCCGGCGGGTTGCGGTCGTCCAGCCTGCGGGCGAGCGCGGCGATCTGCTTTTTCAGCTCTTCGAAGAGCTCGATGACGGTGGTTGTCTCCATAGGTAATGAAATTTAAAGTCGTTGGCGTCTTTTCTTTTTGCGCAGTCGCTCCTGACGGCGCCGTTCTTCGTCCGTATCGTAGGCCGGTTGCAGAAGATCCTCGAGCAGGTGACTGAACGATGCAGCCGGATTGCTTGCGGGGCCGCGTTCATTTGCGGAGAGAGCCTGTCGGCGGTTCAGACTCAGCGCATGGTCGATTTTGGAGAAACTGAACTGCCGGTCGATTTTCGAACCGTTGAACGGGTAGCCGTTCCTGGCGAAGACGACGCCTTGCGGGTCGGAAGTTCCGCCGCGCATCCGGAACTCGGTGGCGATCCCTTCGCGCCGCAGCGCTGCCGTCAACTCCGGCCAGTCGTGGCAGCGGGGTACGGCGTCACGCAGCGTGTGGAAAATCTCGTATTTCGTCTTGTCCGGTTCGCGCAGGCGGTGCTCCTTGACATTCTCTTTGCCCGATGCGAAGTGGAGCCCGTGCCGGACGGTCAGCTCCTTGCAGAGGCACTCCGAACGGTAACGGTCGTTACGGTCGGAGACGGTACGGCCGTCGTTGTCCACGCGGTTGAAGAGGATATGCAGGTGGGGATGCTCGCGGTCGCGGTGGCGGGCGATGATGAACTGCGTGTTTCGGATGCCCATGCCGGAGAGATACTCCGCGGCGATTCCGACCATCCGCCGGTTGTCGAGCCGTGCGGCGTCCCGTGCTGAAAAGGCGAGGACGATGTGGCCGACGGGCCTCGAAAGGCGCGGATTCATCGCCGCGCGCCGCGCGCGCCGTCCGTGCGTATTCGGCCCAGGTGAGACCTGTTGTCCGTGTCTTGTCGCGCTGGGCGAGAACTGTTTGAGGTAGCGCACAGCCGTTCGTACTTGTCGGCTGTGCGCTGCGTGATGCGCACGCCCACCTCGCCCTGCCACCGCTTCGCGTAGTCGGTAAGGCTCGCGATGAGCATCATCGTGTTGCAGATCGGGTTCAGGTAGCGCTGCTTGATCTGCGTCGCATTGGCCGCATAGTCCTCGGCCAGCAGTTTGGTGCGGATGTCGAGTATCTGCATGCGGAACTCGTCGAACATCTCATTGATTTTCAGCGCGAGGCGGCTCGTGCCCATCATGCGCTCCTTTTTCTGGTTCCTCCGTTCGGGCTTGCCCTCGCAATGGGAATAGAACTCCTGCCGCAGACCGCCCGTGGTGACGCGGGCGCCAGCCCGTTCTTTTTCGGTCTTCCTTTTCGCATCAGGAAAAGAATGGCAAATGTCTCTTGTCTCATGACGTTGAAATTTTGGGGGTTAACAAAACGTCCGCAAGAGAGATTTATTACGACTAAAACGCAGCGAAACAACGCATTGCAAACGCATTCGGGAGCAGGTCCCGTCGCGCGGCCCGATTTTTGGCTCCGCTCCCTTTCGTGCTCCCGCGAGTTTGCTGCGAAGTGCTTTCCGCTTCCGGTTCGGGGAATCAGCCGAAGTATTTGCAAAATTTTGATATACAGTAGATTTTCCTCTTTTTTGCGCCGGACGGACAACAAAAAAGGAGCCCTTCGAAAAGGCTCCTAAAGTGCGGATAAAGGGACTCGAACCCCCACGCCGTAAGGCATCAGATCCTAAGTCTGACGTGGCTACCAATTACACCATATCCGCATCATTTCCGCATGGGGTGCGTCGGGCGCATCCCCGCGGATGAGGCAAAGATAGGTAAAAATTCACAAAACACAATCCGGGCGGGGGATTATCCGGCTTTTTTTGTTTACATTTGTAGGTAATTTCGCCGACTTATGCCCCGACAGATAACCCTCGTCCTCACGCCGAAACAGGCTGCCGATCCGAAGTACTGCACGTCGCTCGCAGCGCGGCGCATGGGCATCCGGGAGACGGATGTGGCGCTGGTGCGCGTCGTGAAGCGGTCGATCGACGCCCGGCAGCGGCAGGTGAAGATGAACCTGACGCTCGAAGTCTATGTCGATCGGGAGCCGCAGCCCGGCCCCGTGCATTTCGACTATCCTTCGGTCGAGGGGCGGACGGAGGTCGTCGTCGTCGGATCGGGCCCCGCGGGGCTGTTCGCGGCCCTGCGGCTCATCGAACTGGGACTGCGGCCCGTGATTCTCGAACGGGGGCGCGATGTCTCGGCCCGCAAGCGCGACATCGCACGGATCAACCGCAACGGCCCCGTCGATCCCGACTCGAACTACGCTTTCGGCGAGGGCGGCGCGGGAACCTTTTCCGACGGCAAGCTCTTCACGCGCAGCAAGAAGCGCGGCGATTACAACAAGGCGTTGCAGACGCTCGTCTTTCACGGCGCCACGCCCGAAATCCTCTGCGAAGCCCATCCCCATATCGGCACCGACAAGCTGCCCTATATCATCCGCAATATCCGGCGGACGATCGCCGATGCGGGCGGGGTGTTCCGCTTCGACAGCCGCGTGACGGACCTCCTGCTGCACGACGGGCGGATCCGCGGCGTCCGCTGCGGCGACGAGCGGATCGAGGGAGCCGCCGTGGTGCTCGCTACGGGGCATTCGGCGCACGACGTGTACGAACTGCTGCACGCGCGCGGCGTGCGCATCGAGGCCAAGCCCTTTGCGATGGGCGTGCGCATCGAGCATCCGCAGGCGCTCATCGACTCGATCCAGTACCATTGCCGGACTCGTGGCGAGTACCTCCCGGCGGCTTCCTATTCGCTCGTGAGCCAGGAGAACGGGCGCGGCGTCTATTCGTTCTGCATGTGTCCGGGCGGGTTCATCGTGCCGGCGATGACCGATGCCGCGCAGTCGGTCGTGAACGGCATGTCGCCCAGCGGCCGCACGTCGCCCTTCGCCAATTCGGGGCTGGTGACCGAGGTGCGGCTCGCGGATTTCGAGTACCTGCGTCCCGAGTGGGGCGAACTGGCGGGGCTGAAGTTCCAGCAGCGGTTCGAGCAGGCGGCCCGGCGCGAGGGCGGGGAGCATCAGATCGCCCCTGCGCAGCGTGTGTCGGATTTCGTGGCGGGCCGGGCCAGCGGGTCGCTGCCCGCGACGTCGTACATTCCCGGCATCGTTCCCTCGCGGCTTGATCGGTGGATGCCGGAATTCATCGCGCGGGCATTGCGGCAGGGCATTTCGACCTTCGGACGGAGAATGCGTGGCTACCTCACGGACGAGGCGGTGGTCGTGGGCGTGGAGTCGCGCACCTCGACGCCCGTGCGCATCCCGCGCGATCCCGCGACGCTGATGCACCCCGCGGTCGGAGGGCTGTTTCCGGCCGGCGAAGGAGCCGGCTATGCCGGAGGAATCATCTCCGCGGCGCTCGACGGCGAACGGATCGCCGAGGCCGTGAAAAACTATATCGGATGAAGGAGAACGAACGGCGGCCGGAGGTCTCGGTGATTATTCCGGTCCACAATCTCGAACGGTATATCGACGCCTGCCTGGCTTCGGTCGAGGCGCAGACGTTCGGCGATTTCGAGGCGGTCGTGGTGGACGACGGCTCGACGGACGGTTCGTTGCGTCTCGTGCGCTCCCGTGCGGAGCGGGATGCGCGGATCGTCGTTGTCGCTACGCCCAACCGGGGAGTGGCGCGTGCCCGTGAAACCGGACTTGCGAAGGCCCGGGGACGCTATGTCTGCTTTCTCGACGGGGACGACCGCTGGGAGCCGGATATGCTGCGGGAACTGGTCGCGGCGATCGGCGGGTATGACATCGTCTGTTGCGATTTCAAGCGGGTGAGGGCCTCGTACGAGGCGCCCGTGCGGGAACGTCGCACGGAGGATCTCGAGGGATTCGGGTTCCTCGAGGCGACGTTGAGCCATGCGATTTCCGTCTGCCTTTGGGCGAAACTCTACCGCCGGGAACTGTTCGATGCCGAATTGCGGCATTATCCGTTGCCGCTCGGCGAGGATGAGCTCGTCAATGTGCAGATCGGCTTCCGGCAGCCGCAGGTCCGTTTCGTGGATTATGTGGGATACGACTATATCCAGCGGGCCGGTTCGGCGAACCGGCGCAGTGTCGATGTGGACTATTGCGTGCGTTTTGCCGAAGCGGTCGATTCCGAACTGGCCCGATGTCCGGGGCTTTCGGCTGAGCGGATCGGGTTTCTCCGGCTCGTGAGCCGTGTGCGGTGGTATCTGGTCTGCATCCGCAAGAGCCGCAATCCGTGGACCGGGAATTCGGATCATGCGCGGTGGATCCACCGGGCGGCGAAGGGGCGCGGAGCGGCGTTGCGCCGGTATTATTCCCGGGGCGATCTGCTCTTGTTGTGGCTGGACCGCCGCCGCCGGTTGCGTCCGGTGGCCGTATTGTGTGCTACGTTGCAGCGCTGGTGGGAGAGTTTGCAAAGGCGTTTGGTCCGTTGAATTTATTGATGCGGGAAATGAGTAGATATTTGCTGTTTGTCAATTTACCCTATGCTTATCCGATCCTTCGGCCTCTGCAGGCCGAGATACTCCGGAGAGGCGGGGAAGTTGCTTGGTTCGTTGAAAAAGAGTGCCCGGATGAGCTTCGTTCGGACGAGATTCGGCTTGGAACGGTGCATGAAGTGATTGATTTTAATCCGGTGGCCGTGTTTACTCCAGGTAATTATATCCCCCATTTCTTTCCCGGAGTAAAAGTCGCGTTGTTTCATGGTTATCCAATTAACAAGCGCAACGATCATCGGGACGATCATTTTACAATTCGGGGATGGTTCGATCTCTATTGTACGCAGGGACCGAGTAGTACGCTTGTGTTCGAGCAACTTGAACGCAAGTGCGGTTTTTTTCGGGTCTATGAAACCGGATGGCCTAAAGCAGACATTTATTTTTCTTCGGAAATGCAGGTAAATGCCCGGAATGTTCGGCCTACGGTTCTCTACTCTTCGACTTTCACGCGGTCGCTGACTTCGGCGCCATTGTTGGCCGAGGAGATCGAACGCCTGCTCGTTGCCCGGGATTGGAATTGGATTTTCATGTTTCATCCGAAACTGACAGACCCTGATATTTTGGACCGTTATAAACGAATTGCTACCGAATATCCGAATGCGACTTATGTGGGAAATACGTTCGATGTTACGGCTATGCACAAGGCTGACGTCATGCTATGCGACAGTTCGTCCATCATTCTGGAATTCATGTTCCTCGACAAGCCTGTCGTGACGTTCCGGAATTCGCACCCCGGACCGTATCTGATAGATGTTCGGAGGCCGGAAGAGGTCGGTCCGGCACTCGAACGGGCGCTGACCCGTCCCGACGAGTTGATGCGTGAAGTCCGGACCTATACGATGTTCCATGAGCCGCATCGGGATTGCCGCTGTTCCGCACGTGTCCTCGATGCCGTAGATGATTTTCTGGAACGGGGGCATGTCGGGCTGAAACGCAAGCCGCTCAATCTGATCCGCAAATGGAAAATGCGGCGGAAATATTATTTTAAATAAATTATTTAATTCTAAAAATATGAAAAAGATTTTACTTTTGCTAGGTTTATTGTTTACATGCTGTGTAAATAATGAGATGGATTTGATTTTGGATGATAGTAGTGATGTAATAACTCGATCTAGTGGGGATGGTAAATATGATTTGTTAGGATATGGATACGATATAACAGGGCAGTTCGGTGCATTGGCGCATAAAGCACGAGTAATAGATGTAGAAAACCTCATTCAAGATGATGCTTCTATTTTTGAGAAGAATATATATAGGGTTACGTCTTATGATTACACATCGGAATCGGATCTTTATGAATTAACCCGTGTGTTAGGAATTAAATCTTCATATTCGGAACCCGTAACAGCTAAAAATGATGAAATGAAATTCATGTTAGGTGGTAGTCAATTGGGCGAGAATGTTTCATATAGTTATACATCACTTTATTCTCAAACGTTTGCTACTTATTCGCATCTATTTGCAAAAGTAAGTTTAAATGCGGATTTGGCGCGACTAACCGAATATGTATCCTCTCAATTTTTGGAGGATGTAAATTCGATGAAACCAATGGATTTTATTTTGAAATATGGAACCCATGTATTAGCTAATGTTCATTTGGGAGGTGCGTTAAAAATGTTATATCAATCAAAAGCAACAGAAGCTAAATCGAAACAAATACATGAGGCCGGATTTAAATTTTCTGTTGCAAATATTTTCTCTTTTAATTTTGGATCTGATTATACAATTGAGAATGCCCGGAAAAATACGCAACAAAAAATGGTAGTGCGATCTGTAGGAGGAGAAGGTAGTATGGACTTTACTATTAGAATAGACCAGAATGGAGATGTGGATAAAACTATTTCAGCATCAGAATGGTTGAGATCTATTAATGAAAGTACGTCTGTTATGATTGGAGCCGATCGTGATAAGGTATATCCAATTTATGAGTTTGTTCCTATTGGTAAGCGAGACGTGATTAAACGTGCATACGAAGAGTATATCCAAAGCAAGGTTTTTGATATTGTCAATACTGCTATTCCGATTCCTGTTCGACAAGTGAATGGATTAGGAAATGATAATCAAGGAGGAGGAGTGGTGATAAAGGATATTGATAAAAATGGACAACCGGATCTCATTCTTATGGGTAATGATGATAATACTCCAAATAGATTTTGGTATTGGGTTATTTTTAACACCGATGCTGATGGAATGAATGGTCGGCAATCGCAAAGATTTTGGGTTCCTAAGACTGTTTCTGACGTGGACCGAGGCGCTGCAATTGCAATTGGAGATATTGATAAAAACGGGATGGATGATTTGGTCTTTATGGCTTTGGATGATAATAAGGGAACTTTGAGCTTTCGATATGTCATTGGGTGGGATCTAAATGTAGATGGTAGTTGCCGATATTTTTCTGATAAAGTTATTATTCCTACAAACATGGGGCGAAAAGCTGATGGTGCGGGCATTGCGCTTTATGATATTAACGATAATGGAATCTTAGATATGATATTAATGCAATATGATGCACCTTCTGGTGGACCAAATCAATTTAGGTATAAGATATATTATGATTTAAGTTCTGATGGAAAATCCTGGACTGGAACATCGGTAAATTATTATGTTCCTACTACTTTTGGTCGTACAGCTGATGGCGCAGGAGTTACGGTGGGGAATATTGATACGGATCCTCGACCTGATATTATATTAACTGCATATGATGATCCTGATGGAGCCAATAATTTTAGATATATGGTATTACATAATGTAGATAAATCCGGTAATCCTGTTTCCGTCACTCCTTATTTTACTTACAAAGGATGTGGAAATCATGGTGCTGGAGCGGATGGTCAATTATGCGATATAGATGGAAATGGTATTCCTGATTTGTTTTTTATGTGTATTGATGATGCGACTCCAAATAGCTTTCGATATATAATAGGGCATGATTTGAATTCGGACGGGGCGTTATCCTATATAAGGTAGTATATATTATTGTTCATTGAAATGAATCTAATTTATTCTCTTATTCTGGTTATGAATGTAAGATGGTAAGAATTGCAGCCTGCCCGGCGGGCGAGAGGTGGCGGTCGATTCCCGCGGGGCTCCAGGTGCGGTGTTTGCGGATGCTCTTCATGTAGCGTTGTTCGTTGGCCGGGCAGCCTTCCCGCGACGCCTTGTCGTGGTGGAGGTGGAAGACGATGCCGCTGAACTTCATGAGACGCTGGCGGATGCCGCTGTTTTCGAGGCGAAGTCCCAGCTCGGTGTCCTCGTATCCCCATCCTTCGAAGGTCTCGTCGTATCCGTTCACGCGCAGGGCGTCTTTGCGCCAGAGCGCCATGTTGCAACTGCGGGGCGTTCGGCTGGGAGCCAGCATCCGGTAGAGTACTGCGGCGATCGGGATGCGCAGGGCGTTGTTGCTGTTGCGGACGCCCCGGCTCAGAGCGGACAGCGACGTTATTTCGCCGCTGAGGACTTTCCGGGTCAGTGCTTCGGTGATGATTCCGCGCGACCCGGCGACATAGTGCCCCTCTTTGGCGAAGGCGATATGGTCCTGAATGAAGTTGCGTTGCAGGATCAGGTCGCCGTCGATCTGGATGAGGTAGTCGCACCGGCTGGCCGCGATGGCCTTGTTGCGGATGGCGGCGACGCGGAACCCGCGGTCCTCGTGCCAGATATGGCGGACGGGGACGGGTGAGATCCGTTCGAAATGTCGTACGACGTCGCGTGTCTCCATGCCCGACCCGTCGTCGGCGATCAGAATCTCGTCGGGCAGTACGCTCTGCTGCATCACGCTGTCGAGACACAGATAGAGGGCGCGGGGCCAGTTGTAGGTGGATATGATCAGCGATACTGTCATCGTGTGTGAATGGATTGGATCGGACGGCCGAAACGGTCTTTCCGTCCTGCAAAATCTTTGCCGGGACGCGGACTGTTCTGAGCGGCTTTCTCCGAAATCATTGCACAAAAATAACTATTAATTCTGGTTTTCTTAATTATAAATGCGATTTTCGGGGAATACTGCACCGAAGTACCGAAAGAATGTTTCAAAACGATGAATCCGGTTTGTATCTTGCTTATATACAATATGTTGAATGAAAACGCGAAGATGCTATATTAAAAAATATGAAAAAAATCCGAAAAAATTTTAATAAAAAACTTGCACGGTATCTTTTTCCGCCTTATCTTTGCAGCGAAGTTTTAAGGTTCATTTAGGTTAGTAGTTTTAGGTTGGTGAGGAAACTGTGGATGACGGACGTTCTGTCCCGATTCCGGGTTTCCTTTTTTTGTGTCTGTGCCGGAACCTTTTCGGACGGCTTCGGATTCCGGTTGCATTTCGTCGGACGGTTCCGGTCCGTATCCGGTTTTTCCGGCGATACGCCCGACGGTTGTATTATTTGATGCAATGCGCTGATTTGTATTGTATTATATCTTGCTGCCTTTCTCGTTTCCTGCCTTTTGCAGAGCTTTGTATGTTACCAAATTGTTAAATATATTTAATATATTCATAAATTATTTGCGTAATTCGAAAAAGGCCCTTATCTTTGCAGTGAAGTTTTAAGGTTCATTTAGGTTAGTAGTTTTAGGTTGGTTGAGGAAATCGGCAGGTTGTGATGCGTTCCGCATCACTAAGACTCGAGGGGCGGTACTCGTTCCGAAGGTCGAATACCTCCGATTAAACCTCGTTTTTGGAAGGGGGTGGTTCCCCTCCGAAAAAAGGTCTGAGTCGTGAGACTCGGGCCTTTTTCTTTTTTGCGGCGGTTTGTAGCGGGGCAGGGCGGGTCCGGCGGAACCGACCCGTCGTCCGGGACCTTTTCCGGATCCGTTTTCCGGGGAGTCGGGGTGTCCGTATCCTTTCCGCTCAGCGTTCATCCAGTTCTTCGCGGCTTACCGTGACCTCGACGGCGCCCAGCGCGTAGCAGCCGATGTCGTAGGGATTGTAGCAGAAAACGATGCCTTCGGGTGCGATACGGAAATTCTCCGTGGCGCCGATCTGTTCGGGGAAGAAGCCCTGTGCGGCCAGCTCCTCCTCGTTCCTCGCACCGTATTGCCGGCAGAGTTTGCGCAGGATCAGTTCGTCGAGACGCTCCGCCTGCTCCTCGGTGAAGAGATCGGCCGTCGTGATTTCATACCCCTTTGCGAGCGAGTAGGTGTGGTATTCGGTCTCGTAGATGCCGTGTGCGCCGCCCGTGTAGCTCGACCGCGTGATGACGTAGGTGAGCAGCGAATCCTGCACGCTGCCCTCCGCTTCGACCGATATTTCGTAGGACTGCGTCGGCCGGATGTCCGCCGTGTAGATCGTGTCGATCTCCCGGACGGCGGCGGCGATCGCCTCCCGTACCGACCCGGTCTGCTCCCCGGTCTGGAAGAAGTAGCGGATGTTGGCCTGCTCGACGGCTTGCAGCGCCGGGGATTCCGCGGCGTTCAGGATCGTGGCGAACCGGTATTCGATCCGGCATCCGGCGCCGCTGTCTCCGAGCAGCGTATCGACGCTCACGGTCCCGAATGCGGGGCGTACCGGGCGTCGGTTGCAGGAGACGGCCAGCAGGAGTGCGGCGGCAGACAGCAGGAGTGCTTTTTTCATGGCGGAAGGGTTAAAGGGGTTATGTCCGGATAAAGATAGTCAAAAAGCGTGTTTTGCGGCCCTTTCCGAAAAAAAATCACATATTTTGTCCGAAAATTTTGGAGATTCGAAAGAAGACCTTATCTTTGCACCACGAAACTCAAACGGTGGATTCATCTAAGGGTTAGGATACATGCCTCTCACGCATGACATAGGGGTTCGAATCCCCTATCCACTACGAAGTAAAACGGCCATACGGAAGTGTGGCCGTTTTACTTCGTGCCGTTTCGTCCCGGGGGACGGCTTTTTGCTTCGGAGGGGGCATCGGCTCCGGTGTCGCCGCACGTTCCGGTACGCTTCCGTCGGCATCCCGGAAATGCCTGCCGGACGGAGAAAACGGCAGCGGCCGCCTTCGCAGGAAGGCGGCCGCCGTGCTTTTGCCGGCAGGGGCGGGCTGCTATTTCTCGGTTTTCGCCTTGAATTTCTCCAACTGGCGTTTCAGGGCGTCGATCGCCTCGTCCACCGACTCCTCGAAGGCCTTGGACTGGTGGCAGGCCACCAGGTCCTCGCCCGGCATGTGCAGCGTGATGGTTGCGATCTTGTTTCCCTTTTCGTGGTCCTTATCGAGTTTCAGAATGACTTCGGCGCCCGTCGAGCGTTCCGCGAAGCGGTCCAGTTTCGTCATCTTGGCGTTCACGAATTCGACCAGCCGTTTGTCGGCGTCGAATTTCACGGATTGAATCTGTACGTTCATAGCCTTACAGTTTATTAAGTTAATCACTTCCCATCCTTTTCGCGGGGATGGGCCTTCGCATAGACCTCCCGGAGCCTGGCTATGCTGTTGTGCGTGTAGACCTGCGTGGCCTGCAGCGAGGCGTGTCCGAGGAGCTCCTGTATCTCCCGCATATCCGCGCCGCCGTTCATCAGGTGCGTGGCGAACGTGTGCCGCAGGACGTGGGGGCTTTTCTTGCCCTGCACTCCGTTGCGCTCCAGTTCGCGGCGCACCGTGCGGTAAACCGCCGTGCGGGATATGCGCTCTCCTTTCCGTGTTAAAAATAGCGCTTTTTCTCCGGAATCGCAAATATTCTGCCGCTTAATCAGGTCGAGGTAGCGCAGAATCTTTTCGCGGACGGGCTCCGGTACGGGGACCATCCGCTCTTTGTCGCCCTTGCCGCGCACGCGCAGCGACATGGCGTCGTCCGACAGGTCGTCCCGGTCGATGCCCACCAGCTCGGCCAGCCGCAGTCCGCAGGCGTAGAGCATCAGTACGATCAGCGCGTCGCGTTCGGCGGCGAAATCGCCGCTGTCGCGTTCGCACTCCCCGACGATGCCCTTCATGCGGCTCTCGGGCACGAAGGCCGGCAACCGGTGCGGAGTCCGGAGCGAGGCGATCGGACGCATGACGTCGTGCGTGACGGCGCCCGTGCGGAGCAGCCAGCGGAAGAGGGTCCTGAGCGACGAGACCTCGCGGTTCATCGACGCGGCGCCGATACCTCCCTGTTCGGTACGGTCGATGATCCATTCGCGCACCTGGTCCGTGGTGACGCTCCGTGGGTCGAACGAAGCGTCGTCGCAGTCGAGCCACGCCATGAACCGTTCGATGTCGCGGCGGTAGTTGCGGACGGTGAGCGGCGAGTAGCGCCGTTCGGCCTCGAGGTAGCGTATGAATTCCGGTAACATGCTGCAAATATAACGCAAGACGGGGCGTTTTTGGTGTGCGCGCCGCCGGATTGTTTTCCGCCGCCGGGATGCGGACGGGCTCCGGTCTTCGCCCCGTTTGGACGGGTTTCGCCCCGGTGTGGCCGGCGCGTCGTTTGGTTCTGCTTCCGGATTGTGCTATCTTTGTTCCCGAATTCCGATCGTATGAAACAGAACTGGAAACCCGGTACGGTGCTGTATCCGCTGCCGGCGGTGCTGGTGAGCTGCGGCGCCACTCCCGAAGAGTACAACATGCTGACAGTGGCCTGGACCGGGACGGTCTGCACGACGCCGCCCATGTGCTATATCTCCGTGCGGCCCGAGCGGCATTCCTATGCGGTTATCCGCCGCACGGGCGAGTTCGTCATCAACCTCACGACGCGTTCGATGGCGCGCGCTACGGACTGGTGCGGCGTCCGTTCGGGGCGCGATTTCGACAAGTTCCGCGAGACGGGGCTCACGCCCGTTCCGGCCGAACGGGTCGCGGCGCCCCTGATCGCCGAGGCGCCCGTCAGCATCGAGTGCCGCGTGCGGCAGGTGCTGCCGCTGGGCACGCACGACATGTTCCTGGCCGAAGTGGTGAACGTGCAGGCGGACGAAGCCTATATCGACCCCGCCACGGGGCGGTTCTGCCTCGAACGGGCCGAACCGATCGTCTATTCCCACGGCGAGTACTTCGCGCTGGGCGATGCACTGGGCCGTTTCGGGTGGTCGGTCCGCCGGAAACGGCGGAAGCAGGGGCGGTGACGCTCCGGAACCGCGGAAACGGGGCGATTTTTATTTGGATTTTCCGCAATATTCCCTATATTTGTGAAGTCATGGTCTATTCTCAATAGAGCATGACTTTTTTCTTTTCGGAAAGAATTCTTTTTTACTCGGTGCAAATTTAGCGACTTCCCGCCCGTCGCGGTTCTCCGTACGTTCCATCCTGTTGCCGCTTTCGGTCAAAGTCCGGAAGTCGGATGCCGGGCCGGCGTTTCCGACGGGCGGGCGATCCGGCTGACGCATGACGTATCGGTGTGAATGCCAGTGAGATATTGCGTTACTATCTGCATGACACGTCCTTGCGGTATCTGCGTATCAGCTCCGACGGCGTACAGTGGAAATTCGTTTTGCAGAAGCGGTTGAAGCTGCTGTGCGAGTCGAAGCCGAACTTGGCCATGAGGTCCTTGATCGTCGTCTCCGGACAGGCGATCTCTCCGACGATGCGCTGGCATGTCTGTTTCAGCATCCAGTCGTGGGCCGTGTCGTTGAACTCGCTCTTGAACCGGCGCAGGAAGGTGCTGCGGCTCATGGGCGAGAGGTCGATCAGCTCCTTGAGCGAATGCACCTTCCGGTAGTTTTCGAAGACGAAATTGCGGAAGTCGAACGACCGACTGACGATCGGGTAGAAGAGCCCGGCGATCTCCTCCTTGCTGTAAAACCCGCGCAGATAGAAAAAGAGCTCCCGGTGTTTCATCTCGTGCAGGTGCGCGCAGCTCATGCCGTTCTTCAGGCAGAAGACGAGCAGGTCGAAGAAGGCGGTGAGCGGATACCGGATCTCGGTGGGGCGGAAATCGTAGCGCAGTTGCCGGCACAGCGTGTGATAGCTTTGCAGCACGAGCCGGTCGCAGCCGCTCTCGGGTTTCTCGAAGGCCATGTCCAGCAGCCGGACCCGTGTGAGCGTCCGTCCGCTGAACGCCGCCGAACGCGGTACGAGGATCATCTCGCCGGCCGAGAAGTCGCGGCCCGAGAACTGGTTGCAGTCGAGCGAGCAGCGCCCTTCCAGCAGGATCAGCAGGTGGTTCCTCCGCACGGTGTCGAGCCGTTCCGTTTCGCCGGCTTCGAGCTCTTCGTAGATGAAGCCGCTCCCGACGTCGGCCCGGTAGTGGTTGCAGGTCTGGTGTTCGCCTATATATAATAGGTCGTGCAGCAAAAGGGTGTTTTTCATGGGTCCAATCTGTTATTCGTTACGTTATGTTTCAGCAGTGTTTCAGCAAACGGTTTTGTTGTCGCTTGGTTGCCAGCAGGTTCCCTCTCCGGAGCCCGTCCGTTTCGGAATACGCCGCGCGCTGAAACGTATTTCCGTTTTATGTCGTTGAAAATCAGTTGTCGGCAGCCGGTCCGCTCTATTGAGAATAGAGCAGGGCGGAAGACAACGATATGAACAGAGTTTTACTGCCGTTTCTATTGATGCTGTTTTGCGGAATCGCGGAGGCGCATGCGCAGCGGCTGGCCGTCAAGAGCAACCTGCTCTACGATGCGACGACGACGGTCAATCTGGCGCTGGAGGCGGGATTCTCCGCGCGCTGGTCCGTGGATCTCTCGGGGAATCTCAATCCGTGGACTTTCTCCGGCAACCGGAAGGTGAAGCACTGGCTGGTGCAGCCCGAAATCCGGCGGTGGAACTGCGAGGCGTTCAACCGTGGCTTCTGGGGCGTGCACCTGTTGGGCGGACAGTACAACGCCGGCGGATTCCGGGTCCCGCTGCTGCCGACGCTCCGCCATACGCGCTACCAGGGATGGATGGTCGGCGGCGGCATAAGCTACGGCTACCATTGGTATCTTGGAGCGCACTGGAATCTCGAGGCGACCGTCGGTCTGGGGTATATCTATACGCGCTACGACCGGTTCGAGTGCTACCGTTGCGGGCGGGTCACCGGCCGCGACGAGCACCACGGCTACTGGGGCCCGACGCGTGTCGGCATTTCGGTCGTCTATCTTTTCAATCACAAATAACTTTTGTCGGCATGAGGAAATTCTATCTTTTGCTCGTTTCGCTGTTCGTCTCCCTCGCCGGAAGTTCCGGAACGCTCCGGGCCCAGTTCCGCGGGGACATTCGGATGACATGCAAGCGTCTCGACGTGGACCGCGACGATTCGTTGCGGCTGGAGTTCGAGTTCCTGATCCGGAACCGGGCCGTCAATACCTGCCAGAGCTGGACGTTCGTGCCCGAGCTGAGTACGGCGGACGGGAAGCACTTCCGCTATTTTCCGCGCGTGGTGATCAACGGGAGGAACCGGCGGCGGATGACGGATCGCCGGAACCGTCTGACACGCAGGTTCTGGAGCGAGGAGCAGCCTTATCAGACCGTGAACGTGGCGGACGAGGAGCAGACGCTCGTGGACTATGCGGCGGCGGTTCCCTACGAGGAGTGGATGGGAGGCGCCTCGCTCAAATTGCAGGAGGTGCTCGCCTCCTGCGGCGGCAAGCGGCAGTTGCTCACCGTCGCGCTCGGCGACCGGATCGCCTTCCCGGCGCTGGAGCCTTACGTTCCGCAGGTCTCGGTCGTTTACTGCGAGCCGGGGCCCGAATCCAAGCAGCGGCTGGTGAAGGGCGAGGCGTTTCTCGATTTCCAGGTCGGCCGCTCGGCTATCCTTCCCGATTTCCGTCACAACGGCGAGGAGTTGGGCAAGATCCGCGCTGTCATCGACCGGATTCGCCGGGACGGCGACGGCGAGATCACCGATATTTTCATCGAGGGCTACGCCTCTCCGGACGGAAATGCCGAGCGGAACGCCGGTCTTTCGCTGGCCCGCGCCAAGGCGCTGAAGGATTACCTGCAACGGGCCTATGCGCTTCCCGAGGGGATTTTTCG
This sequence comes from Alistipes sp. Marseille-P2263, assembly GCF_018101075.1. Lineage (NCBI taxonomy): Bacteria > Pseudomonadati > Bacteroidota > Bacteroidia > Bacteroidales > Rikenellaceae > Alistipes > Alistipes sp. Marseille-P2263. Next base: position 37,436 of record NZ_JAGQEJ010000012.1, read on the forward strand.
CGTGAGCTCCGTGGGCGAGGACTGGAGCGGTCTGCGCCAGTTGGTCGAGGAGAGCGATCTGCCCGACCGCGAGCGGGTGCTCCGGATCATCGACGGGCCGCTGACGCCCGACGGAAAGGAACAGGCGCTCCGGGCGACGGGCCGGACGTGGCAGCGGTTGCTGACCGATATCTTCCCGCAGCTCCGCCACGTGGACTATCAGGTGCGTTACGATCTGCGTGATTATACTTTCGAGGAGTCGCTCTCCGTGGCCGAACATGCGCCCGAGAAACTTTCGCAAATGGAACTGTACCGCATCGCGGCGTCGTATGCTTCCGATTCCGCGCGCTACCACGGCTTTTTCGACCGGATTCTCGAACTCTATCCGGACGATCCCGCGGCCAATATCAATGCGGCGGCCTCGCTTCTGCAACGGGGCGATGCGGCGGCTGCCGAGCGCTGCCTGGACCATGCGGCCGGGGCGATCGCCGCGCCGGATGCCGCGATGGCCTCGGCGTTCGCCAACAACCGCGGCGCGGCGCTGCTCCTGGAGAACCGGCTCGACGAAGCGGAACCGCTGCTGCGCCGTGCGGCCGACGCCGGACGCGCGGAGGCCCGCCGGAATCTGGAGGAGCTGGAGCGCAAGCGCGGGGACAACGCGCGTCTGGAACGTTATCGGAACATCTCGCAGTAGAATTCCTGCTACTGCCGGTTTTTATTCCCAATTCACTTTTTTGTTTAACTAAAATTTCTCTTTATGAAAATGAAATCTGTTTTGGTTTCGATGCTTGCTCTGGCTGCGGTCTTCAGCAGTTGCAGCAAGGACGGCGAAACTCCCGGACAGGGCGGTCCCGGCGCTATTACGGGCGACACCTATCTGTCCGTTGCGCTGGGCGGCTCCCGTTCCGCCCGGACCTATGCCGCCAATACGGCGGCGGGCACGGTCGCAGAATCGACCGTCAAATCGGGATATATTCTGACGTTCAACGCCCAGCGGCAGAAACTCGCCGCCACGCCGCTCGATCTGACGAAGGATATCGTGCTGGATCCCGCCAATCAGACGCTGCCCGGACAGCCCTCGGGAAATACGGGCAATATTTCGGCCGGCGAAGCCATCAAGGTGTCCGATGCGACCAAGTACGTGATGATCGTGCTGAATCCCACGCCGGCACTCGAGAAGACGCTGAAGACCGCGACCTCCTTCGCCGAGCTGAAGGACAAGGCGCTTTCGGACATCGCCGACGTCGTGGCGGCCAAGGACGGATTCCCGATGATCAACCAGGGTGTGTTCGACGGGACCAATGCGGACGAAGGGCTCATTGAGTGCTCGGGCAATCTTTTCACCAAGGACAACATGGGTTCCAGCTCCACTCCGCAGGAGGCCGCCAAGGCCAAGCCGGTCTCCGTCGTCGTCGTGCGTCTGGTCGCCAAGGTGGGACTATCTACGCCGATGCAGGAGGTGTCCACCATCTCGAGTCCCAATGCGATCGTGTTGGAAGACGAGGCCGAGAATGCGGCCATCTTCCTGGACGGCTGGCTGACGAACACGACCAACAAATCCTATCTGCCCTATTCGCCGCTGGTGTACGATGCCCAGAACAATCCCGGAAAGGACCTCTCCATCGCATACCGTCAGGACAACAACTATCCGCTCTCTCCCGCCACCGATTTCGACTGGCTGAAGAATGCCACGCCTCCCTCGGCCTGGAATACGAAGTCCGATCCGGTCTATGTCATCGAAAATACGATGTCCGTGGCCGGACAGAAGGTCATCAATACGACCAAACTCGTGCTGAAAGCCCGGTTCTTCCCCGAGGACTTCAAGGATACGTCCGATGCCTCGAAGTCCGAAACGTGGTTCGTATTCTCTTCGGACAGCGTAGGGACGCATACCGAGTTGATTTCGTACAAGGACATGGCGAATCTGCTGAAAGGCACGGCTTCCGGTTCCATTTCGGCGGATGATGTCAAGATGATTCAGAATTTGATGGGAGAGATCGCGAAAAAGGCCTCTTATGTGAAGACCGGTACACAGGAGGGCGACTACGATGCGCTGTATTCGGACCTGAGCGCTTCCGCTACGCCCAAGAATCCGCTGGACAAGATCGGTTATGTGGCCGCTACGGTCCGCGACATGAGCGATCTTGCCGACTATCCCGGCGCCTACATGCAGATCTATTACAAGGGCATTTGCTACTACGATATTCTCATCAAGCACAATTCGAATATCAAGGATAAACTGGTGGAAGGCAAATGGGGCGTGGTCCGCAACAACTGGTACACGCTGAAGATCGACAAGATCAGCAAGCGCGGCACGCCGTTCATCCCCGATCCCACGGATCCCGATATCGTCGATCCCAGCAATCCGGACGAGAATACGCCCAACGAGGGAACCGACGCTTACCTGAGCGTGACCGTGACGGTCGCCGACTGGACGACCTGGGAGCAGGGCGTGGAGCTCTGACCCTCTTCGGATCAATACGTCTTTTCGATATGTTTATATGAGAAAGGGGCGGCACGGGCCGCGCGGTTTGTGCCGCCCCTTGTTTTTACGGTTTTTTCAGAACGAAGATTACGGATCACCGGCGGCCTCCGGCCTTCGGCGATCGTCTAAAACAGAATTATGTCGTTTCGCTGCATCCAATACCTTCGGCCCCTTTTCGCGGCGCTGATTCCGCTCGCGCTCTTCGGCGCGTGCAGTTTCGGCGATTCGTACGGAGACTGCGGACTCTACCTGCATTTCACCTATGAATACAACATGGCCGCTGCCGATGCTTCCCGTGAGATTGACCGCATTGATCTGCTCGTGTTCGATGCCGACGGAACGTACCTTTTCACCGAGACGGCCGGCCGGGAGGAGCTCGGCCGCACCGATTATACGCTGCCGCTTCACGAGAGACTCTCCCCCGGGACTTACATGTTTCTCGTCTGGGGCGGCCTGTCCGACGACTTCCGTCTGTCGGACGTTCGCAGCGCGACTGCGGACCTGCAACCCGGAAAGACCCGGTTGGAGGATGTCCGTCTGACCCTGACGCGCGTCGCGCAGGGAGTCTGCGATGCGGAACTGCATCCCGTCTGGTACGCCGCACCCCGGACGATCGCCTACGATCCCGGAGCGGGCCGCCGGACGCATACCATAGACCTGATGAAAGACACGAACCGCTTCCGGATTTCGCTGACCGAGGAGGGGACCTCGCGTGCCGACGCCTCGTCGGGCGGCCGGTCTCCCTATACGTTCGAGATCGTTTCGGCCGGGCACGAGGCCTACGACGCGGACAACCGGCCCGTCGGCGCGGACTCCGTGTCGTTCCTGCCGTACCGGATTTCGGGCGACCTGACCGGCGCGGCAGGCGAACTCAACACGATGCGCCTGCTGGAGGACGTCCCCTGCCGTCTGGTGGTCCGAAGCGTGTACGATCCTGATAACATATTGTGGTCCAGAGACCTGATCGGACTGTTGGAACAAACCCGCCCCTCCGGGATCGCCTCGTTGCAGGAGTACCTCGACAGGCAGGACGAGTGGACGCTGTTCTTCAACTACAAGGGAGATGCGTTTTCGGGAACGTTCGTCGCCCTTTCGGTGACGATCAACGGCTGGACGATCTGGTTTCAGGGTTCCGATCTGTAATGCGAGACTGTTTTGCCTGGATTCCGAATATATAGACCGATGCTGTTGCTCCTGTTGATTCTCCTGTGCGGTTGTTCGCGGCGCTTCGCGCGTTTGCGGCGGAGCGGCGATGCGCGCGTGCAGGTTTCCATGCCTTCCCGGCGCCGGACACCCGAACCGGCCGCCGCGCCGCAGGGGGATACGACGGCCGCCTCCGGACCGATCACCTTCACCACCGAGGACGGCCGCGAACTCCGGCTCGTGCCGGCGGCTTACGACGATCGGTTGCAGGAGTCGGTGATGAACCTTCGGATCGAACAGGTGACCATTTCGGTCAATAATATCCGCAATGTGGCCGAACGCAACGGCAAGATCGACCTGGAGTTTTCGGTGACGTTGCCCCGGGAGCTGCTCGACGACCAGTGGCGTGTAGAACTGGAGCCGGTGCTCTGCACTCGACAGGACACCTTTTCGCTGCACCGGCTGCTGTTCACGGGCGAACGCTTCCGCCGCTTGCAGCGGCAGGACATGGCGCGTTACGACCGCTACCTGCATTCGATCGTGGACAGCGCGGACTACTTCCGCTGTTTCGCCGACGTCGCCGGATTCGAGTCCTACCTGCATAAGGCGGCGGTCCGGCGTCAGGCCCTGCTGGAGGAGAAGGCGCGGCTCGATGCCGCTGCCGGGAACACCGTCTCCGGGCGGAGCCGGCTCAGCGACCGGTGCGTGTACCGGCGGGGACTCCGCGACCTGCGGCGCCAGGCCGCACGCGAACGGCGCAGCCGGCTCGATTCGGTCGGGGCGCTCGGGCGTGCGGCGCAGGGGCATCCGTCCGATCCGCTCGCGGCCTACCTCGCGCCGCACTACAAGCCCCGGCCGGTGGAGACGCCCGGGTACGTGCGGGCGATCCGTCGCGAGCTTTCGGACAGTTCCGAGGTGCAGCGCAGCCGGATCCGCCGGCGGACGGTGGAGGCCAATATCCGCCTGCTGAGCGACCTGGACACGGCGGCCCTGATGCTCGAATACTACGATCTGCGCAAGATCGAGCGCAACGAGGAGCGTGCCCGGAACAAGGAGGCGGTTTTCCGCCGGGTCGTGCGTTTCCCCGAACTTCCCGGCACGCGGCTTGACACGATCGTGCACGCCGACCGGAGCGTGACCTACCGCTATGCCGAACAGCTCGACGCGGGAGAACATACGGACCGGATCCGCCTCTTCCTGCGCGGAGCGGTCACGTCGGTCGGCGGCCGCCGCTACGAACTTCCGGCGAGCGATACGCTGACCTATTCCGTGACTTCGATGATTTCGTTTATCGACGATGCGCCGCGTTACGTGCACCGCATCGTCAAACGCGACGCCAAGGCCGACGCCCGCTTTTTCTTCGTCTTTCCCAGGAATGGGACCGAAGTGCGGGAGGATTTGGCCGACAACCGCGCGCAGTTGGCGGCGGTGAAGCGCCTGACGCAGGCGTTGATGACCGATCCGGTCTTCATCATCGACAGCATCGCGCTGACGGCCACCTCGTCGCCCGAAGGTTCGTGGAAGGTCAATGACCGGCTGGCCCGGGAGCGATCCGCAGCGCTGAAGGAGGTGCTGGTGCACGAGTTTCGGAAGATGAAGGATTCGCTCGGGATCGCCGGCTCCTATGTGCTGGATGCCGGCGGTGGCGTCCGCCGGATCGAGACGGATAACGGCCTGCCCGATCTGCCGGATCGCGTGCGTGCGGGATGGCTGGCCGAGGACTGGGGCCGGCTCGAGGAACTCGTGCGGGCGGACTCCGCGCTGGCCGCCGACCGGGAGGGGATTCTCGCACTCGTGCGGAAGGAGGTGGATCCCGACCGGAGGGAGTGGCTGATTCGCAAACGGTTCCCCGCTTCCTACGCATACATGCGCGAAAAGCTCTATCCGCAGATGCGCGCCGTGGATTTCCGCTTCTCTCTGCACCGCCGCGGCATGAAGCGGGACACGGTGTGGACGACGGTGCTGGACAGCGCCTACCTGCGCGGCGTGGAATTGCTGAAGAAACGGCGGTACGAGGAGGCGCTGGCCCTGCTGCGGCCTTATGAGGACCGGAATACGGCGTTGGCCTACATGTCCGTGGGGCTGGACCGCGCCGCCGCCCGCATTTTGGGGCGCGAGGAGACGCGCCGTCCGGACGACGCCGAAGTGAAATACATGCTCGCCGTGGTTTCGGCCCGGCTGGGCGACAACGAACGGGCGGTCAGGAGTCTGCTGCGGGCCGCGGAGTTGCAGCCGCGGCTGCGGTTCCGGGGAAATCTCGATCCGGAGCTTTCCGCCCTGATCCGGCGCTACGACCTGTTTAACGATAATACGGTGAATCTATGATACGGATGGCAATGGGAAGGATCGGTCTGCGCGCGTTTGTCGCGGCCGGACTTCTGGGACTTTACGCTTCGGCCTGCTCGCGGGAGAAGCTGCCGGCGGGAGCAGGCGGCGGCCCCCGCCCGGAAGCGGTTTATCTGGACGTGCGGCTGACAGCCGGCGACGCTCCGGCGTCGCGCGCCATGACGGCGGATGCGGAGTCCGCGATCGACATCGGCTCCCTGCGCGTGCTGGTTTTCGACGAACGGGACCGTCTGTCCGACGTGGCCCCCTGCACCATTCACAATGCTTCGTTCGTGACGTTCCGCCTGCGGGGCAGCGTCAATGGGGAGAAATACCGCGTGGTCATGCTGGTCAATGCGGAGAACGCCCCTTCGGTGGCCGAACTGCGGACGAAATGGATCGGAAGACCCTATTCCGAGCTGGCCGAAGCCTGTTTCTTTTTCGACGTGAACGGGGCGTGGGACACCTCCCTCCGCACCTCTATTCCCATGTGGGCCGGGTTCGAACCGATGGTCGTCGAACCGGATATGCCCTTTCCGAAGAACGTGCGGATGATCCGTGCCGTCGCCCGGGCCGATGTCGGCGTGGGGGTGGACGAGAACGGTATGCCGGACCCTGCGGCGCGGATCGCCGAATTCCGGCTGGACAGCGTCCGGCTGTTCGGCAGCAAGCGCCGCGGCTGGGCGATGCCCCGGCCGGATGCCTTCGTCGCGGATCAGGACGCCGCGCTGACCGAGGCGTCGGCCCCCTCGCTCTGGGTGCCGGAGTACGCTTCGAACGGGCTGCTGCCGGGCGGCGGTTACGATGCGAAGGGCGATGTGGGCGGACTGCTCTATGCGGTTCCGCAGCTCGGCGGCGGCTCGGCGGCGCTTTTCCGCGGGATTTACCTGGCCGAGTCGGCCGAGTTCCCGGCGGATTCGGCCTGTCTGGTCCTCAGCGGCCGTTACAAGTCCGATCCCAATGCTTCGTGGAACGACGTCGAAACGACCTATTACCGTGTCGATTTCTGCCGCGACGTTCGGGACGGCGGCGGGCTCGCGCCCGTGCTGCGCAACCACCGCTATCTGTTCAGTGTCAAACGGGTGTCGGGTCCGGGAATGCCTACCGTCGAGGAGGCGCTGAAGTCGGCGTCGGTCAATCTGGAGGTGGACGTCGAGTCGTGGAACGACTTTCCGGAGACGGAGACCGCCGACAGGATCGTGCCGTTGCATCTGGAGCTGAAGGGACTGGATTTCGCCGGGGACGGCTCGGCCGCCTATGCGGGCGATTACGAATCGTTCCGGCGGCAGGACGGGAACGGCGGCGAGAGCCCCTATCTGGACCGGCCGGATGCCGGCGGCGGGTACGACCGCGAGCGTCTGCTGCACAATGTGGCCGTCGCCGCCTACCGGGCCGACGACGGGACGTTCGACGAATTGCTGGCCTTCGATCGTTTCGACCTGACGAACGGGCGGAACGACCTTTACATCGGGATAAGCCGCAGACCCTATGCCCGGCGGCTGGTCGTGCTGGCCAATTTCGCTCTGGGCACGGCCGCCGGATTGGAAAAGGCGCTCTCGGTCACCACGCTGTCGGATTTCTCCTCCTGGTCGGGATTCCGGCAGGTGTGCGTGCCTTCGGGCGGGCAGCTTTTATGGAACGATCTGCCGTTCAGCGGGATCAGCCGGACGATCGCACCGGAGGAGCTTCGGGAAGGAGCCGTCGCCTCGGTCGATGTGGGGCTGCTCGCCGCCGTCGCGCGGCTGGACGTGGGGATCAATTATGCCGATATCTCCGTCGGGAAGGACGGCGCGGGACAGCCTGCGGGTGCTCCCGGGGTGACCTATCCGTTCTATCTGCGGGGCGTCTATGTCGTGAATTACCGTTCGCACTTCTCCCTGACGCCCGATTTCGGGGCGGCGGACGAGCTTGCGGCAGGGACGGTGAAGGACCCTTCGCCTGCGGGTGCGCCGGTCGAAGCCGCCGTTCCGGCCGACATGTTGCGGTATCCGCTCGCCTATCCCGCCGCATCGGCCGACGCCGGACTGAAACACGTGCTGCTGCGGCAGATTTACCTGCCCGAGACGGCCGCGGGATCGCAGACCGTGCTCATCGTGAAGGGCGGGCCCGATGCGTCGGACGACCGGAACGACACCTATTACAAGGTGGTGCTGGACAAGGAGTTGCTGCGGAATCACCGCTACGTGTTGAATCTCAATAATATAACGGCTCCGGGGGCTGCCACGCCCGAGGCTGCGCTGAACGGTTCGCCCGCCGAGGCGGTGTTCACGCTGCTCACGTGGGAAAACCGGGTGGTCGATCTGCCCAACGTCGGGCAATACGTGCTGAGCGTGCGGGAGCAGTATCGGAACGACGTCGTGCACACCTGCGCGGCGGGGGAGGTGATCCGCGTGATTACGACCTATCCGACCTGGCAGCTGCTCGACGCGACGGACCGGGTGGTTTCGTCCGGCAGCCGGGGAACATCGTATTTGACGGCTCCCGCGAAGGGAAGCTACCGGATCAAGGCCGGAAGTCTCTATTGGAGCCTTACCGTAAAATAGAATCACTCCATGAAACGATTGAATCAGCTGTTGCGAATCCTTTTGCCGTCGGGCGTGCTTGCGCTCTGCGCGGCAGGGTGTACGACCGACGGGGTCGATGACTCCCGCTCCGGACGTCCCGGGGCCGTGGAACTGGTGCTCGGAGTCTCCGTTTCGGGCGACAAGGCGCTTTCGCGGGCCATGACCGCGGGGCAGGAGAGCGAGGTGGCGGAACTGACCGCGCTGGTTTTCGATGCCGATGACGACGGGTATCGCTACACGGCGAAAACCCAGGTGAAAGGCCCCGGCGAATACCGCATCCTGCTGGAACGTCCGGTCGGATCGGGCAAGGAGCGGTTGTATCTGGTGCTGCTGGCCAATTTGGACGAGGAGACGCGGAAGCTGTTGCCCTCTTCGTCCGATGTAGGCGTGTCGGGCGGGACGCTGCTCGAGCGGATCGTATCCGTCTGCGAGGACCGGTGGCCCGCGCAGAACGCGCAGGGCGAGGAGCTGCGCCCGATTCCCATGTGGGCGCAGTCCGGGGCCTTCGAGATCGACCGGGATACGGAGGAGGCCGACGTGAAGCTCGCTCCCGTCTCCCTGCTGCGTGCGCTGGCGCGTCTCGACCTGAAGATCGACGATACGGCGCTCGACGGGAGCGGCATGACGTTCACGCCGACCGCCTTCTTCGTCTGCAATGCCCGGACCTCGGGCCGCGTGTCGCCCGACCCGGCGGTGTTCGACGCATCGGGCAGGCGGGTCACGGCGCCTACGGTTCCGTCCGGCAGCGCGTCCGGCCGGTTCGCCTATGCCTTTCCGGAAGGTTCGGGGGAGCTCGTGCGGACGATTTACCTCTTCGAAGCCCCTGCCGACGATCCGGTGTACGGGATTCTCGAAGGCGTGTTCTCCGCGCCGACCCTTCCGGATCCGGTTCCGTGCTACTATTATGTCGGGTTTCGCGGCAAGGACGACGCGGATACGTCTCCCGTGCTGCGCAACCACCGCTATACGCTCGTCGTACCCGTGAAGGGACCCGGTGCGGTGTCGGAGGAGGATGCGCTGAAGGGAACGCCCGTGGAGGACGTCGCGCTTTCGGCCGTTCCCTGGACCGAAGACTACACCGATGACGATTCGTCGATGGATCTCAAGGACCGGAAGGTTCCTGTCGTGCTCCGTCTGAAGGTGCAGTCCCCTTCGGTCGTCCCGGTGAAGACCCGGGCGGCCGACGCCGCCTCCGCGGGGATGCACGTCTCGGTACTGCAATATTTTTCGGACGGGCAGGACTGGGTGCTGCGGGCCGTGACGTCTTCCCTGCTGGCCGTGTACGATCCGGCGAAGGACGAGTATGTGTGCAGGACCGAACTGATTCGCTCCGATTCCGAACGCGAACAGCGGATCGCGGTCTTTGCGGCGGATGCGAACTCGGACCCGCAGTCCGAGTCCGTCGATGGGGCGAATCCCCAGACGCATCCGTCGATCGGCCGGCTGTTCGAAGCGTACAGCGTCGGCAGCACGGTTTCCGAGGGAACCTATACCTCGTCGGGAATTTCGGCGGCCCGTTCCCATCTGACCGAGGGCGATACGATCGGCGTGAACATGGTGCGGGCTCTGGCGCGTATCGACTTCGGGGTGGGCATGGAGACCGACCCGGCTAAGAATCCGGATTATACGACCGCGACGGGAAAGATCGCCTCGGGTTCGTTCGAGGTGACGAACGTGTCGCTTTACAATGCCTATACCCGTTCGGCGCTCTTCCCCGAACTGGGGTATGCCGCGGCGATCGAGGAGTTCCGCAAGGGCCGTGTGTCGCGGCCTGCGCAGCCGGGGTGGAGAAAGAGCAAGCCCGGCTATTTCCTCCGGCAGCCCGTTCCCTTCTCCTATGCCGACAACCTGTCGCTCGGGAACCATGTCGGGGAGTCGCCTCTCGTGGCCTACGGCGATCCGGCTCCGATCGGGGCGGATTCGGTCTGCGAATCGTATCTGATCGTCGAGGGCCGGTACACGGAGGCCAATCTGGACGGGACCTCCACGAATTACCGCAAATCCTATTACCGGATCGACTTCGTGTGCGACGGGAAGCCTGTGCCGCTGTTGCGCAACCATCGCTATATCGTCAATGTCGTCGCCGTGAGCGGTCCGGGAGCCGCCCGGCCGGAGGACGCCACCTCCGAGAACCTGACGGCCGAGATCACGGTCGATGACCAGAATTCGGCCATGGACATCGTCACCGACGGACACTATTATCTGGGTCTGAATCCGCGTATGCTCTTTTTCAACGGGTTGGGCTATCCGACCGAGACCCAGTACGAGGGCGACCTTTCGACCGATGCTCCGGCATGGACCGCAGCGCTTTCGGAGGACTATCCGAAGAACTGGAGCTCGAAGTACGTACTTGTCGATCCTTCGGGTGGGGCCGGAAAGAATCGGCGGTTCGTCCGGGTGAACGACGGTACGCAGGACGGCCGGCTGCCCGAGCTCGTGTCGGATGCGCGTCATGCGACGGTCCGGGTGACGGCCGGCAACCTCGCGGATTCGCTGACGATCATCCAGTCGCCGGTGACGGCCGAGGATTTCCGTTTGTACGTCGAACCGGCGTCGTGCGCTTGCTACGAAACGGAAGTACCCGTGCGGGCCTATATCGACTCCCGGTTCGCTTCGATGGCATGGAGTGCCGGGAGCTTCTGGCCTTCGGGAAGCGCCGTGCCGGGGCATTCGTATTATCTCGGCGAGACGTCGGGCGTGTTCGACGGCGGCATTCAGGGCAGCGGTCCGCAGCAGGGGAAGGCGTTCCGCGAAGTGAAGGGGCGGTTCAACACGTATAATAATACGGCGAACGACATCGTGGTCGGTGCGAAATTTTCCCTGACCGGATACACCCATGCCGCCGTATCGGGTTCCGCACTGGTTACGCAGCATGCGGCGGAGAAGACGCCGCTGCGTGTGAAGGTCACCTACCGGGTGCGTTATACTGCGGTGAATCCATCGACGGGTACGTCTTATTACGGTTCCGAGACGAACGGTTCTTCGGCGATCTATTCGGTCGCATCCGGTTCGGCGACGCAGACGATCGAATTTCCGAACGAGCCCGATCTGGTTTATTATTCGGATGTTAACAGATGGGGCAATAGTTTCACACGGGGTGTGGTGATTCAGCTCGCACCCGACTGCGAAATTCCGGAGGCGGATATTTCGATGACGTCGGGTGCCGGTGCGGTTTCGGCTTACGCATTCAGTGCCTATACGGATTTAGGTCAGTTTCTGTCCAGCGATAAGTTCATGTTCGTCCCTTCCGGGGTCACCGAGAACAAGACGATCACCAAGAGCCAAAGCAACAGGTATTACTTGCTGGTTCCGGAGATGACCTACCTGAAGGCCGATGCGAGCGCTACGGTCACCGTTTCCACGAAGTGCGGCCAGTCGCTCAAACTGGTGTTTTCCCGCAAGAAGGCCGTCCCGGCGCTGGAGGTCGTGCCTGCGGAGTTCACCGTTCCCAATACGAAGGGGTCGGACCGGATCGCGGTCCGGGTCTCGCCCAAACACATGGGCTGGACGGTGTCGAGCGATGCGTCGTGGCTTACCGCAACGCCCGCCAAAGGGTATTACAGCCCAGACCCGTGGAGCGTGCAGATCAATTATGAGGCCAATACCGGAGGCGACCGGACCGGGCATCTCACGTTCAGACACCAGGACGGAACGGTCTCCAAAATCGTCACCGTACATCAGACTACGGGTGTCCAGTCGCTGTCGGTTTCCCCCGCATCGCTGTCGTTCGTCCCGAAGGGCGGTTCGCAGCAGATCCAGGTGACGACCGAGAACGGCGGCGGCTGGAAGGTGCAGTCGAAGCCCGATTGGATCACCCTGACGCCGGCGGGCGGCTCCGGCGGCAAGGTGACGGTCGCGTGTGCGAAAAATTCGCTCAAAAACGACGATCCGTCGGCTGTCCGGAAGGGAGAGATCGTGCTCGTGCATACGAAGAATGCGAAAATCGTCCGCAAGATCGCCGTTTCGCAGCCTCATTATTATTTCAAGGTCGAAGGTCAGATTCCGACTTGGGTCTCGGCCGACGGCGGTTCCTATGCGTTTACGATCACGACCCGCGGAACGACATGGAGTCAGACGGCGACTTCCGGCGGCTGGCTTTCCGATCTTTCGCCCTCGAAAGGCGGCGACGAGACGAGCAGTCTGGTGCGTACGTCCGTTACGTACAAGGTGCAGCCGAACCGCGGCTCGGCCGACGAGTTTTCGGCCCCGCATCGGCAGGGATACTACAATATCACGTGGCCCGGCCTTTATGTGATTTCCTATTACGTGGACCAGTATGCCTGGACGGGCGATCCCGGCATCATGATCATGTCGCCGGTCTATCCGACGCAGGCCAACACCTGCCCGCCGGGTTACCGTATGCCCCGTTACGGAGGCCCCCGGACCTACGATTACACCGAGCGGCTGAAGAACGGCCTGATCGTCGCCGGACTGGATACCTATCCCGGATACTGCCGGTTCTACACCTATCCGGAGACCGACGAACATTCGAAATGGTACAATAACATGAAGCCCGTATGGTTTCAGCCCATGGGCGTGTACAGCAGCTATCCCTATTTCCTGGTGGGCGTGAAGGCCCGTTACGGGGATTCGTGGACGATACCCGATACCTTTGGAGGTATCAATGCTCCCAGCGAGAGCGGCTTATTCTATCCGTGGCACACGCTGATGGCTTTCCGGGTCTGTCTGAAAAAATCGGTATGGGGAAACTGAAATGCAGCGTATGAATATGAAACGGTTTGTCAAATACATGCTCGGAGCCGCGGCGGCGGTCATCGCCGCCGCCGTGCTCGCCGTAGCCGTCGTTACGGTCGGTTTCTACGGGGGATCTTCCGGCGGATCCGAAGGGCGGGCGTCGCGGCCGGATTCCGCGGCGCCGTATGCGGGGCCCCGCATTCCGGACGTGATGGCCGACCCCGCCGAGCGGGCGTCGTGGTTCGTCGAACGGTTCTGGGACGGATTCGATTTCCGCGATACGACGCAGTTGCGGCCGGAACGGCTCGATCCGGCCTTCGGGGAGTTCGCTTCGGCGGCCCTTTACGCCGATCCGGCGGTGCGCGACGCGAGCCTCCGGCGGATGCTGGACAGCGCGGCCCGGGGCGGGGAGGCGGCGTTGGAGCGGTTCGCCGCGCTCGCCGAGGAGTATTTCGGTTCGCGGGACCGGTCCACGCGTTCAGAGGATGCGCTGATCTGCGCGATGGAAAAGCTGCTGGCGATGCCCGGCACGGATTCGCCGCTGCGGGACCGTTACAGGTTTCTGCTGGAGATGGCGCTGCGCAACCGTCCCGGGACTCTGGCCGCCGATATTCTCTTTACGGACAGGCGGGGTGTCGAGCGGCGGCTTTCGTCCGTGCGGGCGGAGTACACGGTGCTGCTCTTCTACGATCCGGCCTGCGAGAGCTGCCGGGCCGTGGAACGGTGGATCGCCGGGTCGCCCGTGTACGGTGACTGCATCGACCGGGGGCGGCTGAAGGTCGTGGCGATCTACGCCGGAGACGACCGCCGGACGTGGCTCGACGGGCTCGGGGAGCTGCCCCGGTCGTGGATCGCGGGATACGACCCGCAACTGCGGATCGTGCGGTCGTTGTCCTACGACACGGGCGGCGTGCCGCTGCTCTACCTGCTCGACCGCGACAAACGGGTGGTGCTCAAGGAGCCGCGGGTGGACGAACTGGAGATGTGGTTGCAACGGAATGCGGTGAAATGATACGGACGATTCTGCTTTTTCTGGCGGCTTTGCCGCTGGTCTCCTGCATCGGGGAGGATGCCGGCGGTTCCGCGCCGGAGGGTCCGGCCCGGACGGTGCTGGTGTGGCTCGGGGGCGACAACGACCTGACGGGGGAGGTCGCGCAGAAGATCGAGGCGCTGCGTCGCGGATGGCGCCCGACGGGCGGCGCATGCCTGATCTATGCGGATTCGAGACGCGACGGCGCACGTCTGCTGCGCCTGCGGGGCGGCTGTGCGGCGGCGCCCGAGCCCTATGTCGAGACGGTCGCGGAATACGGTCCGGAAAACTCGGCTTCGGCGGAGGTTTTCGGGCGGGTTTTACGGGATGTGACGGCGGCGTATCCGGCCGATGGTTATGGATTGGTCTTTTTTTCTCATGGGAGCGGCTGGCTCCCGGCCGGAACGCTCCGCAATGCCGCAGGGGAGGCGGGATCTGCCTCTGCCTCCCCGGCATCCCGTTCTCTGGGACGCGACGACAGCGTGCCCGAAGGTGGCTCCGCGGAGATGGAACTCGCGGATTTCGCCGGGGCGATTCCGGACGGCGCACTGGATTTCATCCTCTTCGAGTCGTGCTTTTCGGCGGGCGTGGAGGTCGCCTATGCGCTGCGGCACAAGGCCCGCTACCTGCTGGTCTCGTCGGCCGAGATGCTCTCGCCGGGATTCGCTCCGGTCTATCCGACGGCCCTGCCGCTGCTTTTCGATGCGTCGCGTCCGACGGCCGATGCCCTCGCGGCTTTCGGCCGCGCCTACATGGATTACATAAACACGCTCGACGGCGCTTTCCGCTCTGCGACGCTGAGCCTTGTCGATACGTCATACATGGATGTCCTCGCTGCCCGGATACGGGAATTGCTCGGCAACTCTTCTCATAGGGCTGACATTTCAATCGGGTTGCAGCATTTCGACCGCCCGGGCAGCTACGGGGACATTCCCGCCGTACCGCGTTTCTTCGACTTCGGCCAGTGGGCCGGACGGATCGCGGGAGATGAAGTGAACGCCGTTTTCGGGGAGCAGATGAAACGCACGGTGATATGGGAGGAGAGTACGGAGCGTTTCCTGCCCTCGCAAAACGGTTTTGAAATCCGCTGCCATTCGGGCCTCACGGTCTATGTAGAGCAGCCGGAACTTGTGAAACTCAACGAATATTACCGCCGGACGGCCTGGTACGGGGCCGTGTGGGGCGGCAACTGATATGGAACGTTACGCTTTGTTTTGGAGTGCGCCGGGATATTGGCCGGCGATGTGTCTGGCGGCGGCGTGCGTCGCGGTCTGCTGGTTCGGAATCAGGTCGTTTGTCATCCGGCGGAAACGCCGCAGGATGGAGGATTACCGGCAATTCGTGACCGACACCTATTGCCGGCGCGGAGAGCGGGTCCCGGCCCTTATCCTGCGCTATTACCGCCGGGAGATCGAAGCGTATAACGAGGCGCGGCGGGGGCTGCCGTTCCGCCTTCTCTGGCGGGAGGAGCCCGACGGGGAGGAGTTCCCGTCCCCTGCGCCGGAACGGTCCGCCGCGGTTCCGCCGGAGAGCGGGGAGCGCGGGCCGGGAGCGGCGCGGGGAACGCCGGGAAAGGGTCGTAAAATCCGATAGCTCTTAGCTCTTCCGTTCGGATCCGGCCCGGGCAGGGCGGCGGATGCGGCGCGGAGGGGCGACAGTTTAACCTTAATAAAATTTCAGATGAACAAGAGAGAATTAGTGAAGGCCGTGGCCGCCGAGAGCGGATTCACCGGCGTCGAAGCCGCCAGGGCGGCGAATGCAATGCTTCGGGTCATCGCGCAGAGCCTGCAACGGGGCGAACGAGTCTCCGTACCCGGTTTCGGAGCCTTTTCGGTCCGCGACCGGAAGGGACGCACGGGACATAACCCCGCGACGGGCAAGGCGATCCGGATCGAGGCCAAACGGGTCGTGAAGTTCAAGCCCGGCAAGGCATTGCAGTTCGATGCGGCGCCTTCGGGCGCATCGAAATCCGTCCGGAAAGGCGTCCGCCGCTGATCGGAATCCATTTTACTAACCGGGCGCCCGTCTCCGGCTCCGGCCGGGATCAGCGGCGGGACGCCGAAAATCTTACGGAAAAATATGAAAAACGCATTTGTCCGCGGCGCATTGGCCGCAACCCTGACGCTCGTCTCGGCGGGTGTCATGGCGCAGGAGAACGGTAACCGCGACGAGCGGGGAGGGATCGTGCGCGGTCCCTACGAGACCAACCGTTTTTTCGACAACATCTTCATCGGGATCGCCGGCGGCGTGAACGTCTATCACGGCGAGAACGATTCGCACGGCGGATTCGGGAAACGGCTCGCTCCGGCGCTGGACCTCAACGTCGGCAAGTGGATCACGCCGGCCGTAGGCGTGCGCATCGGCTATTCGGGGCTGAATGCCAAGGGATGGACCTTCGGACAGACGGCCTACGCGAAGTCCCCCGTCGGGGAAGGATTCTATCGGGAGAAGTTCGGCGTGTCGTATCTGCACGGGGATTTCATGTGGAACCTTTCGGACGCCGTGAGCGGATACAAGCAGACGAGGACGTGGAATTTCGTGCCCTTCCTCGGGGCCGGGTGGGCCCGGTCGTACGGCAACGGGACGTATAAGAACGAGTTCGCCCTGAGTGCGGGCCTGCTCAACGACATCCGGCTGTGCGACCTGTTGGACCTGACGCTCGAAATGCGCCACCTGTTCGTGAACCAGCGGTTCGACGGGGTGGCCCGCGGCAGCCGCGGCGAGGGAATGACCTCGGTGACGGTCGGACTGTCGTTCAAACTGAACCGGCGCGGGTTCCGCCGGGTGAAGCCCGTCGCGGCGCCCGACTATACGCCCTATCTGACCCGTATCGACGCGTTGGAGAATGCCAGGAACATTCTCGAAGCCGAGAAAAAGACGCTCGCCGACGAGAATGCCCGGCTGCGTGAGCGCGAACCCGAGACGGTGCAGGTCGCTTCGGTGTCGGCGACGCCCGTGGCGCTCTTCTTCCGGATCGGGCAGGCCACGCTCGACAAGAAGGAGCTGGCGAATCTGGACTTCTACGTGAAGAACGCCCTCGAAGCCGACAGGGAGAAGGTCTTCACGCTCTGCGGCTCCGCCGACAAGGCTACGGGCACGGCGGCCGGGAATCAGCGTCTGAGCGAAAAACGCATGGAATACGTCTATAAACTGCTCGTCGAGAAGTACGGCGTGGCGAAGGAGCGGCTGCGCAAGGTCGCCGAAGGGGACCGGAACAACCTCTTCGCGGATCCGGAACTGAACCGTGCGGTAATCATCCGGTAGCCGCCGGAGAGAAAAGAAGTGGAAAACCCGGTTCCGGAGGGTGCGGGACTGCCTCTCCGGAACCCTTAAAAACAATGTTTATATGAATAGGAAGAAGATTTTGATGCTTCTGTTCGCCTTCGCGGCGTGCAGTGTGGCCGTTCCGACGGTTTCGGCCCAGGAGAGCGGCTGGTGGATCGGCGGCCGGGTCGGCTATTGGCACGACAAGGTGGAGGGCGTGACCTCTTCGGGGTTTGCGCTGGCCCCCGAGTTCGGTCACGATTTCAATGCGAAGTGGAGCCTGGGCGGCGTGCTCGGATTCGACTACCGGAAAACAGGGAATACGAGTGCCGAGGTCTTCGTGATCGAACCGTATGCGCGCTACAAGTATTTCTCCAGGGACCGTTTCACGCTCTTCGTGGACGGCGGGTTCGGTGTCGCTATGGGCGACGGGAGCGGCTGGAAGGTCGGGCTGACGCCCGGGCTGGCGTTTAGAATTTCGGACCGTTTCAGCCTGCTGACCAGCTTCGGATTCCTCGGCTACAAGAACGACTATTACAACGGAGGGGGCGACGGATTCGGATTCGACTTCAGGAGTTCCGATCTGCGGTTCGGATTCTTCTACTCCTTCTGACGACCGGGGCCGATGGCGGACCGGTCGGGAGCTGTATCGAATTGTTGTTTCCGGTCCGTCGTCGCCCCGCCTTTTTCCGGCCGCCGGTTTGTCGGCCGGATTTTCCCGGGCTGCGCTGCGCCGCCCGGGAGGCTTCGGAATCGTGCGGGCCGGCCGTAGTGTCTTTGTCGTCACAAGGATAGTGAAAACCGGCCGCACGGTTCTTTTAAGTGAAACTTTCTAAATTGCTATGGTTCCGGATGGCCCGGCCCCGTCCCCGCGGAGGACGGTCCCGGCGTCCGGATCGGACGAAATCTGTTATGAAGAGACAATATGTAGCGGAAGCATTGGGCACGATGGTGCTCGTGCTCGCGGGCTGCGGTGCAGCCGTGTTCAACGGCGGGGCGGCGACGACGGCCGCCGTGCTGACGATCGCCTCGGCGTTCGGCCTTTCGGTCGTGGCGATGGCCTATACGATCGGCCCGGTTTCGGGCTGTCACATCAATCCGGCGATCACGCTGGGCGTCTGGCTGAGCGGACGGATGAAGAGCGTCGATGCCCTGTGGTACATGGCCGCGCAGATCGCGGGCGCAGCAGCGGGTTCCGCGATTCTCTGGGTCGCGGTGCACGGCGGACACGTGGCCCCGGGCGCGACGACGACGGGGGCGAACGCCTTTGCGGCCGGAAATCTTCTTCCGGCACTGGTCGCCGAGACGTTCTTTACGTTCGTGTTCGTGCTGGTGGCGCTCGGTGCGACCGATGCGAAGCGGGGGGCCGGCGATTTCGCCGGACTGGTCATCGGTCTGACGCTCGTGCTGGTCCACATCGTCTGCATCCCGGTTACCGGGACGTCGGTGAATCCGGCGCGTTCGATCGCCCCGGCTCTGTTCGAGGGCGGCGAGGCGCTGTCGCAGTTGTGGGTGTTCATCGCGGCGCCTTTCGCCGGCGCTGCCCTCGCGGCGGCGGCCTGGAAGGCGTTGTCGGCCGGCCGGCACGCCGGCGCGGACGCCTGATCCTCCGCGCGGAGCCTTCGGCTCATGATACCGAACGGGGACCGCGCCACCGCCGCGGCCCCGTTCCTTCATGCGAATCCGTTTCTCTCTCCGGATGCGGTTCGCCGTTTTTTCTTCCGTTTTCCCCTTTTGCGGAGCGTTTCGCCGGATCGCGCGGGACCGCCCGGAGTGTCCGAAAAATTCCGAATGTGTTTCCGAATCGTTTCTTACAGGTGTGAAATTGCCATATTTTTGTGAAAATCCAAGAGTATGGCGAGTGTGAAGTTGTTGTTGAACAGGAACCGGGCATTGCGGGACGGTTCCTATCCTTTGGTTTTTCAATTGATTCAGAATCGACGGAAACGGTTGATCTATACTTCGTTCAGACTGTTTCCGGAGGAGTTCGACGCGGTGCGGGGCAAGGTCCTGGGCGGACCGGGTTCGCGGCGCGGCGAGCGGGAAGTGCAGCGGATGAACCGGCAACTGTCGCAGCAGCGCCGAAGCATCGAATCCCACATCGCGGCCCTTGAGGCGCGCGGGTCGGGGTACAGCGTCGAGGAGATCGTTTTCCGGTATCGGGCCGACCACGGAGGGCTGGGGCTGCTGCACTATATGGACGTGCAGATCGAACGGCGGCGGCAGGCGGAGCGTTACGGCATGGAGGCGGCCCTGCGGCACACCCGGGCTTCGCTGGCGGCGTTCATCGGGCTTCGTGCGGTGCGTCTGGCGGACGTGAACGCCCGTTTTGTCCGGGAATACGAAGATTTTCTGCTGCGCCGGGGCGTGAGCCTCAACACGATCTGCTATTACATGCGCAACCTGAAATCCGTCTGGCGGCAGGCCGTGGACGACGGTTGCGTGCCGGCCGGCGTACATCCGTTCGAACATGTCCGCTCGAAACCCCGGAAAACGGTCAAACGGGCCCTGGACCGGCTTTCGCTGCGACGGATTCACGATGCGGAATTTCCTGCGAATTCCCGCCTGGAGTTCGCCCGCGATCTGTTCCTGTTCAGCTTTTTCAGCCGCGGAATGCCCTTCGTGGACATCATCTACCTGAAAAAGAGCTCGGTCGGCAACGGTGTAATCAGTTACCGGCGGCGCAAGACGGGGCAGTGGCTCCATGTCTCGCTGACGCCGCAATTGAAGGCGTTGATCCGCAAGTACGCCAACGAGTCGGAGTATGTCTTCCCCGTGTTGCAGGGGACCGACGGCCGCGACCTGCACCGGCAGTACCGGCTGGCGCTGGAGCGCGTGAACCGCTACCTGAAGCGCATCGCCCTCGAATGCGGCGTCTCCGTGCCGCTGACGACCTATGTGGCGCGCCATAGTTGGGCCACGCTGGCCCGGGAGTCGGGAGCCCCGGTCGCGGTGATCAGCGAGGGCCTCGGCCACACGTCGGAGAAGACGACGCAGATCTACCTCAAGGAGTTCGACCGGCGGATCGTGGACCGCGTCAATGCCGTCGTGTCGAAACTCTGAGGCGATCCGGACGGCCCGGGGCCCGGGCGGGGCTATTCGATCGGTTTCGCCTCCGCCTCCCAGCCCGTGAGCGTCGAGACGTAGGGAATCAGGAGCATCGCCAGTTTGCGCTGCCCGGTGTAATTGGGATGCGCCGACGATCCCAGGTCGCTGCCGTCGTTGCAGTATCCCGGCAGCACGGCCGTGAAGTGCAGGTTCCGTACGACGGCCGCGCGGCAGATGTCGCGGATGAAGGTGAAGGCCGGCTCCCCGACCCGCGGGGCCACGCAGAGTATCGGCGGGGTGTCGCCGTAGGCGTCGCGCAGCGTGCGGAGGATGCGCGTGTAGGCAGCCGCGAACTCTTCGCGCGAAGGGTGCGGCTCGGTCGAAAAGTCGTTCGATCCCAGGTTTATCACTATGATGTCGGGCCGGTACGGCGAAGCGGTGAAATTCCAGGCCGGCAAGGGCGACTCGTCGAACGTGTTGCCGAGACGGTCGGCCATCGTATTCTCCGACACGGTGTTCCGGTCGCCGTAGTTGCGCGCCGCTCCGCGTCCCGAGTGGGCGATGAGCGTGTAGTCGGCGCCGAAGTAGCGGGCCACGATGCAGCCGAACGCCTTGTCGCAGTTTTCGGTTTCGGGTTCGAAGGGTTCGTCCTTCGAACGGCCTTCGGTCCCGTAGCCGCAGGTCAGCGAGTTGCCGATGAACTCGATGTGGCGTCCGGGCGATGGCGGTGCGGGGAGCAGCCGTCCGTTCCGTGCGAGTCGGAATGCGTGGAGCGTCGTGCGCCCCTGTTCGCCCTCGGTGCGTTTCTGCATTCGCAGCGTGTGCTCTCCCTCGCCGAGTCCTTCGGCCAGCACCACGAGGGAATCCGTGCCGAATGTCGTGACGATGCCGGCATCGTGTCCGTCGAGGGTCAGGTTGTAGTAATTCCTTTTCGTGTCCGAGACGCGCACGGCCAGCGAACCGCCTGTGAAACGGCATTCGAAATAGGTTCCGCTCCAGTCGAAACTCACGCTGCCGCCGGTCGTCTCCGTACGTCCCACATACCGGATTTCGGAGGATGCGGCGGGCAGCTCCCCGCTCCTCTCCCGGGCGGGGACGGTGCCGGCGCACAGGAGCGCCAGCACCGCCAGTGCGGAGAGTCTCATCGTCCCGCCTCCCCGGTTTCGTAGGCCTCCACGGCCCGTTGCAGCGGACCCCACCAGTCGCGGTCGATGATGTGGACGATGTCGAAGACCATCAGGCCGTCCGATTCGCGGAGGTTCATCTCCACGGCCCGCTTGAACTGCGTCGTGTCGCGCTTGTAGTCTTCGACGTACATGCCGCCGTAGAAGGGTTTGCCGTGCAGCAGCCGGCGCGAGTAGCGGCAGCCGCCCTCGACGCAGAGGTGGTCGCCCTTCGAAACCTCGCTGTCGGTCTCGTTGCGGTGCAGGCCGTTGCTGCTGCGGTATTCGTCGATCGTGACGTTCCAGTAGTAGTTGCCGTTGGTGTAGATGTCCAGCAGCTCGGCATATCCGTAATTCCTGTATTCGGGCGTGGCCCATGCGTACTCCTGCGAGGGATCGTATTCCCGGCTGGCCCAGTTCACCCCCACTTCGAAATAGGAGGGATACCATGCGCCCGTGTAGGCGCCGAACTTCAGCCCGGGTTTCACGGCTTTCAGCTCCTCGCGGGTGCGAGCGAAGAAGCCGTGGATGACCGAGGCGCGCCACTCGATCCACTTTTTGAACCAGGGGCCGTCCGTGCGTTTCCAGCCGCCGGCGCCGTCTTCCTCCCATGCGTAGATGTCCTCGGGAAACCGTTCCAGCTTTCGGCCGATGTACCGTTCGAAGGCTTCGCGCGAGAAATCCGAGAAGTCGGACTGGATGTTGTCGTAACGGGCGCGGTCGAGCAGGATGCCGTCGAGGTCGTACTTCCGGGCCGCCTCCTTGAAGAGGGCGATCTCGTGTTCCTGCACCTCCGGGAGCGCCGGATTGACGAAGAGTACCTTCTTGCCGGGAATCTCCAGTTGCGGTACGAGCCCCCTGCCCGGCAGGTAGTTCACCGCCTGCCATTCGGGACGGCCGTCGTATAGGAGGCCGCGGCGGAAGACGCCGTTGCCTTCGGCGAAGGTGTTGAACGAGCCGTAGATTTCCATGCCGGAAGCATGCGCGGCGTCGGTGAAGGTGCCGATGAAGTCGAAGTCGGGGCGTCTGACGCCCTTCCATTCCTTGAGCCGGGGAGCGTATTCGCTGGGGTAAACCACTTCGCTCGAAGTGCCCTTGATGTCGAGCACCAGCGCCGTCATGCCGGCCTCCCGGCATTTCCGGACGTAGTGGCGGATCGAGTCGGGGTAGCTGAAACGCTCCCAGTTGGCCGAACAGTCCAGCCACATGAGTTTGGGTTTCACGGGGGCGGATGCGCTCCGGCATCCGGCGGCTCCCGCCGCGGCGAAAGCCAGCAGGAGTACGGTTGCGAGTTTTTTCATTGCGGGTTCTCGTTTGTTGCGTGTATGTAGTTTCCGTATATGTCGATCCCGACCGAGCGGAACGGGTCAGCCAGGGCGTCGATGATCTGGGCGCATTCGATGCGCGTGAGGGGCCTTGCGGCATCGTAATCCGCGAGCAGCCCGGCCGCTTTCTCGTGCATCGCGGCGGCCGTATCTTTTCCAAGGGCCTCGGAAAGCATCGCGGCCAGCCGCGTGCCGTTCACGGCCGCCGGGTCCGCCGATTCGGCCACCGCGGGGTAAACAGCATGCAGTCCGCAGCGCAGCTCCGCCTCCGAAACGTGTTTCCCGGCGTCGAACCACGTCTGGTTCGACCATCCCACGTTCGCACCGCGTCCGCGCAGAATACCCGTCACCCCGATGCGCTGCATGGCCTTGAAGCGTGGGTCGGTCGAGGGCATGTCGAGGTACGGCAGCAGGTAGCCTCCGTCGTCGAGAATCACCTCCTGCACCCTGCGGACCGGGACCTCCGAAGGTTCGCAGCCATCCGCCGCGGCCAGTGCGGCCAGCGCTCCGGCCGCCTGTCCGATCTGCAACACCACGGGCTGCAGGCGCGTGGAGCCGTTCACCAGGTTGGTCACCGAGATGGATTTCTCGGCCACGATCAGCCCCGGCTGCGACGCGGGCAGCATCACGCCCAGCGGCACGCCGTACGATGGCACGGGATGGAAATAGAGGTTCGGCAGCGAACTCCACTCCGGATAGCGCGTGTGGTGCTGGTCGATGGGGTAGTCGCCCACGCCGATCGCCGTGCGGTAGAGCGTGTTGGCGTAGGGGTCGGTGATGTCGTTGAGCGTGAAGCGCACCAGTCCGTGAATGCGCCGCGATTCGCGGTGGTAGGGATAGAACGGCAGACGGTCCCCGGTGGGGAACTCGTCGTCGGCAAGGCCCAGCGTGCGGAATCCCAGTTCGGTCTGGAGGAAATGGACGAAGCACAGCGTGTGGTTTTTCGCCCGCCGGACGGCTTCGGCACGCTCCGCGGCATCCATGTCGATCATGTTCACGTAGTAGTCGTTGCCCTCGATCGGCCAGTTTATCATGTATTTCCCGCCGGGGAGTTTCCCGTAGGTAATCATCTTTTCCCGGGGCCACATGCGGTCCGGCTCCTTGGGTGAGACGCAGAGCGGGTTGATGCAGCAGCAGGCGAACAGCGCGGGGTCGTAGCCTTCGGGACGCGGAATCGTGACGTCGCGCCCGTAATTCTTCAGCACGGCCACGTAGGTCAGGTCCTGCACGATGTCGTTCGGGGCTTCGAGCGCCTCCTTCTCGCCGGTCTCCGACGTGGCATCCATGCCCACATCATAGGGTACGCCCAGCTCCCGGGCCACGTCGCCCAGTTCGGTGGCGTCGATCAGCACGCGGGCCGCGATGCGCTCGCGTTTCCCGCCGCACTCGATCTCCAGATGCCACACCCCGTCGCGGCGGTCGAATCCGGCGGCCGTCGTGCGGTAGCGCACTTCGAGGTTCGGCTCGCGCGCCGCCATGCGTTTGAACAGGCTGTCGCCCACCGAGGGCTCGAACAGTATGTTGCTCACCCACCCCGTCCGGAGCGCTTCCGGGCCGCCGTAGTGCCGCTCCAGTTCGCTCCGGAATTCGTCCCAGATGCCGCCGCGCAGGGCGTAGTTGCCGTCCGTGGCGCTCACGCCCGCCGAGGTGAGCATGCCGCCCAGCCAGTCGAACTCCTCGACGAGGAGCGTCCGCGCCCCGAGGCGCGCCGACTGAAGGCCCGCGGCCGTCCCGCTCGTCCCGCCGCCCACGATCACCACGTCGTAGCGTGCGGGGGCGTTGCAGGACAGGAGAAACAGGGCGGCTGTCAATGACAGGTACTTCGTTCGTAATGCTTTCATGTGTCGTGTCTTTGCCGGTTTATTTCAGATCGAGTGCCGCCGTGCTCCTGCGGCCGAAACGGTCGGTCGCCGAGACTTCGACCCGCGAGGCCCCTTCGGGCAGCGGAACCCGGTAGTAGTGGTCCGATTCGGAGGGAGCGATCCATTTGTGCTCCAGCCGGTCGGGGTCGGAGTAGAGCCGTGCCGCTTCCGGGTCGTATGCCCGGAACCGTTCGGCAGGGCCGCACGGCCTGCCGTCGATTTCGAACTCCACTCGCCAGGCCGGGTCGCTGGCCCAGATATTGGCTGCGGCATACCCCTCGAACTGCGGGCATTCGCGCCCGTCGTACAGTTTTATCTGGTAGTCGGCCGGGTGTCCCGTCGATTTGTAGTACCATTCGATGCGGTCGCCGTCCACTTCGTAGATGCCGTATCCGGCCGGGGTGCCGTCGGTGCAGAGCGATCCCTGCCACCATGCGCCGCTCAGGGCGGGCGTCACGTGTTCGTACAGGCCGGGAGCGATCGGCTGGTTGCAGGTCGTGTGCGTATGGCCCGAGACGATATGTGCCCGGAAGGGTTTCAGCAGTTCGTAGAGCGCCCGGTGGTTCGCCATCGTCAGGGAGGCGTTGTCGTAGCTGAACTGCTTGCGGTCCGCCTCTTCGCAGGTCGAGGGGATGTGCAGGCAGACGACCACCGTGGAGCCGGGGCGCACGGAAGCGAGGTCCTTCTCCAGCCAGCGCAGTTGCCGCTCGTCGAGATAGCCGATGTAGAAATACTCGCGTCCGATGTAGAAATTGTCGTTGAGCGCTACGTAATGGATGCGGCCGACGTCGAACGAATAGTAGGTCGGACCGTACGTATCTTCGAATTTCGTGAAGGAGGTTTCGTGGGACCGGCCGTAGAGCGTCATGTCGTGATTGCCGATCACGTTGCGGAAGACGAGTCCCGTCCGGGCCATCACGTCGTTGTACTCGCCGTAGAGCGAGTGGTCCAGGTGCACGATGTCGCCGCAGCAGATTCCGTGGAACGGCAGGCCGCCGTAGCCGCGGACCGTGGCTGCGATGTCGTCGGCCGCCTCGGCCAGTTGCGGGAACTCTTTCCGGGCGTATATCTGCGGGTCGGCGATGACGACGAACCCGTGGCGCGTATCGTCGCCCGGGCGGCGCAGCAGCCGGAAGTCGCAGGTTCCGCCTCCGGACGGCAGCGGCCGGAAAAAGCGTACGACGCCCTCTTCCGTCGGGGCGTCGTACCCCGCCGGCACGCAGACGAAGACGAACCGGCTTTGCGCATCGGCTTCCAGCGTGTAATATCCCTTTTCGTCGGTCCGGGCGAATCCGTCGCCGTCGGAGATCCGGACGTTCGCCACGCCCCGGCCGTCGCAGACGACGCGTCCTTTGACCGTAACCGTGCCCGCAGCCCACGCGCAGGCGCTCCAGAGCGATAACAGGATCGCGAATAACGTTCGTTTCATCTTTTCGGTCGGTTTTATTTGCATTGTTCGAGGATCTTCCATATCTGGAACAGACCTCTCGGTACGTGGAAGCACCCCTTCCATTTTCCTCCCTTCAGAGGCAGGAGGACCTCGCCTCGCCGGTTCAGGTATCCGAACCACTCGGGGAACTCGGGGTCCTTGAAGTGCTCCCACATGTATTGGTGCAGTTTTTCGAACCAGTCCAGGCATTTCTGGTTTCCTGTGAGCTGGTATCCCT
>NZ_JAGQEJ010000013.1:0-27728 GCF_018101075.1 Alistipes sp. Marseille-P2263
GCCGCTGAAGTTTCCGGCTCGACGGCTCGTCCACGATGTCCTTCAGCTCCGCGATACGAACCATCCACGGATGGACGTACCATACGCACAACAACCCCAACGAAAACGGCAACAAAATCTCCCCGATTACCAAATATAATGTATCCATGGCCAATGCCCGATTAATTTTTCCGTATGGATTAAGACACGAAAAACGACCGCACCGGAGACATCCGGCGACACGAAAGGCGGATCGCAAAAAAAATCGGAATGCGGCTTTTTTACGGAAAGCCCCGAAACCGTATCGCGGAAGGGATCAGAGCGCTTCCAGCAACTGCACCGGAAGCGTTACGAGCGCCACGGCGGCCACCCCTTCGAGCATGACCACCACGCGTTTGTCCCGCGTGCCCTTGACCCGCACGAACACCCCTTCGACGCCCTCGAAGACACCTCCGCGAACGCGGACGCGGTCCCCGGCCCCGAAGCGGACCTCTTCGGGCTGAAGATAGATCAGGTGCTCGTCGTCGGAACTCGCCACGGCAATGAAATGACGCATCTGTTCGTCGGGAACGACGATCGGCTCGGTATGTCCGTCCACCCGGTGCGTAAGGTATTGCAAAAACAGATAGCGGGATTTCAGCTCCCTGATGCTGGACGGCGTCGTACGGACGAAGATCAGATTCCTAATCGCCGGGACCGACTTGCGGACCCTGCGGCGACCGCAGACCTCGACGACGCTGCGCATCGGAACGAAGTTTTCGACTCGGACGGCGTCCAGTATGTCTTTGGCTTTCAGCGAACGGTTGAATACCGCGCTCATGGCCCACCACTTCTCCTGTTCGGGTTGTCCCATGCCGTCGAACTTGGCGCGCTTTTCTATACGGATATACCTTTGGCTCCTCGACTGACAGACAAATACATATCAATCAGCCAATTACACCCTCTCCCATACAAAAGCACCATTCTCTGTCCCCTATGTAAGAATCCTGAAGGATTCGGGTGTAAAGGTAAACATATTTCTCGAAAGAAACCAATTTTCGCCACTTTTTTACCCCGAAAATCCCCCCCCCTAATTTTTAACATATTAATAATCATCCAATTACACATACAACTATTTATATGCGATTGACGAAACGATGTCCGAAAAAACCCGAAAAGTCCCGTTTCCCGTCCCGGAAAGGAGACGGACCGGGCCGTAAATTCCACTCTCCGACCGGAAACGCCCCCCCCCGACGACAGGAAGCAGAGGAGCGACCGGCACGGAAACCGGACGCTCCGATCCGAAGGGCGGAACCGCCCCCGGGAGATCCGGACAAAACGGATGCGGCGCCCTCCTGCGAGAGCCCCGCCCTACCGCCCGCCCGGAGGCACCCCGCACGGTACGCCGCCCGCGCGGAAACCGGACAGCCGACGACCGGAAACGACCGGATCGCCGGACGAACGCCTCAAACCGACCGACAGGACAACCGGCCGGATGACCTGCCGAAATGCGGCTGCGCCGAAACGACGGGCGGGACGTCCCCTTCCAGAGAGACGTCCCGCCCGTCGTTATCCGGATGCCGCCGGAACTACTTCTCCGTTCCGGCCTTTTTCGGTTCGGCCTTCACCTTAAGCGAAGCGAAGCCCTCGACGATATTCGCATCGTCGTTCTTCGACGCATCATAGACCACCGTCACCTCCTTTTTCGGGAGGTCCACCCGCACGTCCTTGATGCCTTTGCCCAGCGACGGCACGTTGTCCATGATCTTCTTCACGCAGTGGTCGCACTCGATGTCGGTCACGAACACCGTCGTCACGGTCTTTTTCTCCTTCTTCGCGGATGCCGGGGCCGCGAACGCCCCCGCGCACAATACGAGCGCAAGGCAGATCGAAACTAACTTTTTCATATCGCACTTTTTTATTTGGGTTTTTCGGATCGTTGCTTCTCCGTATCCCCGGCTCCGTCGGGAAGACACTCCCGCGACGGAGCCGGGGACGGATCAATAGAGGTTGAACCGCAGGCCGGCGTAGAACTTGCGCCCCATGAGCGGTCCCCAGACATTCATCGAGTTGAACTTGTAGTCGTAGGGATTCGCCGCATTGAGGATCGGGTCCTCCTGCCGGTAGTCGGCGATATTCTCGCAGCCCACGTAAATGTCGAACTTGCCCACCTTGCGGCTCACCTGCGCATAGAACATGGGATAGCGTGGCGAATAGCGGCTGTCGGCCAGATCGCCCGTCTGCGTCGGGATGCGCGCCGGACCGTTGAGCTGCGCCGTGGCGTCGAACACCCAGCGGCGGAACTTCGTGGCGTACTGGATATTGAGCAGCGTCTTGTACTCGCTCACCAGCGGCCGCTCGACACGGGCCGTCGTGCCGTCCGGACGGTCGATCGTCATGCGGCTGTCCGTGTAGCGGAACGTGGCGAAAATGTCGAGCCGCTCGACGGGCGTCCACGAGAAGTCAATCTGGTAGGTGTCGGTGAACGACCGTCCGTCGCTGTCGTAAACCCGGATCGTCTGCGCATCGTACTCCTGATCGACCACCACCGAGTTGCAGAACTGCGTGCGGAAGTAGTCGAAGCTCAGCGTCGCGTCGCCCGGATTCACCAGTCCGAAGGTCTGCGTGAGGCTGCCGCCCAGCGTGAGGGCCTTCTCCAGCCGGTCCAGATCGCCCAACGCGGGAATCACCAGTTCGCGGCCCGTGGCCAGCATGCCGATATTGTCCGTAATGACGTTCGTCGAACGGTAGCCCAGTCCGGCCGAGGCGCGGAGCGTCGTCGAAGGGGTGACGTTCCACTTCACATGGCCGCGCGGCGTGAGGAAGAAGCGGTCGTAGAAGGCGTTGTAGTCGCCGCGGAGGCCCGCCACCACCGAGAACTTGTCCCGGACGGCATACGTGTATTCGGCATAGGCCCCGACCTCCTCCTCGTCGCGGCCGAAATCGTACGCACGGTCGCTGCCGAGCCACGGCGTATCGTTGCCGAGCGTCTCGCGGTAGTAGTCCAGATGGGCCTGCACGCCGACGTTGAGCGACGAACGGTAGGTGAAGTAGTGATTATACATCAGATTGAGCGCCAGCGAATTCTGGTTTCCGCTGTAATCGTTCAGCCCGAAATAGGCCTCCTCGTCGAAATGGTCGAAGTCGGCCACGAAGGCCAGGTTCGAGCGCATCTCGTCCTGCTCCGCCTCGTCATAGACCGACGGTCCCACGGGCATTCCGACCTTGAAATAGCCGTTGGCGTTGCGGTTGCGGATATGCGACCCGTAGAGGGGCATCCGCGTGCCCTCCGTCTGCCAGTCCCAGTCGCGGAACATCGCCTCGCGCATGGCGTCGGTGTTCCGGTAGTCGAGCATGCCTCCGAGGCGGCTCTCCTGCACGAATTTCCAGCCCCAGCGGACCTGCGTGCCGTTGTCGGCCGCATAGAGCCACTTGTTGGCCACGTTGAACTGCGCCGACCTGGGCAGGTCGCGGAATCCGTCGTGGTTGTGGTCCATCTTCCGCACGTCCGTATCGCCCGAGCCGTGCAGCAGGACGACGCTCGAGAGTTTCTTGTCCCGCGACACCGGAAAGGCCGTCGATACGTTGGCCTCGGGGCGCAGCTCGTCGTCGAGATAGAGATTCACGAAGAGCCGCTCCGAATCGGTGGGCTTGCGGTGTTCGAGGTTGATCTGCCCGGTGATGGCCTCGTGTCCCGCCGTCACCGACGCCACGCCCTTCGACACCTGGATCGAATTGAGCCACATGCCGGGCGTATAGCTCAGCCCGTAGGGGGCGCTCAGGCCCCGCATGATCGGACGGTTCTCGTCGAGAATCTGCGTGTAGGTCCCCGCCAGTCCGAGCATCTTGATCTGCCGGGCGCCGGAGATGGCGTCGCTGTAACCCACGGTCACCGAGGCCGAGTTCTCGAACGACTCCGCCAGATTGCAGCAGGCCATCTTGCAAAGGCCCGCGAAGGAGATCATCTCCCCCTTGACGATGCCGTCGCGCTTGACGAAGTTGCCGCTCAGGTTGCCCTCGACGACGACGCCCTCCAGCTCGACGCCCTCGGCCCGGAGCGCGAAGTCGGCCCGCTGCACCGCCTCGTCGATCCGGAGCGTGTCGTTCACGTAACCCAGATACGACGCCACCAGACGGTCGTAGCCCTTCACGCGGTGGAGCAGGAAGGCCCCTTCGGCATCGGTCGAGGCGCCGACGGTCGTTCCGGCCCAATAGACCGACGCCCCGGCCAGCGGCCGGTCGTCCGCATCGCGGACCGCGCCCCGTATGTCCTGCGCCCGGAGCGTGCCGCCCGCGGCGATGAAAAATGCGCTTAACGCGAAATATACGAATCGTTTCATGTCTTTTTGGTTTCGTTCCGCAGGCAAAGGTAGGGAAAAGCCCCTGCAACCGGGTTGCAATCTTCCGCACCCCGTCCCGGGAGCCCTCAGCCCCGGACCTTCGCCCTGCATTCGGGGCACAGCCCCTTGATGAGGTAGTTGATTTCCCGCGCCTCGAATCCGGCCGGATAGCGCACGGCGGGGACGTGTTCGCCGGGCAGGCAGAACGTCTTCCCGCACGCCTCGCAATGGAAGTGGCAGTGCAGCTCGCCGAGGCGGCAGGCGTGGTCGTTACGACACACGCAGTACTTCGCCGAACCGCTGCCGTCCTCGATGACATGCAGCAGGTGGCGCTCCGTGAAGAGCACGAGCGTGCGGAATATCGACGACTTGTCGATCCCGTCGGTCGCCTCCTCCAGATCGGCCAGGCTGAACGACCCTTCGAAACGCTCCGTCGCCTCCAGCACGAGCATCCGCACCGCCGTGGGACGGATGCCGTGGCGCAGCAGCACCTCTTCGCAATGTTTCGTATCCATCGGATCCGCATTACGGTCCCGACGCCCGGAAACGGTCCGGTGCGCCGGGTCAAATTTCACAATCGGGGAATTTCGGGAAACGGAGAGCCCGTTTCGCGCGAACGGCCGGAAGCGTGTCCGGCCCGACCGTCCCGGAGACGGTCATCCGCGGGCCGGAGGGGCCCGGAATCCGACGGCCGGCAGAGCCGGGTCCGTCACGAAGGGCGTCCGACGCTCGGCCGCAACGGGCCGCAGCGCCTGCATATCCGCCGGCTCCGGACACGCTGCCAGGGCGGGCGGCAGGTCCGTCACGACGCAGCGCACGCACTTCCCGGCGTCGTCCGACGCGGAGAGATAAAGTTCGATATCGGTCGAATGGAGGTCGTCGCAGCACACGCCGCCGAACATGCCGTCGGCGACCGGTTCCGCCCCGGAGACGGGGCAGCCGTGGTTGCAGAGGTGCGCGGCGCGGACCGGCGACGCCAGGCACTCGCACGAAAGCGATGCCGCAGCCGTCCCCGCCGTCATCAGCAGATAGACGGCGAGCAATGCCAGCGCTATGAGACTCCTCCTTGCCTTCATTCGGTCCTCCCCGTCCGGAGAAACGGGCGGGTCGGAGGCAAAAGTATAAAAATTTCCCGAAACCGCCCAATTTTTCTACCTTTGTACTATGGAAACGCACGAAGAGAGGATTCACGAGGTGCTGCGCCGCTGGTGGGGCTTCGACTCGTTCCGCCCCGTGCAGGAGCAGATCGTCCGCGCGGCGATGGAGGGGCGCGACACGCTGGCGCTGATGCCCACCGGAGGCGGCAAGTCGCTCACCTACCAGGTTCCGACGATGGCCCGCGAGGGGCTGTGCATCGTCGTCACGCCGCTCATCGCCCTGATGAAGGACCAGGTGGACCGGCTCCGCGCGCGGCGCATTCCCGCCGTGGCGATCCACTCGGGCCTCTCGCCGCGGCAGATCGACATCGCGCTGGACAACTGCGTCTATGGCGACGTGAAGTTCCTCTACGTGGCCCCCGAACGGCTCGCCACGGAGGCGTTCCGGCTGCGCGTCGTGCGGATGAACGTCTCGCTGCTGGCCGTGGACGAAGCCCACTGCATCTCGCAGTGGGGCTACGACTTCCGCCCCTCCTACCTGCGCATCGCCGAGCTGCGCGAACGGCTGCCGGGGGTTCCGGTGCTGGCGCTCACGGCCTCGGCGACGAAGCCCGTCGCCGAGGACATCATGCGCCACCTGCGCTTCGCCGAGCCGCACATCCTGCGCAGCAGTTTCGCGCGTCCCAACCTCTCGTACAGCGTCCGCCGCACGGACGACAAGCAGGGGCAACTGCTGCGGCTCGTGCAGAACGTCCCGGGATCGGGCATCGTCTATATGCGCACGCGCGAAGGGACCGAGCAGGTCGCCGACATGCTGCGCCGGCAGGGTGTCACGGCCGCGGCCTACCACGGCGGGCTGGGCCACGCCGAACGGGCGCTGCGCCAGGAGGAGTGGCTCGCGGACAAGGTCCGCGTGATGGTGGCCACCAACGCTTTCGGCATGGGCATCGACAAGCCCGACGTGCGCTTCGT
Source organism: Alistipes sp. Marseille-P2263 (assembly GCF_018101075.1). Classification (NCBI taxonomy): domain Bacteria; kingdom Pseudomonadati; phylum Bacteroidota; class Bacteroidia; order Bacteroidales; family Rikenellaceae; genus Alistipes; species Alistipes sp. Marseille-P2263. The sequence continues at coordinate 6,368 of NZ_JAGQEJ010000013.1, forward strand.
GGTCCACTACGCGCTCTGCGACTCGCTCGAGAGCTACTATCAGGAGGCGGGCCGCGCGGGCCGCGACGGACGCCGCGCCTACGCGCTGCTGCTCGTCGCGGCGGACGACAGCGACCGCATCGCACGCCGCTTCGAGCAGGAGTTTCCGCCGCTGGAACGCGTCAAGGAGATCTACGAGCGGGTCTGCTCCTACCTGCGCGTGGGCATCGGCGAAGGCGGCGGCTCGTCGTACCTGTTCAACCTCCACGACTTCTGCGCCCGCGAACGCCTCTGGTCGGGGACCGTCGCCGGAGCCCTGAAGCTCCTCCAGCAGAACGGCTACCTCACGCTGACCGACGCACAGGACAACCCGGCGCGCATCCTCTTCTGCATCAGCCGGGACGAGCTTTACAAGCTCCGCGTCCGGCGCGACGACCTGGACCACTTCATCCGCACGATCCTGCGCCTCTACAACGGCGTCTTCACCGAGTTCCGTCCCATCGACGAGGGGGAGCTGGCCACGTGGAGCGGCTACACCGTCGAGCGGGTCCGGGAGCTGCTCAAAACGCTCTGGCAACTGCGCGTGATCCGCTACATCCCCTCGAACCGCTCGCCGATCCTCTTCCTGAACGAGGAACGGCTGCCCCGCGAGGACCTCTACATCGCTCCCGAGACCTACCTCCGAAGGCAGCAGCTCATGCGCGAACGCTTCGAGCGCATGGTCGCCTACGCCGCCAACGGCGAGCGCTGCCGCAGCGCGGTGCTCGAATCCTACTTCGGGGCCGACGACCCCGCGCCGTGCGGCGTCTGCGACATCTGCCTCGCGCGCAAACGGGCCGCGAAGGCCGCCCGGGACGCGGATGCCGGCGTCTCCCCCGCCGCCGCTCCCGACGACGAGGCCCTCGCGGAGGAGCTTCTGCGCCGCCTGGCCGCATCCCCGGCCGACCCGCATACGCTGGCCACCGAAACGGCCTGCGACCCCGGACGGCTGACGCGCCTCCTGCGCGAATTGCTCGAAAGGGGCAAAATCGCAGCCGACAAAACGGGAATATTGAAAATTAATGAGTAATTTTGCGGGAACATCCGTCGAATGACTACCAGAAACGACTTCATAGACAAGATCAGCAACGAACAGACCGCCCTGCTGCCGGCCATCGAGTTCCGCGGCGAAATCCGCGTCGTCGAGCAGGAGCGCGATATCGCCGCCGCCTGCAAATACCTCGCCGCCCAGCCCGTGCTGGGCTTCGACACCGAGACGCGCCCGTCGTTCCGCCAGGGGGTGACCTTCCGCGTCTCGCTGCTGCAACTCTCCTCCCCGGAGGTCTGCTACCTGTTCCGGCTCAACCGGATTCCGTTCGACCGGGCGATCCTCCGCCTGCTCGAGAGCCGCGAGGTGCTCAAGATCGGCGCCGACGTGGCGGGCGACCTGCGCTCGCTGCGCCAGATACGCCATTTCCGCGACGGCGGGTTCATCGACCTGCAAACGATCGCGCCCCAGTGGGGCATCGAGGAGAAGAGCCTGCGCAAACTCTCGGCCATCGTGCTCGGGCAGCGCGTCTCGAAGGCGCAGCGGCTGAGCAACTGGGAGGCCGCGACGCTCACCGACAAGCAGCGTCTCTACGCCGCCACCGACGCATGGGTCTGCACGCGCATCTACGAGCGGCTGCTGCGCACACCGAAAAAAACGATTCGCAAATGATACCGCAAATCTACCTGCGGCGGGGCAAGGAGGAGTCGCTCCTGCGCCGTCATCCGTGGATCTTCTCCGGAGCCATCGACTACATCAAGGCCGAGGAGGAGTCCGAAATCGCCGAAGGGGCGCTGGTCGAGGTCTTCGACCACAAGGGCGCCTTCATCGCCCGGGGACACTACCAGATCGGTTCGATCGCCGTGCGCGTCCTCTCGTTCGAGCGCGAGGAGATCGACCAGGCGTGGTGGAACCGCCGCCTCCGCGTGGCCCTCGACGTGCGGCGCACGCTCGCGCTCACCGACGATCCCTCGACGACCTGCTACCGCCTCGTCCACGGCGAGGGGGATTCGCTTCCGGGGCTGGTGGTGGACATCTACGGCTCCACGGCCGTCGTCCAGTGCCATTCGGTGGGCATGTACCGCTCGCGGCAGCAGATCGCCGGGGCGATCCGCGCCGCCTACGGCGACCGCATCACGGCCATCTACGACAAGTCGTCGCAGACGCTCCCCTTCAAGGCCGACCTCGGAGCCGTGGACGGATACCTCTGGGGCACGTCGGACCATGCCTCGCAGGTGGTGCTCGAAAACGGCGAGAAGTTCTGGGTGAACTGGGAGAAGGGGCAGAAAACGGGCTTCTTCCTCGACCAGCGCGAAAACCGCGAGCTGGTGAAGCGTTACGCCCGGGGGCGCACCGTACTCAACACCTTCTGCTATACGGGCGGCTTCTCGGTCTACGCCCTCTCGGGCGGGGCGCGCGAAGTCTGCTCGGTGGACTCCTCGGAGCGGGCCGTGGCGCTGGCCACGGAGAACATGCGGCTGAATTTCGGTCCGGATGCCCCCCACAGCGAAGTCGCGGCCGACGCCGTGGAGTACCTGCGCGACATCGGCGACCGCTACGACCTGATCATCCTCGACCCGCCGGCCTTCGCCAAACACCACAAGGTGCTGGGCAACGCCATGCAGGGTTACAAGCGGCTCAACGCCCGGGCGCTGTCGCAGATCCGCCCCGGCGGGATCCTCTTCACCTTCTCCTGCTCGCAGGCCGTGTCGAAGGAGCTGTTCCGCACGACGGTCTTCTCGGCCGCCGCGATCGCCGGCCGCCGCGTGCGCATCCTGCACCAGCTCACGCAGCCGGCCGACCATCCGATCAACATCTACCACCCCGAAGGGGAGTACCTCAAGGGGCTGGTGCTCTATGTCGAATAACCCGTTCCCAAACCGTCACCGACCATGAAACGACTGCTCACCCTCCTCGCGGCCTGCATCGCAGCCTGCGCCGCCACGGCCCAGAGCCGCATCGAAACCTTCACCTTCCGCAGCGCCCTGCTCGGCGCCGAAAAGACCTGCTCGGTCTATCTGCCCGCCGGCTACGACGACTCGGGGCGGAGCTATCCGGTGCTCTACCTGCTGCACGGCGCCAGCGGCTACCACGGCGACTGGGCCGAAAAGGGCAACATGCGCCAGATCGCCGACGAGGCCATCGCCGCCGGCACGGCGCTCCCGATGATCGTCGTCATGCCCGACGCCTCGGGCACGGGCGAGAACTACACGGGCGACCGCATGGGATACTTCGACGTCCCGGGCTGGCCCTACGAACGCTTCTTCTTCGAGGAGTTCGTCCCGGCCGTCGAACGGCGCTACCGCATCTGCGGCGACAAGGCCCGCCGCGCCATCTCGGGCCTCTCGATGGGAGGCGGCGGCACGGCGGTCTATGCCCTGCGCCACCCCGAGCTCTTCGGCTCGGCCTGCCCGATGAGCGGCCTTCTGGAAGCCTACGGCGACCCGGGCGAGAACGCCTTCCGCCGTTCGGTGGCCGAGAACAACCCCGTGCAGATAGTCCGCGACCTCTCCGACGCGGAGGCCGCCGCGCAGCGCACCGTCCGCTGGTGGGTGGACTGCGGCGACGACGACTTCCTGGCCCTGGCCAACATCCACTTCTACGAGGCCATGCGCCTGCGCGACATCCCGCTGCAATACCGGATGCGCGACGGCGGCCACACGTGGCGCTACTGGCAGACCGCACTGCACGACATCCTCGCCTTCGTTTCGGTCGGCTTCGCCGAATAGATCCCGTCGGAAAGCCCCCCTCGCAAACCCGGGCAATCGCCCCGGAGCGGGTCCGGATGAGGGTCCGGGTCACACATGCCGCCCCTCCCGCGGGCGGCATTTCTTCTCCGCACGCGAATTCTCCGGGCGACCGGGTCCCTGCGCAGTCCGGCTTCATGTCGTTTCACACGGGCTCCGTCCCGTAGAAAACCGAAGCGCAGCGAAAGCCGTATCGGCTAATTCGCTACGCTTCGCTCAATTCTACCATCCCGCCGTGCGTTCATTTGTTTCAACGCATCGGCAAGAACTCTTTCACTCGAAATCGGTCATCGGCCCGGCATGCACCGGGAACAGCCGGGACCGGCAATGATTTGACCCGTCATTCGCTTTTCAGCCGCAGGCCATTCAACTTGATGTAAGTCCGGTCGCCTCCCGAAATCGCGCGGAGCAGGATATCCTCCCCGCAGGTCAGCTCCCGCTTGTCGTCCGACACCCCGAAACGCAGGTCGATGCGCTCCGTTCCGCGTCCGTCTGCCGTGCCGACGAGCACCTGAGAGATCAGCAGGGTCCGGGTCGCCGGGTCGTAGGTATATACGCACGCTTCGTCCGTCACGTCCGTATCCCTGAACCAGACGGTATCGTAAACCGTAGCCTTGAATTTCACATATCCCTGCTTTTCGTTCCCGCTGAAATCCGAGTCGAGCCGGATCGTAACGGAACCTTTGGTCGGCTCATTGCCGAAGATCGCTATTGCCGAATCCTTGTCGAACGAGGCGGAAAATACGCTGGGACCGTCCCATACGCCGGATGAAACCGCCGAATAGGTCATCTTTTGCATGTCGATCGCAAACTCGCTCCGTTCCGCCCCGGAGACGAAGGCGACGACCGATCCCTGAAGCGTGTAAGCGCCTTCCGCATCGCCATAGACGGCGTGTCCGAATCCGTCGAGCGTGAGTTCCGGTCCGCTGCCGCTTCCGGGCCTGTAAGTCCCCGCCTCTTTGCCGCGCAGGGTGAAGACGGGGATTCCGGTCTCCGGATCGTACGAATAGCGGAACAATGCGGCGGTCTCGTCGGAAACCGTCGCCTCCGAATTTTCACCGATGCTCGCCCCCTTCTCGAATTCCAGATCGACCGGCCGGGCGCTCCGGGTCCCACGCTCGACATAGTACCAGCTTTTCGCACCGGCCCTGTTCAGTTCGATCAGGTAACGGGAGCCGTACGAATCGCTCGCCGCACTGACGAATTCGAAGTCGGCGGTACTCGTGAAATAGTATTTGACATTGTCGGGCTTGTCGTCTATCAGGTCGTTGATATACACGAACGCGTCGCCGCCTTCGAACCAGCTGCCGCCGGCTCCGAAATCCATTTCTCCGTAGCCGTCGTCGCTGAACTCTGCGAGATATTCGAAGCGGTTTTTCGCTTCGTCGAATTCGTAGCAGCCGTCGAAATCGAAGCGGTTGGCATCCGTCGATTTTACGAAATACGAGGTATTCGTCTTCAGTTCCATCGAGAATTCCGACGAGTTGCCCCGGATAACCTGTGTCTTGGAAGCCGTAAGCTGGAAACCTTTGTATGCTCCGACGAACGGCTTGCCGACGTAGTCGGTTTTCTCGACGGCGGACGTTTCGATCAGAATCGGCTCGTCCGGCATGACGCAGGACCAACATTCGCCCATATCCGGATCGTCGGTCTGATACGTGTACTCGATATTGTTTCCCGTGGTCTGTCCCGTGATCTTCACCTGACCGTCATAACCCAGGTCCGCGCTCCACATGAATTTGACTATGCCGTACATACATTCGTCGAATACCGGGGGAACCGCCTCCCAGTCGTCGCAACAGTTGAGCATCCGGAGACTGGTGTGTTCACCCTGTTTGAGCGAGATGAGGTGTCTTTCCAGATCGGTCGCCACCGTGAGCGTCACCTCCTCGGCCGGCATCGTGAAACGGTATTTCCAGGTGACGGTCCCACTGGAGACCAGTTCGCAGGGAGTGTCGTTGAACAGACAGGCCGAAACGGCGAACATGCCGTTCGTCACGACGATTTCGACGTCCACGACTTCGCCCGCTACGGCCGTTTTGGCGACGGCGACGGTATATTCTTGCGAAACGGGGGCGTTGATCGGGTACTCTTCGGGCTTGAACTCCTGGATAATGACTCCTAACGTGACGTCCCGTTCGGGCATGACGAATTCGAACGTACCGCCCCGGGTGTCGCCGGCAACCTGCTCGCAGGCCACGCCGTTCGCGGAGACGAACTTCAGGTAATGGTTTTCGCTGGTGACTTCGACCTCGACGGATACCGTCTCTCCGGCTCCGGCGGCTGTCGGAGCGGTGATCCTGTAATACGCCGCCATTTCGTTCTGGGATACGGAAATGGCGTACGGCTTTTCATTCACTTCGGAGTCGCTGTCGTCACACCCTCCCCCGACGAGCAGGGCGCACAAGGCGAAAAGGCCGGACAAGGCTTTGAAATACGAGTTTTTCATGGACGTAGGTTTTTAAGATGGCAATCGGGTTGGAAAAAATCCGTTCCGCGGCCGAATCATTCGCATCGCTTCATGCAGGACATCATGCCGTTCCGGTTATCCGACCGGTCACGGCACAAGGCGATCCGAAAAACGGTTCCGGTCGCAGAACGGATTTCGCGGAGAGGACGGATGCGGCGAGTTACAGCATCCGCTTCATTTCCGGCGAAGAGCCGGCACGGGACGTCCGGGCATCGCGCACGTCGTCCGGAATCGTCGTCCGGGAATATACGCTGGTTTCGGCCGGCTCGGTCCGGGCGGTCATCGTCAGGGTGTTCCCGTCATTCGTCAGTTCGAAATCGTAACCGCTGCCCCAGCTCTCGCCGTCGTCGTACACTCCGGTCAGCCGGGCTCCGTCGATCGAATAACGCCCGGTGTATCTGGTGTAGTCCGACGTTTCGACCTTCTGGTAAAGTCCGAACGTCGATGCCGAAGTGAATTCGACATATACCTCGAATCCTTCGGGAGCACTCTCCGACCAGGAAGTGAGGCGCCATTCGCCTACGATTTCCGACTGAATGTTGGGGGCGTCGTCGTCATCCGAGCAGCTTGCGGCGAAGATGCCGAGCAGGGAGAAAACGAGCAGATGATAAAGATGTTTTTTCATTGCAAGCACTGTTTTTATAACCAACCTCCGTTTGCTGCGCCGGCCGAACGGGCGATGACGGCGAATTCCTTGGTGACGACCATGCCGCCCATCACCACGCCCGTTCCGGGTTTCGTGCCGCCGGCTATCGCCGAAACCTTGATTTTGGCCGATCCGGGTTTCGTGCATTTGATCATCAGTTTTCCATTATACATTTTGGGAGCCGCCTTGATGCCGAGCTTTTCCATATCCTTGGCCGACATCCGGATATCGGTGTAGGTGAGGTCTTCGGCCCCCTGTCCGAAATGCTGCGTCAGCGGAATGAGCTGCACCTCGCCCACTGCGACCCGCAGACAGGGCGTTCCCTCGATCTGCATGAGCAACTGATAGGCGTCGGTAATGCCGGTGCCCATTTTGCCGCGGTAAATCGACACGTCGGCGATCGTGGCCTTCGAGCCTTCGCCCAGCCGGGAGTCGATTTCATTGACCGAGGTGAGCAGCATGGTCTTGAACTCGTCGAGAGAGAATTTCTTCCCCTTCTCCAAGGCATAGGAGAGGCCGAGTGCGGCGACGCCCGAGACGTGCGGGCAGGCCATCGAGGTTCCCTGCATGTAGCCGTAATCCGCCCCGTTGCTCGTTTCGGAGCAGAGCGTCGAGAGTACGCCGGCCTTCTCGCCGCCGCTCAGACCGCTCGTTTCGCCGCCGGGGGCCGCGATATTGCAGCCGGGACCGTAGTTGGTGTAGTTGGCCGGCAGGTAGTCGGGCGAAAACGAGGTGACGGAGATATAATCACGATAACCCGCCGGATAGCCGGACATGGCCGTCGATTCGTTGCCGGCGGAAAAAACGATCAGTCCGCCGTCGAGGGCCTCGCAGTTCTTCTGGGCGGCGAAGTACTGGAGCGCCTCGTAGTCCATCGGCGATCCCTTGATGAACATGTTGTCCGACGTGTATATTCCCGCCTTGACGCCCCACGAGCACTGGAGGATGGAGGCGCCGTGATCCGCGGCGTATTTTATGGCGCGGCTCGACACGAGGGCGTCGCCCGTCTGGTCGCCCGAGAAGATCTGGCACGACATCAGACGCACGCCGTCTCCGTTGCCCGTACCTCCGGCCACGCCGCAGACGCCGATGCCGTTGTTATTGACGGCGGCCACCGTGCCCGCAACGTGCGTTCCGTGGCCCGAATCGCCCTTCCGGTCCCATGAAACGGGACCGTCGGCAGCGAAGTTCCATCCGTGAATGTCCTGGCTGTTGTATTCGGGCGAAGGGTTCGGATTGGTCCACATGTTGGCCGCCAGATCCGGATGGGTGTATTTCACCCCTTCGTCCACGATGGCGACGATGACTTCGGGATTGCCTGCCGTGAGCTTCCATGCGTCGGCCACATGGATGTCGGCTCCGGCCACCGATGTCGTGGCGACGGCCTGGTCGGCATTGTTGATGTAATGCCACTGCCAGAAAAGATTCGGGTCGTTGAAATCCGCCGTGACCAGGGCACGGGTCCGGTCGCCCGCCGTCGCGTGGAACGGATAGGTCTTGCAGTCGGAAGCCCGGTAGAGACGGGTGCGGAACTGCACTTTCGAGATTTCGGCGACACCCGCGAGTCTTTCGGCCGCCTTGTCGAGGTCCTCCTCCGCTGCGAACCGGAGCACATACCATCTGTGAAGCCCTGCCGCACGGGTGCGGGCCTCGTGTTCGCCGGCTTCGGGGAAGACGCGCTCCAGCGAGGTGACGTGCAGGTCGGTCAGGATCTCATCGACGGATGCGATGCCCGAACGGGTCAGCGCCGAACGGGTCCCGGCCGCATTCAGTGCGTACTGTTCGAGACCGGAAACGGCTTCTTCGCCGAATTTTACGATGAGCGAACCGGCCACGGCGTCGTCCGACGTATTGCAGATTTTGCCCGAAGTCTCGATTTCGGGAGCGGAATCCCCGCGGTTCGGTATCTCCTGCATGGGGTCCGTCGAGCAGGCGGCCAGCAGCAGGGAGGCGAAAATCAGGAGTTTCGTTTTGTTATGCATATATCATGCTGATTTTTGAGTCCGGCAGGTTGTTTCTGGCTTGGAAAAAAGGGAGAGGCCGGCACTTGCCGGACGACCGGCCTCTCCCGATCCGATATTACTTGAGCGTGACTTCGGCAGCGGCCGTTTTCCGGAACCGGAGTTCCGACCCCGAACCGTCCGCGCGCCGCACGGCATCGCTGAATCCGACCGCAGCCCTTACGGCTTTCGCTTCGGGAGCCGATGCGGGCAGAAATCCTTTCGCACAGTCGGTCGGCACGGTTTTGACGGAGCCGCGTCCTGCGGAAACGGAGAATTCGAGCCGTTCGACGCAATTCCGCGGCTGCCGGAGCTCTGCGGCCATCCGACGCAGTTCTGCGATCCGCTCTGCGGCCAGTTCGGGAATGCCGCCCATATCCTTGGCGGGATCGACGAGCAGCATGTCCGTAAGGATCGAATAGGGGGTCGTCGTACTCAATGTATATAGATAACGGAACGTGGCCCCCTGCTCGACATAGTTCGGGGTGGGCACGAAATAGATGTAACCGTCGGCCACGGCGCCTCCGATGAACGGATAATTGACCGCATAGAGGGCTTCGGGGTTCTCCTCCGAGACGCAGCCGGAGATGATGTCCTCGCCGTTGATGACACCGATCGGATCCTGCGAAAGCATCGGAGAGATGGCGCCGGTTATGCCTGCGAGCGGAGCCGAGGCCGGAACGTAAACCGCCGGGATCTGGCCGCCTTCGTCGAACGTGAGACCGGTAAGGCCCGTAATGGTCAGCAGATCGACCGAACTGTCTTCCGTCGGATCGTCTTCGATGGTCACCGTGCCGATCTTCCGGCGCATCTGCTTCTCGTCCATGACGTTGATGGCATAATAGTTCCATTCGGTCGAAATCAGGTACTCCTTCGAGGGCTGCTCGTCCTGCGGCAGGAAGTCCGAGTAGAGGAACTCGCTCTCCAGGCCCGGGTTGTATTTGCCGGTGGTCCGGATGGACGCCGTGAAGAGTTCGCTGACATACCCGTTGTTGGCCAGTCCGGCGAACGTGTACTCCGTGTCGCCGTTCAGCCCCGTGAGCATGATGCTGTAATGTCCGCCGTTGATGGCATCGAGCTGCTCTTTGGTGAAATCCTTGCCCATCTGCTGGAGGAAAGCCGTCATGTCCAGTCCCTGGATGGCGTCCGTCTTGAAGACTCCGTACTTGACGGATTCGATCTCCTCGCCGTAGGCCCAGAATTTCGCCGCATTGTCCGTCGTAATGCCCTGTCCCGCGAATTCGTTCGTGGCTTCGAGCCCGATGCTGAGGATGACGGAAACCTCGTCGCCCTTGGCGACATATCCGAACGGAATGGAGGCGTAGCCCTGCATTTTCAGATTCTGCGACGCCGTTTCGCCGCCCTCCGGATTCGCCTCCCCGTCCGAACCGTAGATGCAGCCTACGAGCGTGTACTTGCCCGTGCCGCCTTCCAGATCCTGCACGGAAATCGTTCCCGAAGCGGTGATCGTCCTGATGAGTTCCGCGGCGATCTTGCCGTCGGCCATCTCCTGTGCCTTGAGGCTCGCCTCGCCGTCGCTCAGACTGCCCGTGAAGATCGCATAGCGGAACTCCCGGGTGTCCTCGGAGAGGGTGGCGCCGATTTCGACGACTCCGTCCGCGGGTTCGCCTTTGGTGAGGGTCACCGAGTAGTCGTAAACCCTGGCTCCGGGAAGCATGATCCGCTGCAAGCCGTTGGCGTTGGCGTAGAAGAATTTACCGGCATATTCGCCTTCGCTCGGTTCGAGTACGATACCCTGCGCCGGGAAGGTAATCACGCCGTTCTTGAGCGTGCCATATTGTCCGGCCGACTCGTCCATGGCGAAATTCTCCGGCGTCTGCGATGCGATGTACCACTCGCCCATCTCGGCAAAGAGGGTCAGGCCGGTTGACTGGTAGGGAAAATAGACCTTGTTCGGATCCGAAGCATCGACATAGGTCCAGACTCCGCGGTTCTCGTGACTTACCTGTCCTCCGGCGAAGATGTTCATCAGCTCCGGCGTGTAGGCCTTCATGCGGTAATAGCCCTTCTTGTCCGAACGCTCGTAGATTTCGAGTTCGATTTCGGGGTTCGGATTGGCATTGGGATTGTCTATCGAAGCGAAGTTGCCCAGAATGTCGTCGCGGTAGCGGCCTTTGGTTGCGCCGGTCTTTTCGTCGGTGACCAGCTCCCATTTGGCCAGCACGAGCGATATCGAGAGGGTCACCTTGTCGGGACCGTAAACCGAGGCGTAGCGCGGATCCTCGATGTCGATGTCGCAGGTGTAAGTCGTGCCCATTCGGGCATTGGGGAAGCTGACCGTAAAGGTCGTCTCCTCCTCGCCGGCATCGAACACGATCGGCTCGACGACGAAAATATCCTCGACGTTGGCCTTCACGACGACCGGAACGACGATCGGATCCACGGTGTTGCGCCGTTTGACCGTATAGGTCGCCTCGGTCTGGGCGCCCGGTTCGAACTCCAGATCGGTCCGCGCAGACTGCTTCTTCGGGAAATAGACACCGTAGCAGTCGGGATCCTCCGCGGTTCCCCGGGTATAGTTCACATCGTCCTTGCAGCCGGCCAGAACGAAAAGAGCCAGCAGGAACGGTAATATATGCTTGAATGTCTTCACGGTAATTTGCTTTTAAATTTGACAGCTCGGTCGCAGATGGTCATCAGCCGTTCCACGGCTTGACCGTCTGCGAAGGATCGGGATTGTTCTGCGTGGCGATGACGGGATTGTTCTGCGTCTCGCCGCGCGTGATCACGAAGTTCCAGTAGGGCGCGCGCCCTTCCGTGTTCAGCCGGTACGAATTGGGAGAGTTGGTTCCCACATAGCCCCGTCGGGTGGACATGTCGAGCCGCTTCATGTCGAACATGACGATGCCTTCGCCCCAGAACTCGATGCGCTTCTGGAGCATCAGCTCGTTGGTGAAACTTTCGACCGACGACGACATGTTCGTACAGTCGTAACCTCCGCCCACGATGCGGTGGCCGTTCATGAACTCGTTGAGCAGACGGATGCCTTCGCCAAGATTTTCATGCGCCCTGGCCTCGGCCTCGATGAAGTACATCTCCTCGACGCGCATGTAGGGATGGTCTGCGGCTCCGCCGACCTTGAAATCCTCATAGACGCCCTGCGCCGGACGGAACTTGATGTTCGCGTAATCGGGCAGTTCATTGAAGTATTCCTTGCCCTCTTTGCGGCAGCTTTTGTAGTCGTAGGACTCCTTCTCCGGGTCTTTGCGGTCGGGATCGAGCCACGAATGACGGCGGAAGTCGCGCAGGTCGATACTGTTGTAGAGGTTGCTGTTGATGCAGCGGCAGGCGTCGTTTCCGTAGGCACTCCATGCGTTCTCGGTACTCATGTGCGCCGTGAAGCAGAAGAGGTTGGCGACGCTCTCGCTCGGCAGGGCGAGGCCCCAGATCCAGGCATTGTTCGACGTGGCGCTGTTGAAGCCGTTCGTGGGGTCTTCCCACTGCTCCTGCGTCAGGGGCGTGCAGCCGCTGGCGGTGATGGCCTGCCGGGCGTACTCGGCCGCCTGCGCATAAGCGGCATCGTCCTCCTTCGCCGTGCCCCGCTCGAGCCAGGCCCGGGCCTTCAGTCCGTAAACCAGCGCCAGGCTGATCGTGTACTTGTCGGGGGCCGTAAAGCCGCTCAACAGCTCTTCGGCCTTGTCCAGGTCGGGGAAGATCACCTTGTCGTAGATGTCATCGACCTTGGCGCGGGGGTTGTTCTTGGCCTCGGCCTCGGTGGTCTCGGGCAGTACGACGGGCACGCCCAGCCCGAGAACTTCGGGCGCTTCGGTGTAGTTGTTCTCCTTGAACTCGTACAGACGCACCAGATCGAGGTAGAACATGGCCCGATAGGCGTAGGCGAAGCCCAGATAGGACTTCTGCGTGGCGTCGAGCGAGGAGAAGTCCGAGGCGTCGATCTGCTTGATGACGTTGTTGGCCGCCATGATCCACGCATAGTAGTTGTTCCACGTGAGCGCGCCCACGGCATAGTCGGCCCCGAGCGCTTCGTTGGTTCCCCACTGTGCGAACCAGTCGTAGCCGATATTGCCGCCGATGGCGATGTCGCCCGTCATGGATTCCGTGGCGATATGGATGGCCGGCAGGGCGAAGTCCCAGGCTTGGCCATCCTGTGCGTAGCCCGCGGAACCGGCCTGTACGAGCGAGGCTGGAATACCCTCGATCAGCGTTTCGAGGGTCACCTGATCCTCGGTGGCTATTTCATAGGGGTCGGCTTCTTTGATGCAACTGCTTGCCAGCAAAGCCGCCGCCAGCGTCGCGAGCGTTATATTTGTCGCTTTTTTCATAGTATATCGTTTGTCGTAAAGTGATTGAGGCCGATTAGAATTGGATGTTGATACCGCCCGAAATCGTCCTTACGGGCGAATAGGTGGCCTGGCTCGTCGATCCCGAATAGGAGTAGCGGGGATCGAATCCCTGACGCTTGGACCAGTACCAGACATTCTCGCAGGCGAGATAGACGCGCACCTTCTCGATTCCGACCTTCTTGGTGAATTTCGCCGGCAGCGTGTAGCCGAAGTTGATGTTTTGCAGGTTCAGATAAGAGGCATCCATGAGGAAACGATCCGACATGTTGTTCTGATCCTTGTCTTCATACTGCAAACGCGGAATGTTCGACGACGCATTGTCCGCCGACCATGCCTTGAGGATGTCCTTGTGCCAGTTCATGCCCGTCGTCTTGTTGGCCGGCGAGTACATGGCCGCCGCATAGCCCGAGTCGTAGGCCAGACCGCCGATCTGGTAGGTGAAGGCCACGCTCAGGTCGAAGCCCCAGAAATTGACGCTCGTGCCGAAACCGCCGTAGAGATCGGGAATCGGGTCGCCGCAGAGATAGTCCGACGCCTTGGCATATTCGGTCGTCGTGACGCGCTTGCCCGTGGGGTTGCCCTTGCCGTCGGTTTCGTCCATGTACCACATCGAAAGGCCCTCGTCTGAAACACCGGCATATTTCCTCATGTAGAAAGTGTACATCGGCAGCCCTTCTCCGAAGAAAGTGGAGCCGCTCACATAACCGGAGTAGCCATCGACCTGCTTGTTGCGGCGTTCGGGCGGCAGCATGGTGATCTTGTTGCGCAGGTGCGTCATGTTGAGGTTGATGTCCCACTGGACATGCTCCCGCCGGATCGGCGTAAAGTTCAGTTCGATCTCGATACCGCTGTTGCGCATGTCGCCCACGTTGGCGTAGTAGGACGAATAGCCCAGCGACGGAGCGACCGGGAACGACAGCAGCATGTCGGTCGTCTTGCGGAGGAAATACTCGACGCCTCCGGAAACCGTACCGCGCAGGAAGCTGAATTCCACGCCGGCGTTGAAGTTGGAGTTGGTCTCCCAGGTGATGTTCTCGGAACCCTTGGCGTTGAAGACGGTCGATACCTTTCCGTTGGCGTTTTCGATCGTGTAGGTGTTCGTGTAGCGGAAATTACCGATGTTGTCGTTGCCCTGCGAGCCGATCGAGGCCTTCAGCTTGAGGTTGTCGAGCCATTCGTAGGTGCTCTCCATGAAATTTTCCTTCGAAATGATCCATGCGCCGCCCAGCGACCAGAAGTTGCCCCAGCGGTGGTCGGGATGGAAACGCGACGAGGCGTCGCGGCGGTAGGAGGCCGAGAAGAAGTACTTGTTCTCGTAGTCGTACATGACGCGGGCGAAATAACCCTCGTTGTTGTACTCGGTGCGGTAGGAATTGGCCGCCTGCTTGTCGATGATCGCCCCGGCCAGTTCGTCGTTGTCCTGCGTCAGCATGTTGCTCTTGGAAGCCGACAACAAGTAAATGCGGTTCTGGTAGGACTCGTGGCCCAGCATCACGTTGATGTTGTGCGGGCCGATTTGCTTGGTGTAGTTGAGAATCTGCTGCAAGTTGAGGTCGAAATTCCGCTGATGGCCTTTCGAAACCGATCCCTTTTCGCTGGCGAACTGTCCGAACCAGGGATTCAGAACGCTCGTGGAGCGGGTTTCGTCGAGCGAAACGCCGGCGTTGAACGTGAACTTGAAGTCCTTGAGGAACGTGACGTCGAAGTAGGCCGTGCCGTTGAAGGCGTTGCCTTCGGCCTCCTGCTTGTTGAGACGCGAATCCGAGAGGGCGTTGCTGTTGGGGAAGAGCGAACGCTCCATGCCGGCGTTGTCGCCGTTGCCGTAGTCGTAGAGCTTGATGCCGTCCTCGTTGTACATGACATTACCCTCGCCGTCGCGGATGTAGAGCGGATAGATCGGACCGACGGCCGTCGTGTAGGCGAAGACGTTGCCCGACGAGTTGCCGGCGCCGCTGTCGTCGATCTGGTTGTAGCGGAAATGCGTGTAGTTGGCGTTGGCGCCGAACTTGAGCCACTTCTTGGCCTGGTAGTCCACGCGCAGACGGGTCGTATAACGGTCCATGTCCGAATTGTAGGCGATACCTTCGTTGTTCAGGTAGCCGAACGATCCGTAGATCGAGGCGTTCCCGGTCTGGCCGGAGATCGAAGCGTTGTACTCCTGACGCAGGGACGAGCGGAAAGCCGCATCGGTCCAGTCGTCGGGACGGACGTAGTACTCCTTGCCCTCATAGACGAGACGGCGGCCGAGAGTCGCAGCGGGATTGACCTTGCCGTTGATGCCGATGAACTCCTGCCCGGAGGGAACCGTATAGACCATATAGCCCAGACCGCCGCCGCTCGCGGACGACGTAAGGGTCTCATTGGCGCGCAGATGCGCCTCGCCGGCACCCATGTCCGAATCCATGTAGTAGTTTTTCAGCGCGCTGTAATGCAGTTCGTAGAATTGCGCCGGGTTGGTGATGTACGCATAGTCCTGGACGGCGCGCGAATTGACGCCCCACTTGGCGTCGATCGTCACGTGGGCCTCCTGCGACTTGGCTTTTTTGGTGGTGATCATCACCACGCCGTTGGCGCCGCGGGCGCCGTACAGGGCGTTCGAGGCGGCGTCCTTCAGCACGGTCATCGACTCGATGTCGCTCGGGTTGAGGTTGTTCAGGTCGCCCGAATAGGGCATGCCGTCCACGATCCACAGCGGGTCGTTGCCGGCGTTGAGCGAACTGAATCCGCGGATGCGGATCGTCGGGCTCTCTCCCGGCTGTCCCGAGGTGTTGGCGATCTGCACGCCGGCGACCTTTCCGGCCAATGTCTGCGCCACGTTGGACTGCTGCGACTTGGCGATGTCGTCCGACTTGATGACGGCGGCCGAACCGGTGAAGGCCTCCTTCTTCGCGGTACCGAACGCCACGACGATCACGTCGTCGATGGCCTGCGTGTCCTCTTTCAGCACGACGTCGATCCGGGTTTGCGACCCCACCCTGATCGTGTGGGACTGATAACCCATGAACGACACGACCAGCACATTGTCCGGTGCGGCCTCGATCGAAAAAACGCCGTCCGCACCGGAGGTCGTACCCCTCGTAGTGCCTTCGACCACAATGGTGGCGCCGACGATGCCGGCCCCCGCATGATCTTTGACCGAACCCGTAATCTCCCGTTCCTGCGCATGGGCGGACAGGAGCAGGCCGAGAACAGCCATCCATGATAGAAAGATTTTTTTGGTCATAAATGCGCCATTTTAACGCTGGTAAAAAAATTGATTGTAGAAAATTCGTTGTCTTCGTGTCCCGGCGCGGAGCCGAAATATATCCCCCTCCCCTTCCGGGAGTCCGGAGGGGGGGGGAAATGTCATCCGCCAGTCCGGTCACCGAACCGGCCGGACCGCAGACTATTCGTAGAAATCGTCTGCAAGGTCGTTCGTCTTCGAGCCCGAATACTTGGCAGCCTTGCCCCGGAATTCGATGGTCAGGGTGTTTTCGGTTCCGGACTTATCGTCGCTCCAGGAATCGAACGCGCCGTAATCCAATATGACGAGCGAAACCTGCCAGGTCTTGTCCGCGTTGCGTATGGCGGTAACCTTGGCCATATCGGGACACAATTTCGTAGTCATGCCCCATTGCGTATAGGTGTCCCCGTAACCGATGGAGCCGCGGGCCAGGTAGTCCATGGAGGTATCGTAATAGAAATTCCAGTGGGATTTCGTATTGTCGAAATCGGTCAGGTCGCACTCCTTGCCGGCATCGACTATCGCAGCAGGCAGGATCAGTTGCGGATTGGCCCACTTGTCCTCGACGGACGAACCTTCCGCCCCCGTACAGAAGTAGAAGTAATAGGCATCGAACGTCGCACCGCCGTATTCTTCGCCTCCGTTCCAGCGATAGCCTTTTTCCAGCCGGACCTCCATCCGGTCCAGGGTCTTGTCGGTCCATCCTTCGGGTTCTTTGTTGTCCTTGGTACGGATCTGAATGCTCGGCTCGAACGGTTTGACGGGCTTCAGCTTGTCTTCATCCATCGCGTCGGCCGTCGCAGCCGTCGGCACGCCGTAGTATTCGGCTTCGACCCCGATGCCGTTTTTCAGCGTCAGATTTACCCGCAGATAGATCTCCTTGCCGCCGGCGGGATTGGGACGGGTCTCGATCGTACCGGTCAGTCCGGCATCCTCGCCGTAGTAGGTCTGATAGGTCTTGTGGTCGTAGAGCCGGAACCAGTAATCGGAGGTCTGCGCCGCGACGTCGATCACGCCGTCGAACTTGGCAGCCAGCACCCGCACATACGCAGCCCAATGACCTTTGGCGAGATCGGCCGGGGCTGCGGCCGTTTCGGCATCGCCCAAAGCGAATACGTAGCTGCCGACCTGCGGCTCCTGCGAGAAGAGCGCGGCGATCGGGGCCTCGGCTGCGGCCGCAGCCTCGCCGCCGGATGCCGGCTCCGTCACCTTGATCGTATTGGTGGCCGCATAGCCTCCGGCGAACGTGCCTTCGTAGGCGGCACGCAGGCGTTTCCCGTCTTTCGAAGCGTCGAGCGCGACGACGAGCCCTTCGATCGTGCCGAATTTGTCCGTCAGGTACTTCGCCGTCAGCGTTCCGGTCGTCCCGGCGCCCGTTGTGAATTCGCCGCAGCGAATCTGCACCTTCGCGGGATCGGCCGTCGCGAGGTCGATTTCCGCCGTTCCGAACAGCTCCTCGGCGAGCAGAATCTCCACGCCCGCAGCCCCCTCCTCGGGAGCGGTCAGGCCCTCTTGCTCGTAGAGGCAGAAGCGGCGGTTGCCTTCGCGGACGTTGCGCCACTCGACGACGCTTCCGACGGCGGCGATCCGATTGTCGATCTCGTATTGGTTCGTCAGTTCGATGTCACGCTCCTCCGTACAGGTATTCTGGTAGCGGGCGAGCAGCGTCTTGCCGCTCTTCAATTCGACGCAGGTGTAAAGATTGAGCCGGGTCTCCGTCACCAGATCGACGGAAAGCTCCACGCTCGCGACGTCGTTCATCGTCGTCTTTTTCACCGAAATATCCTTGTATTCGATTTCGAACGGATCGGCGGCCGTGTTCACGCTGCCCTCGGGATTGTCCACCTTCACGCGCAGATAATCGTCGGCCTGTTCCATCTGTTCGGCATTGATAAGCCCCTCGGTCGGCGAGAGGTAAAAGGTGTGGCTGCCGTCTTCTTCAACGACATAGATCGCCGACTTGATGCCGACGAGGTCGCCTCCGTCGTACTGGAGTTGGTCGGTCAGTTTTACGGGCGGCTTCTTTCCGGGATCGTCGTCGGGATCGTCGTCATCGCATGCGCCCAGCATGGTTGCCGATGCGAGCATCGCGCACGCCAGCGCGCGCAGTCTGTAATGGGTCGAGTTTTTCATAGCGATTGTTTTTAATAGCGCGGGGTTCGGGGAAACCCCGCGCTATCCGGTTTCACTTTGTCATTCGGTCATTCCGGCCTTTCGGAACATGACGTCCGGCAGTTTTTCGGCCAGACGGCTCATCGAGACCTTCGGAGCCGGCAGGCGGCGGAGCAGCCTGGGCGGTTCGAGATGATCCTTCCCGGCCGCAGCACCGCCCGCCGTTTGGCTTACGACAGGGCCTTCCCACGTTCCGCGCACATGATGCTTGCGCACGCAGATGCCGTCAACCTCGAACCGATACCAGTTCTCCTTGCCTTCGCCCTCGACCTTGGTGATCGTAACCTGTCCGCCGTAGAGCAGGGCGTGTGCGTCCATGTATTCGAAGATCTTGTCGTCGTCTCCCCACATCGAGTAGGACTGATGCATCCACCGGCTGCCGCTCAGGGCGCCGTTCAGCATGATGCCGCGCATCATGACTCCGGGCTTGATGAATTCCGGCCAGCGCTGTTCGGTCACCTCGTAGGTTCCCGGAGTGATCTCGTTCTCCTTGCCCGGCTCGGTGGCGAGTTCCAGACGGACGATGTCGCCGCCCGGCTCGCGATCCACGAAGTCCTCAAGACGATCGCCTACCGATTCGATACCGATATTGATGAATTGCAGGCCGCAGTTGTAGGTGCTGACCGGCTTGTAGCCGATGCCCTGGATATAGATTTGGTCGGAGGTATAGTAATGCGCCTTTTTGATCTTCGACAGATCCATGTCGTAGTCGCGCTCGAGCGTCGAGGTGCCGTCGTCGTCGGGCTTGTCGTCGGATGCGTCGGTGATCGGAATGACTCCGGTGTACGAGCCCTTGAGCGTAAAGCCGTCCTTCGAGGTGAGGTTGAACTCGATCTTGTACACCGGCTGGCTTTCGCCTTCGCCGTTTTCGCCTTTGCTCTCGCCGACGGCCTCGATCTTTATGGTCCCCTCCTTTCCGTAGGAGAATTGTCCGAAAGAGGTTCCGTCGTCCAGTTGGACATAAGTGCCGAGCGGGAATACCATCGCTTCCATCGGAATCTCCACGGCGGGCATCCACGACCCCCATTGGAACGAGGTGTTGGCCAGATATTCGTGGGGCTTGATCACGGCTTCCTTCGGATTGCCGAACAGGTCGTTGAATACGACGAGCGCAGCGGCGAGACCGCCCTGCCCCTTCTCCGTGTCGTAGGTTTCGTCGTAAATGTTGATCTGCATCATGCCGGTACCTGCTTCGAGCATGTTGCCGTAATAGGTCGCGGTGGCGCTGAATCCGACCACTTCCACGTCGCGTCCGATCTGCGGCAGGTAGAAGCCGCCGTCCTCCGGCTGATCGACGATCTGGAGCTGTCCCTCATAGACGATGCTCTTTTCGGAACCGTCCGTATCGACGAAACGGAGCGAAACGCTCCAGACGTCGCCTTCGCGGGTGACTTTCAACGGCTCTCCCGGAACCAGCGACAACTGGGTCTTATTGCCCTCGGCGTCGATATACTGAACGCCGGTATATTGGGACGTGAACGTGTGGTCCTCGTTGAGCTGGCTGGCCATATATTCGCCCTCGGGAAGCGTGTAGGCATCTTCGCCCGGAACCGCATAGAGGTCGGCCACGAAAAGGTAACCCGCCTCTTTGAGCGTCACCTGCCCTTTGGCCACGGTATATTCGGCATCCGTAAAGGCCATATAATAGTTGTGCGACTCCACGCCCTTGACCGGGCCGAGGTACCACGACAGCGGAACTTTATCCAGCACCACCTTGTCTGCGTCGTCTCCCTCCTCCGAAGCGTCGGAATTCTTGCACGGTCCGTAATAGGCGACCGTCAGCGTTTTGCCGCCGGTTTCGATTTCGGCGGAAATGCGGGCGACGCGGGCCGAGAGGAACTCGACCGAGAGAGCCGCTTTCGAGGCTTCCCCGACGTTCGAGGAGTTCACGTCGATCTCCCCATAGACGATTCCGTTGCCGGCAGCCGTAAGATCGACGGCTCCGGAAGGCTGTTTGACGGTGATCTTCACGGCATCGTCGGCGATCAGCATGCCGTCCGCATCCACGAGCCCTGCCGTCGGCGAGAGATAGATCGTATAGACAGGGGCGGCTTCCGGAACATCTGCCTTTTCGCCGTTTCCGGGAGTCTCGACCGTATAGACGGCGGATTTGATTTCCCGCACGACACCGTTGCAGATCAGTGCATTCCCGCTTTCCGGCATATCGGGGTCGCCGGATGAGGACGAGTCGTCGTCCGAGCATGAACTCAGCGCGACGGCTCCTGCCATGCAAAGCATGATCAGAAAGAATGGGTACAGTTTTTTCATAGGATGAGATTTAATGAACCGGCTTCCCGGCTTGGTTTTGCGAATGGAATGCACCGAACTCGACGCCATCTTTGAATGGGTTTTACCATTTTACATTCGGAACCCTGAGCGGATTCCGGAAAAAATTACTTATTCGAGTTTTCGGGATTTTTTCAGCTCGGCACGAGAACGGCGCCAAGGAAAAATCCCCCCCCCTCGCGATTTGACGAGGAAAGAGGATTCTCTCAATAACAAAAGTAACAAAAAGTTTCTATTTTGATTCATTTTCGGCGATTTTTTAATCAGGAAGATGAAAAAAGATACTGTTCGTCGGTGAAATTCAGGCGGTAGGATTTACTCTCGCATGCAAATTTTTTCCCGTATTTCCCGGATCTCCAGGGCGGGACGGATTCCGGAAAGACGGCCGCACGAACGGATCGTCTTCGGGAACGGGGCCTCCCGGCCGTTTCCCAAACGAACCGGCTCCCGAACCCTTGCCCCCCCCCGACATGTCCCGCCCGGAAC
>NZ_JAGQEJ010000014.1:0-23241 GCF_018101075.1 Alistipes sp. Marseille-P2263
TGTACCGCCGCATCGCCTGGGTGGTGATAGCCGGCGCTGCGGTGCTTATGTGCTTCTTCCCGTGGATTTTCGAGAAGATGCCGCTGCCGTTGTGGTACGCCTATGCCTCGTTCGGCGCGCTGCTCGTGAGCGGCCTGCTGAGCTATTTCGTCAATTACAAACAAATCCTGCTCTCGGCCGACCAAAAAGAATACAAGATACAGTATAGTTACAGGGCGTCTATGCTGGTGAAAACGCTGTGCCAGATCGTAGCGATCAAATACTTCGACGATGGGTATGTCTGGTGGCTAAAGAATAGAGATTGGCCTAATACCAGAAAATCTGTCTTTATATGATGCGAATGGCTTCCATCTATTTGGATTCTATGTGTAAAGAACTCACTCTTCTTAATTATTCAATTTGACGGAATGCCATGACACAAAACCTCTCTGAGAATAGCAAGCGTATTGCCCAAAATTCCATATTCCTTTCTATAAGGATGCTGCTTATTATGGGTATATCCCTATATACATCAAGGGTGATATTAGCAGCATTAGGAGTAGAAGACTATGGTATATACAATGTTGTAGGAGGGATCGTCAGCCTTTTCGCTTTCATAAATGGGGCTATGTCGTTGACTGCACAGCGTTACATTGCATATGAATTAGGCCAGGGAAATGGAAATCAGGTCCGGCAAGTGTTTAGCACATGCGTAATAATTCACGGGTTAATTGCAGCCTTGATTTTTATATTAGCCGAAAGCATCGGATTATATTTATTAGAAGTACATCTCACTATTCCTCCGGAGAGAATGCATGCAGCTCGCTGGGTCTACCAATTTTCCATCCTGAACTGCATTGTAATGACGTTGTGCACTCCGTACAATGGCGCAATCGTTGCATATGAAAAAATGCAGGCATTCGCCTATATCTCCCTGTTGGAAGCGGTATTGCGCCTCGTAGTTGCATTCATCATCACATACCGGTTTTCTGACAAACTTATTGTTTATGCCTTTTTGTTATCTCTCACGCAACTATTTGTACGGATGTGCTATACGTTGTATTGCAGGTTGCATATCCCGACCATCCGGTTTAGTTGGGACTTCAATCGATCGAAATTCAAACAGATATTAGGTTTCAGCGGATGGACCTTGTTCAACAATGCCAGTATCATAGCTTGTGGGCAGGGTATCAATATCTTATTGAATATATTCTTTAATCCGGCAGTCAATGCTGCCAGAGGAATAGCTGTACAGGTTGAGATGGCAGTATCTTCATTTTCAAAAAACTTTCAGATGGCTATAAATCCTCAGATAACCAAGAATTATGCGCTGAATGATAAGGTACAGTTTCATTCACTCGTGATGGCAAGTTCTAAATATGCCTATTTCCTGATGTTATTGTTATCCCTTCCCATTCTTCTCGAGACGAATTATGTGTTAGGATTGTGGCTTACGAGTGTTCCTGCATATTCTGTTGAATTTATACGGATTATTCTTCTTATTTCATTGGTAAATACGCTATCCGAAGCTTTGAATGCAGGAGTTTCCGCCACCGGAAAAATTAAATATTTTCAGATAGCTTCAGGCTTGTTATTCATAGGAGTCTTGCCAATTTCGTTTTATCTGTTCAAAATCTGGCCACACCCTTTGTTGGTCTTTGGTGTCTATCTCACAGTTTCTATCGTAGTGTACTTATACAAACTATTTTATTCCGTAAGAAATATCGAGTTGCCATTTCTAACATATTTAAAAAAAGTCTTGGTAAGAATTACTGCGGTTACTTTGGTTATTTCTCTAATAGCAACATGTTTGAAACCCTTGTTATCGGTACATTCTTTTGCGGATTTTGCCGGGTCAGTGATCGTATACGCATCTCTTACACTTATGATCGTCTTTTCATTGGGATTAACCAAACAAGAAAAACATAAAGTCATATGTCAATTAAAGAAAATCATCTACTGGGTAAATTCCGGGAAAGGTTGATCTTGTATGGTTGGTGTGTTACGTTGCTCATCCTAATAAAAACTGTTTTGCGAAAGTTGTTCGGTTTCTCGTGGGAGAAGTATTATCTAATGGCGCGGGATCTGAATAACCTTCCTGAATTGCCCGAAGAAAAATTTACCGTAAAAGAACTGTCTATTCACGATTACGAGAACAGACTTTGGGAGCCATCTTTCTTAGATGCAAACAAGAAACAATTGTACCTCGAACGGTTTGCCAATCCGAAAGCTAAAGCGTATGGCGTATTCGTAAATGGAGAACTGGCCTTTTCTTCTTGGGTTCAATACGAGGAAATAATCATCCAAAGCCGATTTCGATTTCCTAAAAAGCGATCTGCCTTGCTGCTCGACAGTTATTGTCATCCGAGATTTAGAAGACTGGGATTGCATAACTATATGGTAATTTGGAGATTATATGAAATGAAGAAACATGGTATTGAAAAGTGTTATGTCGCAATATGGGCTTACAACCGTCCGTCCATCAGAGCACAAATTAAATGCGGTCTGCAAACGATAGGGAAATTCCACATTATCAATTTCGGAAATAAAAAGTGGTGTACGCTGAAAAATATTCCGCAATGAACAGGTTGATCGTTTTCGGAAACTCCAACTACAATACACTGGGCGTGGTGCGGTGCATGTTCGACAAACAGGTAGCGTACTTCCTATTATTAGTGTCGGAATCCCGCTTCGACACTGTGCTACTGTCCAAAGGGGTGAAAGAGTATAAACGGGTAGATAGTGAAGCACAAGGCGTCTCTTTTCTTATAAGCCGAAAGGAGGCATGGCGGAATGCAGTCATACTGCCGACCTCAGATAAAGCAGAAAACGCATTGGACGCGCATTTCAACAAACTGGCAGGATATTACCGATTTCCGAACGCCGGAAAACAAGGTGCCGTAGGTTCACTGATGGGAAAACAACTGCAAGTAAAATTAGCCGAGGAATCAGGATTGCATGTACCTATGACGGTCCGTTACAAGAAAGGCCAAAGACTACCGGAGGGAATTATATATCCTTGTATTGTCAAACCCCAGAATAGTATCACAGGAAAAAAAGAAATTCTGCATAAGTGTCAAACTAAAGACGAGGTCCTGCAAGCAGTGACGGCATCACGGCACGCCGAGGATTTTCTGATACAGCAATATATCGACAAGGAATACGAGGTATTGCTGATAGGCTGTCGCTTGCCTGACGGCAGAACCTGGCTACCGGGCGCATTTCAAAAAAAGCGCTGGTATCTGAAAGGAGGCGATGCTTCCTATGGAATCATCACCACGCAAACAGGAAAACTCTTTCCTCATTTATCCGAAGTGTATGCTTTTCTGAAACGGTTAGATTACTACGGACCGTTCAGTTTGGAATTTGGTATGATGGATGGTGTCCCTTACTTCTATGAAATCAATCTCCGGAACGATGGGACTTCCCATTATTTCCACAAAGCCGGAATTTTCGTACCATATATCTATTACCGGGCAAACACAAATACGCTTAAGATAGATGACCTTACTATACCTGAAACCAGTTATACATTCATTGACGAGTTTGGTGACTTGGTAAATATGAAAGCAATAGGACTATCATTCAGAAGATGGTTCCATGATTTGCGGCATGCTTCAGCGTACAAATACTTTTGTCGGGGAGATATAAAACCTTTCTTAGCATTGGCTCCCCACAGGTTAGCAGCTGCATTATTCCATATGTTTAAATCTAATTAAAATCCGAATATGCTCCCAATATTCAGGAAATTCAGCTTGTGGCATTATAACATAGGTTTTTTCAACTTTGACGAACAGGTAATGTCCGGTAATGTGGCAATCCACTGGATGGCACATTCTTATAAGGATCGGTTTTTTGCCGACCCATTTATATTAACTGTGTCAGGAAATGAGATCAAAGTCTTAGTAGAAGAGTATTTATACAAAGACCGGCGCGGACGTATCACATTGTTGACAATTAAACGGGATACCTATCAGTTGATACGACGGAAAGTACTGTTAGACTTACCTACGCATCTGAGTTTCCCTTTCATTTACCGTACAGAGACCGACATCTATGTAATTCCCGAAAACTCAGAAAGCGGAAAGTTACATGCCTATCGTTACGATGCTACTGAAGGAACGTTATATTGGGTAAGTACTCTCGTGGAGCAACCTGTAATAGATCCAGTAATTATCCGTAATAACAGTAAGTACTTGCTATTCGGCTCGTTACCAGGTATAAAAGAGCATTCTGACCTTTTCGTCTGGCAATCAGATAGACTGTTAGAAGGATATAAATCAGTAAGTTCCCAACCCGTAATTAATAGCAGGCCGGATTGTGCACGGAGGGGTGGTGATTTTTTCACCGTTGACGGTACGGTCTATTCTGCCGTGCAAAGTTGTGTACATAGCTACGGAGAGGCCTTGCGCCTATGTCGGGTGAATAAGCTTTCTTCTTCATCCATAGAAGAAAAGGCCATTACCGTCTTGGAACCTGATAAGCAGTATCCTGACGGACTACACACATTTAATCGTTATAAAGATGTCTGCGTGGTAGATGGACTGACATTCTTATTCCGTCCTGATCTGAAATTGCTGGATATACTCAAACGTTTCTGAACATCCCATGATTTCCAACATCATTCCATTTCTTCTCTTCGTACTGTGTTTTTGGATGTTGGCCCAGGTAGATGCACTTCCTCTCAAAATCTCGCCACCGCATAAACGTGTGCTCCTCCTTTTTGCTCTGTGCATACTTATGGTTTTTGCCGGAGGACGATGGAGCCATTACGAAGTGGGTTATGATCTTCCTGTCTTTGATTATGGCACTTACAAGAATATTTATCTTTCCCCATTGTATATTCCTGATTTTTTTCAAGAATACGCGTCCGCTGGTTATGAGATCAAATCGATGGAACCGGGTTACCTCCTTTACTCCTCCCTCTGTACCCTATTGTTCGGAAGCCATTATAACCTATACCTGCTGTTTACCAATTGTATATTAATTATTCTATTATACAAAAGCCTGAGAAACAATAACATTAAATATGCCTATTTCTTTTTGCTATTCTTTTTTGCCTCTCGTTTATATTTACAGTACAATTTTATTCTGTTAAGGCAGGCAATCGCTTTGTCTATCGTTTGGGCTTGGGGATTCCCTTATCTGGTGAAAGGCAATCGGGGCAAATTTTTCTTGGTTGTTTTCTCTGCTTCCTTATTTCATTTCACTGCCCTGCTAAGTCTGTTGGCACTCTTTTTCAACAGAAATTTCAATGTCGGGTATTTCATTGTAGGATTTGCTATTTTAATGGTATTAAGTATTACAGGAGTAATGGACAGTTTATTCCTGTCATTAATGCAACACGGTTTGTCGGTAGTAGGCATATCCGACGGATTGGGAGAGAAATTAGGAAAATATGTGGCGGATGATGATTTCCGGAAATTAAATGTATTGACTTTCATCGAGGCAATCCCATTCGGATATATCGCAATAAGGTATAGAAAAGAGCTATGCAGTACGCATTGGGGAAGATTCTACCATAATATGTTTTATGTATTCATGCTCCTATTGGCCCTGACAATGAATTTCGGTTTTTTAACGAGGGCATGTCAATATTTTATATTTTCTTATTTCTTTTTACTGGCTTTCTATTTCCAAACGGCTAAGCCGACAACCGAAAAACGATATTTCTTGATTCTATTGTCCTGCTACTTTTTGATTTACTCTGTGCGTTACATCTTTATTTGGTTTTATGAAGACAAATATTCATTCTTTTTGTTGGAAAATTAAATTTTTAATAGAGTTCCATGAGGATAGCTTATATTCTTCCATCCTTGCGTAATCAAGGCCCTATAGTAGTCGTAAAGAATATAACGGATTATTTGGTAAAATGGGGGCATGAGCCTGAGATCTTTTATTTGGATGAAACATCATCCAAGATGACGTTTAAATGCCCAACACGGCATATTCGGATGAGAACTCCCATTGATTTTGATCGATATGATGTAATTCACAGTCATTGTCTGCGCCCCGATATATACGTATTTCGCTGGCGAAAATACATTCACCGGGCAAAAATAGTCTCAACTCTCCACCAGGATACCTACTATCTTTTGCGCGATCAGTACAATCCGATAGTGGCTCGCCTATTTACTGCTTGTTGGTGCTATATACAGTCAAAATTCAACGGGGTAATAAGTATATCGAATCTGCTGAAGGCTTCCTACCAAAAACGCATCAAAACCCGGATAACTACCATTCATAATGGTTGTGTGATGAAAATAGACGGAAAGACGGATGGAAGAATCGCGGAAATCTTGACAAAGGTCAAATCCACAAACAAATTGTTAGGAACCTATGCTTTCGTAGTTCATTGTAAGGGATTGGCTCAGGTCATCCAGGTCCTTCCACTCTTGCAAGATTATGCCTTTGCCGTCATAGGAGAGGGGCCGGAGATCAACATGCTGAAAGAACAAGCTCAGACACTTGGAGTTGCGGACAGAGTGTATTTTTTCCCTTATCAGGAATTCCCCTGCAATTATTTGCATTATTTCGATATATATATGATGCCGTCTTATTCCGAAGGATTCGGAATGGCCATGGTGGAAGCAGCCTTGGGTGGAAAGGCCATCGTTTGTTCCGATATTCCAGTGTTCCATGAAATATTCAATGAGAATGAAGTTCGTTTCTTCACCCTTGACAATACCGATTCTCTGCAACAAGCCATTGAATCGGCCTATAGCAGGAAAGAGCAGTTAGGCGAAGCCGCCCGTGTTAAAGCAAACAAGGAATTCACCTCGCAACGGATGACCGAAAATCACTTGAAGTATTATCATAATATAATAACAAGATAACATGTCCATATTTAAAAACAAAGTTTTATTGATTACTGGAGGAACAGGTTCTTTCGGTAATGCGGTATTACGCCGTTTTCTCAGCAGTGACATCAGGGAGATACGCATTTTTTCGAGAGATGAGAAAAAACAAGATGACATGCGCCATGCGCTACAAAATCCCAAGGTGAAATTCTACATAGGCGACGTGCGCGACAAATCATCGGTGGACGTTGCCATGAAAGGAGTGGACTATGTGTTCAGCGCAGCTGCCTTGAAGCAAGTGCCCAGTTGTGAGTTCTTCCCGGTGGAAGCTGTGCGTACGAATATCATGGGCACAGAAAACGTGCTGAATTCAGCTATAGAACACAGTGTGCAAAGCGTAGTTGTATTGTCTACCGACAAGGCGGCTTACCCCATCAATGCCATGGGAATGAGCAAGGCATTGATGGAAAAGGTGGCGGTGGCAAAAGGTCGTGAACTAGGAGAAGGGGCTAAGACTACTATTTGTTGCACGCGCTACGGTAATGTGATGGCGAGTCGCGGATCGGTGATTCCTCTGTGGGTGGAGCAGATGACAGATGGCAAGTCTATCACCATCACCGATCCGAACATGACGCGGTTCATGATGACACTGGATGACGCGGTGGATTTGGTGGTATATGCCTTTACTCATGCTCATAACGGAGACTTGTTCGTACAGAAAGCTCCGGCAGCCACACTAAATATATTGGCTCAGGCACTGAAAGAGATATACGGAAAGATTACTCCAAAATATCTGGATACGGAAGTGAAGATCATCGGTACTCGACATGGCGAGAAATTGTATGAGACACTGGTGACCCGAGAGGAGATGGCTAGGGCGATCGACATGGGTGACTATTTCCGGATTCCCTGTGACACCCGCGACTTGAATTATGACAAGTATTTTACGAAAGGAAATGAAGTGGTTTCAAAGGTGGAGGACTATCATAGCCACAATACGCGCCGTCTTGATGTGGAGGGTATGAAAGAATTGTTGATGAAACTACGCTTTATCCGTGAAGATTTAGGATTGGAAATAAAAGCCAAAGCGCGTGAGATAAGGAGTGAGTAATCAATAAGCCAATATTATGTTGAAAATAATGACCATTGTCGGCACTCGCCCGGAGATAATCAAGTTGAGTCGGGTGATGGCCGAACTCGACAAATATACGGAACACATCATAGTACATACCGGACAGAACTATGATTATGAATTGAATGAAATATTCTTCCAAGAACTGCACATCCGCAGGCCGGACTATTTTCTGAATGCGGCAGGAAAGAATGCAACGGAAACTATTGCCAACGTAATCCAAAAATCAGACGAACTGATGGACCGGATGAAGCCCGACGCCCTTTTGCTGTATGGCGACACGAACAGTTGTATTTCCGCCATTTCTGCCAAACGTCAGAAAATCCCCATTTTTCATATGGAAGCAGGTAACCGATGCTTCGATCAGCGTGTGCCTGAAGAGATTAACCGCAAGATTGTGGACCACCTAAGCGACATTAATATGCCGCTTTCAGAACATGCCCGCAGGTATTTGATTGCGGAAGGATTGCGTCCAGAGACCGTTATAAAGACAGGCTCTCCGATGACGGAGGTGTTATTGTATTATAAAGAAGAGATAGATCGGAATAATGTATTGGAGAAAGAGCATTTGGAGAAAAATGAGTATTTCATTGTGAGTACGCACAGAGAGGAGAATGTGGATTCGGAGAGAAATTTTGCTGATTTGCTTGATTCCTTGAATGCCATCACAGAAAAGTATCATAAAAAGGTAATCGTTTCTACTCATCCGCGCACTCGCAAGAAGCTGGAGTCAATCGGTTTTGTGAATGCCAATCCGCTGATTGAATTTATGAAACCTTTCGGCTTTATGGAATATGTGAAGCTACAACAGAATGCTTTCTGCGTAATTTCGGACAGTGGTACAATTACGGAAGAATCTTCCATTCTGCATTTTCCCGCTATCACTATACGTCAGGCACACGAACGTCCCGAAGGTATGGATGAAGGAACATTGGTTATGACTGGGTTGAACGCGGAACGGATACTGGAGTCGATAGATGTAGTTACTTCTCAATATGGAAATGGGAAAGAGGTTATTCATTCCATTCCTGACTACTCAGCAGACAATGTGTCGAAAAAAGTAGTCCGCATTATTCTCTCTTATACCGATTATATAAATAGGACAGTATGGCATAAAACAATCTGATAATAAGTTTTTTAAGATGAAAAAGATTTTGTTGTTCGGTGCCACGGGCATGGCCGGACACATTGTCTATTACTATCTCCAAAGCACAGGCAAGTATGAGATTGTCAATGCCGTGTTCCGCACTCCGCTGACTAAAAGCAGTATCATAGTGGATGTGTCTGACAGGGAAATGGTAAAAGATGTGGTTCACCGTGTACGACCGGAAATTATATTGAATTGTGTAGGAGTATTGGTTAAAGGCTCAAAAGAGCATCCGGATAACGCCATCCTGATAAATGCGTATTTCCCGCATTTGTTGAAAAAGTTGGCTGACGAAATAGATGCAAAACTTATTCATATCAGTACGGACTGCGTATTTTCCGGCAAGCGTGGGAATTATACGGAAGAAGATTTTCGGGATGCCGATGATGTGTATGGACGGAGCAAGGCTTTGGGAGAAATCATTAATGACAAAGACCTGACCATACGCACCTCTATTATCGGACCGGAATTGAAAAAGAACGGCGAAGGGTTGTTCCATTGGTTTATGAATCAGCATGGCTCTGTCAATGGATTTAGGACTGCTATCTGGAGCGGTGTCACTACATTGGAATTGGCGAAAGCAATAGACTATGCAATCACGCGGAATCAAACCGGATTGGTTCAATTAAGTAATGGGACAGGCATTAGTAAATACGACCTGTTGAGACTGTTTAAAAGGATTTGGAATCGCAAAGATATTGAGATTCTTCCTTTCGACGGGAATGGAATAGATAAGTCCATCGCAAAATCTGAAAAATTTGATTATAAAGTTCCTGATTATGAGTCTATGTTATTGGAGCAATACGAATGGATGTTGATTCATAAAGATTTGTATGGCACAATATATATGATAGCTGATGAGTAGCAAGAGAAAAGCATTAGTAATAGGAGAAGTTTTTTATCCGGAGGATTTTTTAATTAATGATTTAGCCGAGGAGTGGGAAAAAGAACATTATGATTTTGAAGTCTTGACCCGTGCTCCCTCTTATCCATTTGGCAAAGTCTATAAAGGATATAAGAACAAAATATATCAGACGACTTATTTTAATACAGTTAAAGTGCATCGTTTTCCGGTATGGCAAGGGTATGAGAAAAGTACATTGATAAAGATTCTCAATTATTTCTCTTTTGTATTCTGGAGTTTTTGGATAATATTGTTTATCGGTCGCCGCTTCGACAGGGTATTTATTTACCAAACAGGCCCACTCACTTTGGCTACGGCAGGTATCCTGATGAAAAAATTCTTTGGTGCAAAAGTGACAATTTGGACGCAGGATTTGTGGCCTGAAACCGTGTATGACTATGGCTTTAAGAGAACTCGCTGGCTAGGCTTTTGCTTGGATCGTTTTGTCGGATGGACATATCGGAACTGCGATCATATATTAGTATCATGCAAAGGATTTATTGAGCGCATTCATCGTTATGTGCCAAACAAAGAGGTCGTATTCGTTCCCAATTGGTCGCTAATGGAATATGCCCCCAAGAAGACGCGGTCATTGCCAGGGAGGTTCAATTTCACTTTTGCCGGAAACATCGGAAAAGTACAGAATTTGGAGAATATTGTGCAGGGTTTTTCCAAATGTTCGGAGAAGCATTCGGACGTTTTTCTGAACATAATAGGTGATGGCTCCTATTTGGCAGAACTGAAGGATATAGTTACTAAAGAGGGAATTTGTAATGTGAATTTTATGGGGAGGAAGCCGCTTTCGGAAATGTCCGATTATTATGAAGCCAGTGATGTGTTAATAATATCACTGAAAGATACGCCACTCTATGAGATAATGATCCCTTCCAAATTTCAAGCTTACCTGACTACCCATAAACCCATATTTGCCATATTCAAAGGGGAGGTGAAAAGGTTAGTGGAAGAATACCAATTGGGTATATCGGCACATCCTTCGGACATTAAAGACATTGCAAGGGGATTTGAGGCATTTTTGGACTTCCCGAAGGATCGAATGGAAAGATTTTTTGATAATTCCTCCCAATTGCTGAATACTGTTTTTAGCAGGAATAAAATCATTAACGATATTAATACTTTATTTTGGGGAAGTTGATTATGAATAGGATCAGGATAATAGAAGGTGGAATATCTGTTGATTACAGAGGCCAGATTTCCCATGTAAATAGTTGGGATATGGGAGAAGTGGAACGCTTTTATATCATCCACCAGAAAGACACATCAATTATCAGAGCTTGGCATGCACACCAGTACGAAAAGAAATGGTTTTATGCAGTGAAAGGTTCGTTCACAACGGCTTTCGTGAAGATTGACAATTGGGAGCATCCGTCATTGGACTTGCAGCCGGAAGTCTTTCACTTGTCGGCTGACGAGAGCAAGATATTGTATATTCCTGAAGGATATGCCAATGGGATAAGAGCAGAGGAGACGGACTCCATTTTGATGGTATTTTCCAACAAAGTCTTGTCGGAGGCGTTGAATGACAGTTGGCGATATGACAGTAAACTGTGGATGGATTGGTAAATGTCCGTGGTA
Organism: Alistipes sp. Marseille-P2263; assembly: GCF_018101075.1. Classification (NCBI taxonomy): domain Bacteria; kingdom Pseudomonadati; phylum Bacteroidota; class Bacteroidia; order Bacteroidales; family Rikenellaceae; genus Alistipes; species Alistipes sp. Marseille-P2263. The sequence goes on from NZ_JAGQEJ010000014.1 coordinate 11,556, forward strand.
GATGAGTTCGTCATAAAAGTTGGCTGAGAATTTTTCGTAGAACATATTTAAATCTCCGGTCTAAAATTGGAATCTTTTTAGCAAAAGGATTTACGGAGATTTTTTTACATGCGTGAATGTTTAAAAGCTAAGAGAGGCAATTGGGGATCATCATGCATCTACCCGCGTCTGGCACCGCAGCCGATACCGGAGAGTTGTCTGCTAACTTCGGCACTGGAGCTAACGAACGAGGCTTATGCGCTTGCGAAAATTTCGGGACTGAAGTACTGCGAATACCTGAATCGTCAGTATGGTACGGATTATATCTCGGTGATGCCGACAAATCTCTACGGACCAAACGACAACTATCACCCGACACACAGTCATGTACTGCCGGCCCTGATTCGCCGCTTTCATGAGGCAAAGAAGTCTGGTGCAAGAAGCGTTACCTGTTGGGGCGACGGAACTCCGTTGCGCGAATTTCTCTATGTGGACGATCTTGCGAATCTGTGCGTCTTTCTGATGAACAGTTATTCAGGGAACGAAACGGTGAACGCCGGAACGGGCAAGGAGGTTACCATCAAAGAATTGACCGAACTTGTGGCGAATGTCGTAGGCTATGAGGGAACGATCGAGTGGGATACGACGAAACCTAACGGTACGCCGCGCAAACTGCTCGATATTTCGAAAGCCACAGCATTAGGCTGGACCTATAAAACGGAGTTGGAAGAGGGCATCCGGTTGTCGTATGAGGATTTCCGGAACAATCCCATGCGTGTCGAGCGCTGACTGACGACGTTATGGACAAAAACTGGATGATTGGCTAAACACAACTTCCCTTGATTGTTATGCTATTTTAGAGAAATGAACAGTATGATTATAGAGCAGGATGCTGCGGGGAAACGTTGTCATAAAAATGACAGTTTGTCAGATTTGATATCATGAAATAAATTTCATATTTTTATGTTGTCGAATAAAAAGCATTGAAATATAGAGCAATTACTGCGAAATAGTGGCCTATGAAAAGAAAAACAACTGAAATATATTGATACATAACGCGGATAAAGAATAGGTCCAGGTTATGTTTTTATCATTTGTAAGTGTTTGACAGTTAATGAATTGTTGTTTGCTCTTCTTTCTGCCATGTATCGCGGATGCCTGTTGCGTAGCAAGAAATGCCCTGAAATCGCCGTTTGTGATACATAAAACCGTGCAACATACCTCTTCTCCCCGGTGTCATTGACTCCGGGGAGTTTTCTTTGTCGACATTCTTTAAATATATAATCTACCGTAAAAATCGTGATCTCATATGTTTCGTTGACAATCCGTGATTTGTGTGTCCTTCCTCGTGTCGGTATTGGTTGGTTGCGACATGGATCAATCTCTTCAGCATCATCTTCCGGATCGAATATTCCTGACAAGCAATATCCGGTTGCTGTTCCGTTGGCGATGCGTGACGGTTTCGGGTTAAAGCATGACACCCTGCCGAAAATGAAGGGGCCCGGTGTCGGCCCCTGAAGTAGGTCTTAGGAAACCCGAACACGGATGCAGTCCTGCGCCTTTGTCGCCCTGCTCGCATAATGCAAGCGGAACATAGCAGGGACTGAAACCGTTATGCCGATTGTATTGTTGTGCCGTCGGACATGCCGGGCCATTCATAAGCAGCATGGTCTCTCTTGTAACGAATAGAAATGAAAATTCGGAAACGCAGGGCCTTCCGCCCGGCGTTTTTTCGGAAATGTCCGGTTTCCGGACCGAAAATCGACGCCACGACGTAGGGTATGGCGTCGGTTGTCCGTGTAATAGAATGGACAGCAGCCTGAAAAGGCCGCGACCGATGGGAATATCGTATTTTGCTTAATTTTGTTTGACGAAACCGACTATGAACCTCAAACCGCTTCTGCTGATGCTCGGCCTGGCCTGCATCCCCGCGACCCTCGCGGCACAGAAAATCTATTCGCTGTCCTCGCCGGACGGCAACCTCCGCACGACGGTGACCGTCGGGGAGGAGATCCGCGTGGCTCTCGATGCCGGCGACACGCCGCTGCTCGCTCCGTCACCCGTCTCCATGACCCTCGAAGACGGCGAGGTGCTCGGGCGGAACGCCCGTGTCGTCCGGGAGGAAAAGAGCTCCGTCGATCGGACGATCGCCTCGCCCTTCTACAAGAAAAGCCGGGTCGGGGAGCGTTACAACCAACTGACGCTCTCGTTCCGCGGCGACTTCGGCCTTGTCTTCCGTCTCTACGACGACGGATTGGCCTACCGCTTCACCACCGACCGGGAGGGCACGCTCCGCATCGGGGACGAATGCGTTGCCTTCTCCTTCCCCGCGGATTGCCGGGCCGTCGTCCCCTATGTCGCACGCGGCAGGGATTTCGATTTCGAGAGCCAGTTCTTCAACTCGTTCGAGAACACCTACACCACGGCCCGGATCACGGAGCTCAACCCCGGAAGGCTGATCTTCCTCCCGGCGCTCGTCGAGCTCGACGGAGGCTACAAACTGGTCATAACGGAGGCCGATCTCGAAGGCTATCCGGGGCTCTACCTGCGCGGCAACGGCGAAACGCCCGAACTGCGCGGCGTTTTCGCCCCCTATCCCAAGCGCGAGGAGCAGGGAGGGCACAACCGGTTGCAGATGCTCGTGCGCGAGCGTGAGGGGTACATCGCCTCGACCGTCGGCAAGCGGGCGTTTCCGTGGCGCACAGTCGTCGTCGCCAGGGAGGACCGCGAGCTGCTCGACAACGACATGATCTACCGTCTGGCGCCCGAATCCAGGATCGAAGACACATCGTGGATCAGGCCCGGAAAGGTGGCGTGGGACTGGTGGAACGACTGGAATCTCTACGGCGTGGACTTCGAGGCCGGCATCAACAACGAGACCTACAAGTACTATATCGACTTCGCTTCGCGGAACGGCGTCGAATACGTGATCCTCGACGAAGGGTGGGCCGTGAACGAGAAGGCCGACCTGATGCAGGTGGTGCCCGAAATCGACCTCCGCGGGTTGGTGGCATACGCCCGTGAACGGAACGTCGGAATCATCCTTTGGGCCGGTTATCATGCTTTCGAACGCGACATGGAACAGGTCGTGAGCCACTTCGCCCGAATGGGCGTCAAGGGCTTCAAGGTCGATTTCATGGACCGCGACGACCAGAAGATCGTCGATTTTCTCCACCGCGCCGCACGCGTCTGCGCCGAGCACCGCATGCTGCTCGACTTCCACGGCATCTTCAAGCCGACGGGTCTGAGCCGTACGTGGCCCAATGTGGTCAATTACGAGGGTGTCTTCGGTCTCGAACAGATGAAGTGGTCGCCCGAGACGGTCGATCAGGTGACCTACGATGTCACCATGCCCTTCATCCGTATGGTCGCCGGAGCGATGGACTACACGCAGGGCGCCATGCGCAATGCTGCGCGGCGGAACTACCGCCCGGTCAATACGGAGCCGATGAGCCAGGGCACCCGCTGCCGCCAACTGGCCGAATACATCGTCTTCGAATCGCCGCTCAACATGCTCTGCGACTCGCCGTCGAACTACCTCGAGGAGCCCGAATGCTTCGGCTTCATCGCCGCCGTACCGACCGTCTGGGACCGCACGGTCGCACTCGACGGCAAGCTCGGCGAACGGATCGCCGTCGCCCGGCAGTCGGGCGACATGTGGTACGTCGGGGCGCTGACGAACTGGGACGCCCGTGAAGTGGTGCTCGACCTCTCGTTCCTCGAGGGCGACGGCTGGAAGGTCGAGAGTTTCAGCGACGGCAGGAACGCCCACCGCGCCGCCTGCGACTACGTGATGCGGACGGAGCCTCTGCCCGCGGACAAGAAACTGACGGTGCGGATGGCCCCCGGAGGCGGATTCGCCGCCCGGATCTATCGGTAACGGGGTCCGTCCGGAACGGATACGGCGGGGAGCTGCGGCAAAGGCTGCGGCTCCCCGTTCCGTTTCGGACGGAGTGCAATCTTTTTTCGGCCGGAAAGGTAGGGATTCGGCCCCCTGATCCGTGAATAGGGTAGATGGACGCGCAAAACCGACATATCGACCGACTGATCGCCCGCCACCTCGACGGCGGGAGCCTTTCCGATGCCGAGCAGGCCGAACTCCTCGACTGGCTCCGCTCTTCGGAGGAGCACCGCCACAGCTACCTCGAGGCCTACGACGCATGGGGAGGGAGACACCTGTCCGACACCCGCTTCGATGCAGAAGCGGCCTACCGCCGCCTCACGGAACGGATCGCAGGACCGGAGGGGCGTCCCGCTGCGCCGGCCGTCCGGCGCCGCCGCGCGGTCCGGCGGCGTCTCGTCGGAACCGCCTGCGCGGCCGTCTGCACCGCGCTGCTGGTCACCGGATTCTTCCTCCGCGGCAAGGCGGAGCGGCAAATCCCTGACATCCGGGAGTTCGTCCAAACGGCGGAGGCTCCCGTCTATACCGGAAAGGAGGCGCGGCTCGTCCTCTCGGAGCGGAAGACGGTGCGGATCGAGGAGAAGAGATCTTCGATCCGTTACGATGCCGCCGAGATTCATATCAACGAAGACGCCCGGGAGCCGATCGAGAAAAAGGAGGTGGCCGCATTCAACCAACTGCTCGTCCCCTACGGCAAGCAGACGACTCTGACGCTGGCCGACGGCACCCGCGTGTGGGTGAATGCCGGATCGTGGCTGATCTACCCCTCGGCATTCGGCGACGACAGCCGCGAGATCTACGCCGAAGGCGAAATCTATATCGAGGTGGCCCACGATGCCGCACGTCCCTTCACCGTGCACACCGGGAAAATGGACGTCCGCGTGCTGGGAACCCGGTTCTACCTCTCCTCCTACGGGCGCGACCGGACTCAGGAGGTGGTGCTCCGCTCGGGATCGGTGAGCGTTGCGCCGGCCGGCGCCCCCGAGCGCGGCATCCGGATCGTGCCCGACCAGCGCGCTTCGCTCGACACGGCCGGCACGTTCCGCATCCGCGAGGTGCGTGCCGAAGATTACATCAGTTGGATCCACGGATACTACCGCTTCGACAACACGCCGCTCTCCGACGTGCTCGCACGGCTCGCGCGGTATTACAACCGGGCGTTCGACTGTTCCCCCGAAGTCGGTGTCATGACCATTTCGGGAAAACTCGAACTCAACGACGATCCCGGCGAGGTGCTGCGTATCCTCTCGCTCACGGCCCCGATCCGTTTCCGGGTCTCCGAGAATGGATTCCGGCTCTCCTCGGTACAAACCTTCCGAAAAGAACACGACGACAACCCAAACCGAATGCCTATGGAAAACCGCAACCCAAACTGAAAAAAGCCGGGCAGTGTCCCCCAACGCTGTCCGGCACGAAATGAAATCTAAAAGTTACCTTGTTCTAAACTTCAATTCATTGCAAATGTACAACAAAAATGGCAATATCGGGGACCCTGTGCCCGATAATAAGCGATTATCCCGTCTGCTACGGATAAAAGTCCTGTTTTTGCTGGCCGCAATCGGGGCGTTCGGCTCTCTCGTCGCACAGACGTCCGCCCCGGATGCCCGCATCTCGCTCGATCTGCAGAATGTCCCCCTCAAGGAGGTATTCGCCCGCATCGAAGACCAAAGCGACTGTATTTTCGTCTATTACGACAATGTTCTCGACGCCTCTCGCCGGGTGTCGATCAGCGTCTCGGACCAAACCGTCGAAGATGTGCTCGAGGTGCTCTTCGCAGGAACGGAAAACACTTGGAAACTCTCCGGACGGCAGATCGTCATCGGCAGGGCCGCAGCGGCGGACAAAGCCGAAAAGCGGGCTTCGCTGCGCGTCATGGGGTCGGTCAGGGACCGCAACGGCGATCCTCTGATCGGCGTGACGGTCTTCGTGAAGGAGCGGCCCAATATCGGTACGGCCACCGACATCAACGGAAACTACCTGATCGACGTGTCGCCCGACGACGTGCTGGAGTTCAGCTACGTGGGTTACAAGACACAGGATGTGGCCGTTGCCGGACGCGGCCAGCTCGACGTCGTGCTTGAGCAGAACGACGCCATACTCGATGCCGTGGAGGTGGTCGGATACGGCGTGCAGAAGAAGATCAGCGTCATCGGCTCGCAACAGAGCATAGAGGTCGAGGAGCTCAAGGTGCCCGTGGCGAATCTTTCGCAGGGGCTCGCCGGCCGTGTCGCCGGTCTGGTCTCCGTGCAGCGGACCAGCGAGCCGGGCTTCGACGATGCGGACATCTACATCCGCGGCATCTCGACCCTGACGGCCAGCATGAGCGCACCGCTGACGCTCGTGGACGGCGTGCCCCGCTCGTTCTCCAACGTCGATCCGGAGGATATCGAGAGCTTCTCGATCCTCAAGGATGCCTCGGCGACGGCCGTATACGGCGTGCGCGGTGCGAACGGCGTCATCATCATCAACACCAAGAGCGGATCGAAAGGACGGCCGAAGTTCACCGTGCGCTACACCGAGGGTATCACGACGCCGACGAAAATCACCGATTTCGTCGATGGCGCCACCTACATGGAGATGTCGAACGAGGCTTCGATGACCCGCGGCGGCGGGGCGCTGTACAGCCGCGAGGTGATCGAGAAGACCCGCACGCATGCCGATCCCTACCTTTACCCCAACGTGGACTGGATGGACGAGATTCTGCGCGACTACAGCCACAACCGCTCGGCGAACGTCAATGTGTCGGGCGGATCGGACAAGGCCGTATACTACATCGGACTGGCCTATTACGACGAGGACGGCATGTACAAGGACACGAAACTCGCCGATTACAATTCGAACACCTACTACCGGCGTTACAACGTCACGGCCAATCTGACGCTCAATCCGTTTCGCACCACCGAGATCAAACTCGGCATCCAGGGCTACCTGGCCAACGCCAACTATCCCGCCTCGGCGCAGGCCACGATCTTCGAATCGGCCTACTTCACCCAGCCTACCTACATCGCCCCGCTCTATCCCGACGGCAAGCTCGGAGCCTTCTCGGGCGGAGAGCTCAACCCCGTGGCCGAGCTCGGTGCTACGGGCTACGCCAACCAGTGGCGCAGCCAGGTATATTCGAACCTCCGCGTCACGCAGCAACTCTGCAAGGGGCTGTCGGTCACCGGTATGTTCTCGTTCGACACCTACAACTACACCTCCAACCGATTCACCAAGTCGCCCAACACCTACCACGCCACGGGGCGCGATGCCAACGGTAACCTGATCTACGAACAGACCCGGCAGGGCACCGAGAACCTCGCCTACAGTCTCAGTGCCAAGGGCGACCGCACGATCTACCTCGAGGCGGCGCTCAATTACAGGAACTCTTTCGGGCGGCACGACGTGTCGGGCATGCTGCTCTTCAACCAGAGCGACGAGATCAACACGAAGGCGACCAACGTCGAGGAGGCCTTGCCCTACCGCTTCCGCGGCCTGGCCGGACGCTTCACCTACGGATTCGACGACCGTTATTTCGCCGAATTCAACTTCGGATACAACGGCTCGGAGAACTTCGCTCCCAGGAACCGCTACGGTTTCTTCCCCTCGGTGGGACTGGGCTGGGTGATCTCCAACGAGGCATTCTTCGAGCCGCTCACGAACGTCATCCAGTACCTGAAGGTACGCGGCACATGGGGGCAGGTCGGCAACAGCCAGATCAGCGGCCGCCGGTTCGCTTACCTGGCCACCGTAACCGACAGCGGCTCGACGAGCTACACCTTCGGCAAGAACATGGACCAGAACTACGGAACGACGGCCATCGACGAATATGCCGTGGACGTGACGTGGGAGGTGGCCGACAAGACCGACATCGGCGTGGACATGCGCCTGCTGAACAACAAGCTCAACCTTCAGTTCGACTACTTCAAGGAGTCCCGCAAGGGCATCTACCTCCGCCGTTCGAGCATTCCTTCCTATGTCGGAATGATCAACAATCCCTACGGCAACATCGGAAAGGTCGAGAACAAGGGTTTCGAGTTCTCGGTAAACTACGCCAATTCGTGGGGCGACTGGTCGCTGAGTCTGATGGGTAACTACTCGTTCAACCGCAACAAGGTGCTCGAGGACGACAGCACGGTCGCCTACCCGTGGCAGAATACCATCGGCAACAAGGTCGGGCAACGCTTCGGTCTGGTGGCTCTCGGGCTGTTCGACAGCTACGAAGAGATCGCGGCGTCGCCCGTGCAGACCGGCGACACCCGTCCCGGCGACATCAAGTACAAGGACGTAAACGGCGACGGCAAGATCGACGAGTATGACAAAGTGCCTATCGGCTGGGGCAGCGTGCCCGAGATCATGTACGGTTTCGGCTTTTCGGTGGGCTGGAAGAACCTCTCGCTCACGGCCATGTTCCAGGGCGCCGCGCACGTGGACGCCATGCTCAGCGGCGAAGGCGTGCTGCCTTTCTCGCAGGGGTCGAGCCGCGGCAACCTGCTGAGCAACGTCACCGACCGCTGGACCGAGGAGAACCCCCGCCAGGACGTCTTCTATCCCCGTCTCTCGATCGGAAACATCAACATGAACTACGAAGAAAGCACCTGGTGGCTCAAGGATACCGACTACCTGCGTCTGAAAAACATCGAACTCTCCTACCGGCTGCCCGACCGCTGGATGAAACGAATCCATCTGAGCAATGCCCGCATCTTCATCCAGGGCGTGAATCTGCTCACGTTCAGCTCGTTCAAGATCTGGGACGTAGAACTCGGCGACGGACGCGGCGCGAAATACCCCAATATCGCATCGGTCAGCCTGGGCATAAACTTCAACTTCTAATAATCCCGTCATGTATATGAAACTCCAAATAACCTTGCTTTCGCTGGCAGCCTGCGGCATCGGACTGACCGCCTGCAACGACGACTTCTTCGATCAGGTGCCCGACGACCGCATCACCATCGAACAGGTCTTCCAGCGCACTTCCTATTCGGAGAAATACCTCGCCACCGTTTACAGCTACATTCTGAACGAAGCCCATCGCACGAGCCCTATTCCGTGGGATCCCTGCTCGGACGATCTGGACGTCACCTACGACCGCGAGGACTACAATTCCTATCAGATAAATCTCGGCAACTGGAGCGCCTCGTCGGACTACTACGAGTTCTGGACCCACTTCTACCGGGGCATCCGTTCGGCGACCTACTTCATCCAGCACATCGGCGACAACCAGGAGATGCTGGACGATCCCACGCGCGGCCCCCTCGTCGTGGAGCAGTACAAGAACGAGGCCCGCTTCCTGCGCGCCTGGTTCTACTACAACCTGCTGCGGCAGTACGGGCCCTGCGTGCTGCTGGGCGACGAGGTGCTTCCGGGCGATCTCGACCGCGACGACGTGCGGATGAACCTGCCCCGCAGCTCCTACGACGAGTGCGTGGACTACATCGTCGGCGAGCTGGACGACATCATCGACAACAAGCGGCTGCCGCTGCACTTCACCTCGCAGGCCGACAAGGATTACGGGAGGGCCACGCTGGCCATGTGCATGGGACTGAAGAGCCGCGTGCTGCTGCTGGCGGCCAGCCCGCAGTTCAACGGCAACCCCGCTTACGCCGGCGTCGTGAACAAGGACGGCAAACACCTCTTCGCGACTGCGAAGGACCCCGAAAAATGGAAACGGGCGGCGGATGCGGCCAAGGCGATCATCGACCTGGGCATCTTCGACCTCTATAAGGAGTATCATTCCGACGGGACGCTCGACCCTTACATGTCGTGCCGCAACGTCTTTCTGGAGAACTGGAACAGCGAGGTGATGATGGTCCGCATCAACAACAACCTGTCGAGCTGGGAGCGTTCGGCGTCGCCCCGCCAGTTCAGCGGCTACGAGAGCATGGGTGCGACGCAGCAGCTCGTCGATGCGTTCCGCATGAACGACGGTACGGCCGTCACCGCCGAACAGGAAAAGGGATTCTCGACCCAGGAATATAAGGACGCCAAATCGGGCTGGGTCTTCGCTCCGGCCGGCACGCGCAACATGTTCGTCAACCGCGAACCGCGATTCTACGTGAACATCTGCTTCAACGGCGCCTACTGGATCGGCGATCAGAAGACCCGCATCCAGCTCTACTATACGGGCGGTTCGGGCAAAAAGGGCACGTGGGACTACCCCCGCTCGGGATACATCGCCATCAAGAACGTATCCCCTTCGAGCAATCCGCTGAACAGCAACTATATCAAACGGCCGTTCCTGATGATGCGCTATGCCGAGATGCTGCTCAATTACGTCGAGGCGCTCAACGAGTACGATCCGGGGAATCCGGACATCGAAAAGTACCTTAACCTGATTCGCGAACGCGGCGGCCTCGGTCCCGTGCAGTCGGGCCTCTCTCAGGAACTCATGCGCGAGCAGATCCGGCTGGAGCGTCGCATCGAGCTCTGCTTCGAGCAGCTCCGCTACTTCGACACGCGCCGCTGGCTGATCGCCGAACAGACCGACGCCGGGCCGTTCTACGGCATGAACGTCGATGCCGGCAACAGCTTCACCGACGAGGCGTTCTACGAGAAGACCGTGTTCGAGACCCGTGTCTTCCGGCCCGAATTCTATCTCTTTCCTATCCCGCAGTCCGAAATCAACCGCGACCCGCAGATCGTGCAGAACCCCGGCTGGTAAATCCTCAAAAAACATCCGAACATGAACCACACGAAATATCTGGCGCTCCTGGCAGGCTGTTGGCTCGTCACCGCCTGCGAAAATCCGGTCGATGGCGACCTGAACGTCGATGACCCCGATGCCTATACGCTCATCTACACGGTCAATGCCGTGGAGGACGACTCGAAAAGCACGCTGACCTTCCCGCTCGAACGCGACACCGTGTTCGCCGTTTACGCCAACCTGAGTTGCATCCGCGATCCGGAAAGCGATGTCACGGTCGAATTCCGCACGGCCGCCGAACTGGTCGATGCCTATAACGAGGAGAAGCAGACCTCTTATGCGGCCATGCCCGAAGCCTGCTACACGATCGACGATACCCGGGCGGTGATCCCTGCGGGGAAATACGTCTCTTCGCCCGTGATGATCCGGCTCAACAGCGCCGCATTCGACGGCGTGGGTACGTTCCTGCTGCCGATGACGATCGAGCGCGTGACGCCCGGCCTGCCGGTCAGTCCGACGCTCGGCACGGCCTACCTGCGCATCAACGGCACCTACACGACCAATCCGTTCCGCCCCATCGACCGGAGCGGATGGAGCGTGGAGGGCTTCTCGACCGAGGAGCCCGAGGCGCAGACCGGATACGACGACAACGGCAAAGCCTCCTCGGCGATCGACGACATCCCCTGCACCTATTGGGGAACGCAGTGGCGCGACGCGAAACCGGGTCCGCCCCACTGGATCACGATCGACATGGGCAAAAGCGAGGAGCTGCACGGATTCACGATCCGCGGCCGTGCGGATCCGTTCACGTCCGACACGCCCAAGGCCAGCGGCAATCCGCGCATTTTCAACGTGGACGTGAGCGACGACAACGCCTCCTGGACCCGCATCGGCACCTTCACCGTCGAAAACCGGATCGAGAACGAGGTTTACCTCGACCACAAGGCGACGGGGCGTTATTTCCGCGTAACGGTCACCGCCACGCAGGGCGACATGTACCAGACCTGCATCGCCGACATCGAAGCGTTCTGACCCGCACCACGAACCGTTAAAACGAAATAATCCCTATGTTTACAATCAGGGTAAGCCGCGATGATAGCGGATAAATGAAAAAGCTATCGAGATTTTGGTTAGATTAAAGCTGCAAAACCTTTACTAACTAAAACGACGATAGCCATGAGAGA
>NZ_JAGQEJ010000015.1:0-17801 GCF_018101075.1 Alistipes sp. Marseille-P2263
TTACGCACCCGTGCGCCGGTCGCCATCTCAGGTATTGCTACCCGAATGCTGCCCCTCGACTTGCATGTGTTAAGCCTGCCGCTAGCGTTCATCCTGAGCCAGGATCAAACTCTCCATTGTAAAAAATGTTTCGTTTTAAATCTTTCGCTCTAATCTCAAAGGTATTGTTTGAAATCAACTCTTTTGCAAGAGTAGAAAAAACTAATAGCTGCTCAAATACTTCAAAGAACGCTGCTCGTTTATATTTCTATAAAGAACAATTTCTTTCTTATTCTCGGGGTTGGCCTTTCGGCTTTCCCCTCGGTTCCGCCACCGTTTTTCGAGGTGGGAAAGTGGTGCAAAGGTAAGTGTTATTTTTTGAACCACCAAATCTTTTCGAAAGATTTTTCAGAATTTTTTCAGAACCTTTTTTCGCATCGCTTCAGACATTCTGTCTTATTCGAAGCGGGTGCAAAGGTAAGTCAAATTTCCGAATCTCCAAAAGATTTTGGAACTTTTTTCAAAATTTCTCAGAACCGTTTTCTTTCGCCCCGGAGCGGTGTTTTTCTCTCGAAGCGGGTGCAAAGATAAGGGCTTTTCGGGATAACTTCCAAATAATCCGGGAACTTTTTTCTGTTTTTTTTGCACTCGGATATGCACTTCTCTATTATACAGCGAATTAGTTCCGAATATTTCCGTATCTTTGTCCTCGTATCCGGACATCGGTATCATGCGTTTTATAATATATATAGGTATAATATTCTGTACGGCAGCCTGTACTTCTCCGACACCGGAACTGCATCCGGGCGATCTGCTGTTCCGGGCGGGACGGAATTCGGCGATGACGGGGGCCATCACCGCCGCAACGGGGCGGATCGAAGCGCCCGGTTTTTCGCACGTGGGGATTTTCGTCCGGTACGACGGCACGGACGCTGTTCTGGAAGCCGCGCCGGAAGGCGGCGTGCGGATCTCGCCGCTGCGGGAGTTTCTCGACGGATCGGCCCGCATCGGCGGTCGTCCGGCGGCGGTCGCCATGCGGCTGCGCGATACGGCAGGGCTGGCGGCCTCGCTCCGCCGGGCCTTCGGGTTTCTCGGCCTCCCCTACGACTGTTCCTTCCGGCCGGACAACGGAAAACTCTATTGCAGCGAGCTGGTCTGGGAGAGCTACCGCACTCCGGACGGACGACGGCGCTTCCCCGCCCGGCCGATGAATTTCCGGGCGGCGGACGGTTCGATGCCCGCCTTTTGGACCGAACTGTTCGAACGGCTCGGGGAAGCGATCCCCGAAGGCGAACCGGGGACCAACCCGAACGATATGGCGCACGATCCGCAATTGTACGAGGTCGGCCGCTGGTTCTGAAACGGAGAGGCGGTCAGACGATCCGCTCCACCGTGATGTCGGGATTCGCCCGCAGCAGGTCGATATACCCATCCTCGGCGGCCGTTCCCTTGGCGCGGATCACCAGCGTCGCCCGGTGCACGACCCCTTCGGGCATACGCGCCGCCTCCACCTCGTAGGAGATCACCGAATAATCGCGGCTTTCGAGCCGGGCGAACATCGCATCGACCGCTCCCCGGTCGGCCGCCGAGAAGACGATCATCGTCCGCCGCCGCCCCAGTTCCCCGAACACGAGCGTCAGCACCTCCAGCCCGAAGAGGGTCAGCACCGTGGCTGCGGCCGCAACCATATACATGTGCGCTCCGGCGGCGAGTCCGATACCCGCCGTGGCCCAGAGACTCGCCGCCGTGGTCAGTCCCCGCACCAGTTGCCGGTGAATGATGATCGTCCCGGCGCCGATGAACCCGATACCGCTCACGACCTGCGCCGCGATCCGGCTGGGATCGAGCCGCAGTCCGTCGTGCGAGGCCAGGAACCCCTCGAATCCGTACTGCGACACGACCATCATCAACGCGCTGCCGAGCGCCACCAGAAAATGCGTGCGGAACCCGGCGTCCTTCACCCGGTACTCCCGGTCGAGTCCGATCGCTGTCCCGCACAACCCCGCGACGCAGAGCCGCAGGATAAAATCCCATTCCGTTGCCATCATGCCGTTTCGCTGAAAAATCCGTGCCGCTCCGCGGCGTCTGTCGTCCGAAACGCCGGACCGGCGGCAGTCTATGGCAAATATAGCGAAAACTCCGCATTCCCGAAGTTTTTCGGGCGGAAAGGTTGTACGATGCGAAATTTTTCGTACTTTTGCAGGCTACGTTTAACTAATTAACTGTTTACGACAATGCCGAAAATGAAAACCAATGCCGCTGCGAAGAAGCGTTTTACCTTCACCGGCACAGGAAAGATCAAGCGCAAGCACGCTTATCACAGTCACATCCTGACCAAAAAGACGACGAAACAGAAGCGCAACCTCTGCTATTCGGGGATCGTTTCTGCGGCCGACGAGGCCAAAATCAAGAACCTGCTCGTGAAGTAAATCCGCGCAGGAGCCGCCCCTGCCCGCAAGGGCGAGGACGAAGGACGATCGAATGCGGCGCACGGCGCGCCAGCGCCGGCAAGGGCCCGGCTACCGTCGCAGGAGAGCGTCCCCGTAAAAAACGAAACAGGCCGGACCCGAAACCGGAGCGAATCAGCCCCGAAGAACGCGGGAGAACCGCGTCGCTGACAGCTCTTCAAAAACTTTTACGTTATGCCACGTTCAGTCAATGCAGTCGCTTCGCGCGCACGCAGAAAGAAAGTTTTGAAACTTGCCAAGGGTAACTTTGGTTCAAGGGGAAACGTTTGGACCGTTGCGAAAAATACGGTCGAAAAGGGTTTGCAGTTCGCATATGCGCACCGCCAGCTCAAGAAGAGGACCTTCCGTTCGCTGTGGATCACGCGTATCAACGCCGCAGTCCGCGCGCAGGGAATGACCTATTCGCAATTCATCGGCAAGCTCAACGCCAAAGGCATCGCCCTGAACCGCAAGGTTCTGGCCGACCTGGCCATGAACGAGCCGAAGGCATTCGAGGCAATAGTTAAGGCAGTTAAATAAATCCTTTTTACGAAAGGATTCGGCGGGCGGACACTCCGGTGTCCGCCTTTTTTGTAAATTTGCGGAAGGTGTCCCCGGTCCCGGGACTTCCGGAGGAGGCGGGAAACGGTCCGCCCCGCCGGAGGGGTCCGGCAAACGGAAAAAGCGCGTCCCTTCCGGAGGCTCCGGCGATGCGGTGCGGCCGGAGCATGCGGCGCAAACCGGCAGATACGGGATGCCGACACCCGATGCGGCGCGGCTGGCTGCACGAGAGATCGCATGCCCCGGCCTACCGCCCCGCCGCACGATATCCGACCGCCATGCGGCGCCGACGCACGAACCGAGCGACTATGGAAAACTGGAAAAAAACATTCGCCGTCATCTGGAGCGGCCAGATGGTCTCGATCCTCTCGAGCGCCGTGGTCGGCTATGCGGTGATCTTCTGGATGAGCCTCGAAACCGGCTCGGCCGAGGTGCTGGCCCTCGCGGCGATCGCGGGGATCCTGCCCCAATCGCTGCTCGGCCCCGTCGTCGGCGTCTATGTCGATCGCTGGGACCGCCGCCGCACGATGATCCTCGCCGATTCGTTCATCGCTCTCTGCACGCTGCTCCTCGCCCTGCTGTTCCGGTTAGGCATCGCGCAAATGTGGCATATCTACATCCTGCTGGCCTGCCGCTCGGTCGGATCGGCATTCCACACCCCCGCCATGCAGGCCTCCGTCCCGCTGCTGGCCCCCGCCTCCCAGCTCACGCGCATCGCCGGGGTCAATCAGGTGATCTCCTCGCTCTCGGACATCGCCGGACCGGCTCTCGGCGCCCTGCTGCTCACCGTCGCCCCGATCGGCGACATCCTCCTGCTCGACGTCGCGGGCGCTGCGGCGGCCTGCATCTCGCTGCTCTTCGTGCGGATTCCCCGCCCCGCCCGCGACCCGGAACGGAAACCCGCCCTGCTGCGCGAGTTCCGCGAGGGGTTCGCCGCCATGCACGCCACGCCGGGCATGGGCTGGTTCTTCGCCTTTTCGGTCGCCGTATGGTTTTTCATCATGCCCGTCGGCGTGCTCTTCCCGCTCATGACGTTGCAGCACTTCGGCGGCGGAGCCTTCGAAATGAGCCTCATCGAGATCGTCTGGGGCGGCGGAGCGCTCGTCGGCGGGGCCCTCATGGGCGCCCGGACCTACGACGTGAGCCGCATCGTGCTGGTCAATCTCATGTACCTGGTCGTAGGACTTTCGTTCCTGCTCTCGGGACTGCTGCCCGCCTCGGGATTCGTCTGGTTCGCCGTCTTCACGACCGCAGCCGGCGTCTCGAGCAGCGTCTTCAACGCCTCGTTCATCTCCGTCGTCCAAACCCGCATCGAACCCGGCGCGCTGGGGCGGGTACTCTCGCTCTACCGCAGCTTCGGTCTGCTACCTTCGGCCATCGGCCTGCTCGGCACGGGATTCCTGGCCGGTCAGGTCGGACTGACGACGACCTTTCTCCTCTCGGGCGCGATCATCTGCCTGCTGGGCATCGCGGCCTTCTGCATCCCCTCCGTCATGCGGCTCGACGGCGGACGGCCGGAAACCCGGCACATACCGTAACACGAAAACGGCGGCCTCCACACAAGAAGCCGCCGTGTTGCTATTTCCCGACAGTAGTCTGTCAGATCGTATAGGAGAATCCGTTGTAGAACACCGTATAACTCAGCCTTCCGCCTTCGTACGTCCATTTGCACTCCACCTTCGGGGAGGGGAACAGCGTCGGATCGTAATCGCCGACCTGCATGAACTCGCAAATCTGCGATCCCTCCACGATCTGGGTATAGACCCCCACGCTGTTCGAAGCCACTCGCGAGAAGAAGTTGTAAACTCCGCCCTGCACCTTGTAGCTCAGCCCCATCGGAGCGGTCTCGGTGCTGTTGGCATAGATCGAAAGGCCCTGCGCCGCACCGTCGGCCTTGAGGTCGTCGTCCCAGATATCCGAGAAAGCCACGCTCTCGTCCTCCTCGGGTGTCAGCGTCAGCCGTCCGTTCCATGCCGAAACGTACTCTTTGCCGGAGGAGGTCGTCTCGAAGTTGGCCCGGATGTTCTCCAACGTGACGACATAAGCGGCCGTGCCGCTCGGATCGCGGAAAAGCGACGTCTTACCGTCCTTCATCTGAATCGTCGTCTGTTCGTTGTTGCTCGAGATCGCCTTGATTACGAAATCCGGCTGCATCTCCACCGACCACATGTTATCCGGATAGGAGGTACCGGCCAACTGCTCCGCATTGCCGGTATTCACCTTCAGCGACCCCTCCAGAATATAGCCGTCGGCCTGCTGGGTTCCCTCGGCATAGGAGATCAGCCATCCCTCCGGTCCCGACTTCGTAATTTTCGTTCCGGGGCCGAAGAGCAGGATTTGCAGCGCGTATTCGGATTTGTCGAGTTTGACCTTGATCTTGTCCAGCTCGATCTCCGCCAGCGGCTTGCCGGGATTCTGCTTTTCTGCCTCCGCCAGCAGCGATGCCAGCCGCAGCCCCGCACCGGCCATCTGCATCGAGATGTTCTGCTGCATCATCGTCGAATTATAAATGCTCATGCCCGGCCACACCTGCTGTCGTTCCTTCCAGTCCCCGTTGTCATCGTCCATACAGCCCGTAAAAGCCAGCGCCGAGAGCGCCGTGATAGCTAAAAATTTATTCATTTTTCTCAATAAGGTTAAATTCACTTTTATAAACGCCGTCCGCCGCATTTTACTGCACGCCGCCGGAAAAAATATTTCCCCGTCCGCCGCACCGCGCCTCCGTCACCGTACCGGACCTCCGCGGCACACCGCCGCTTTCACGGCATTTCGCTTCAAAGATAAGCATAATTCGTATTTTTTCCCTATCTTAGTCCGAAGATTCCGCGTTTATCACCGAACGCACAAAACCGAAAACGCCATGTCGATACTTTCACTCTTCGGCGGCGGCCGCGCGAAGGCCCCCGAATACCCGTCCGACACGCTCACGGCACGTGACGGAACGCAATTCACCATCCGTTTTTTCAGCCACGCCTCGCTGGCGGTCTCCGTCGGGGAAAAATACCTCTACGTCGATCCGGTGAGCGGCCATGCCGCCTACGCTTCGCTCCCGAAAGCCGACGTGCTGCTTATCACGCACTCGCACTACGATCACCTGGACCGCGCCGCAGCCGAGGAGCTGCTGACGCCCGATACCGAAATCCTCTGCGACCGGACCTCGGCCGAAATGTTCGAAATGAACTGCCACACGATGCGTCCGGGCAGCGTCGCCACCCCGTGCGACTGGCTGAAGGTCGAGGCCGTGGCGGCCTATAACACCACCCCCGACCGCCGTCAGTTCCATCCCCGCGACCGGGAGGACTGCGGCTACGTGCTGACGATCGGCGGCACGCGCATCTACATCGCCGGCGACACGGAGCCGACTCCCGAACTCAGGGCGCTGCGCGACATCGACATCGCCTTCCTGCCGGTCAATCAACCCTATACGATGACCGTGGAGCAGGCCGTCGAGGCGGTCAAGGCTCTGCAACCCGCGATCTTCTACCCCTACCACTACGGCCAGGTCGAGGAGCGGACCGACATCGACCGCCTCGTGCGCGAACTGGACGGCATCACCGAAGTCCGCATACGGCCGATGGAATAGGCAGCCGCCTACAAACGGACCGGACGCACGCTTTCAATGTGCATCCGGTCCGGATTTACGATTCCCGTCATTTCACCCCAATAGATTTCAGATATTCCAGATATTTCCCGGCAACGGCGTCCCATGTGTAATTCTCCAGAACGATCCGGTAGTTTTCCCGGGAACACCGGTCTATGAGCTCCCGGTGATGATCCATACAGCATTGCAATCCTCTTAACAATTCTCCGGTATCTTCGGGTTTGACCCATACTGCATTATCCCGAGGAAGCACCTCGCGGTTAGCTTCGATATCCGACGCTATGATCGGAAGTTTGTAACTCATCGCCTCGAGAAGCGAAATGGACAACCCTTCTATCGAAGACGGAAGACAATAGGCGTAGGCGTTTCGGAACAATACATCCTTGATCCTACCATATACGGCTCCGGTAAAAACGATCGACGAGTTGCCAGCTGCAAGTTCACGGAGTTTTTCCACATACGGCCGATCCGCCTCATTGTCGCCTGCGATAACGAGTTTGCAGCCTTTATTGTCCAACGCTCCGAATGCCCGGATCAGATAATCGGGATTCTTATCCTGCACCAACCGACTCATAAACAAAAAATACCTCCCTGGAACCAGACCGTATTCACTCAGTATCCGAGCGCCGGTTCCATCATCCGCATCCGGTTCCGGAATATTGATGGCGGTCGGGATAGTAGGCGCATCCTTGTTGTAGCGCTCCTTGAAATACTTCGACTGAGCTTCACTGCACATTATGAGATGCTGATTCATGAAAGCAGTGACACATTCCATCAACTTCATTATTTTCTGCTGACGGCCAGAGTATTTGGTTCGCTGCCACTCCAATCCGTGCCCCTGCATCAAAGACCTGACTCCGAACAACCGGGGTATCCAGCAGGCTAATGATGGAGGCCAGGCGTTATAATGAATTACACTGATATGCCGCTCCGTAACAAGAGCTCTCACGGTGGCGATCAGTCCCAACAACGGCTTGCAGATCAAATTGCTGCGAGGTCCCTTCTGATAGACGACCTTAATCCCGTTTTCGAACCGGATCATATTTCTGTTGCTCTCACAAAATACGATCGGATGATGTCCGAACCGGACCAAAGTCGAAGCCAGATTGTACATATATGACTCGATACCTCCAATCAGATGGATGTCTCTCCCTCCGATAAACACGATTTTCATAAAAACTCTGTTTATTGATGAATTCCGACCGAGGACAGAACAGTAAAATTTCGCACCGATAAGGACGGACCTTATCAGTGCGAAGTTTATCAGAAACTAAATATGTAGGAACAGGTTACCTCAACCCTTGCTTATCGTTGTTCCCGACATGGAAAAACGGAATACACGTCGTATCGACCCGGCCGCCACGCATAACCTTAAGTTTATTTTTCAAGACCCATGGAGCGACTTTCGTAATATATTTTTTCATCACAGGCGATGCGGAACCGATCATCCAACAACTCTTCGGACAGTTGGCCACTTTGTCTCTCACAGCCTTCGCTTTCGCGCCGGTCCAAAGCGTCATGAAATCTTCGACATCGTGGAGATTTCCCATCGTATCGAACCAACAGCTCTCCTCCATGCCGTTGCAAGGAAGTACGTTCCCATACGGATCGATGAAAAAATTCTCCGTTCCGGCTTCACAAGGCAGCATGCGCCGCCCGCCCTTGACATAATTGATAAGCCCCAGATTGAAAAAAGCCCGGAACCACGACTTAGGATGTTTCTCGTTCATAAGTCGTTGAATCAATTCATCGAAATTACCGCAAACCTCGTCTATGTTCGTAACCTTATTATCGTACTTATGGAAATAGAATGAATTATGAAACGAAGCCGTAGCGAACTCCATTTTGAGATTACGATTCAATTCATACAGCTGAAGCATGTCGGAAGAATTATTGTTAGATACGGTTATTCCGAAACCGATATCTTTCACACCCATACGCCTTAACTCCAACAGCGTCTTGAGTCCTTTATCGAATCCTCCGGGCCGTCCGCGGAGCTCATCGTTTTTGCACGACAGGCCTTCGATACTGATTCTGAATCCCAACTGAGGGTATTTCCTCGCGAGTTGAATTATCCGATCCGAATAATATCCGCTTGTGGAAAATACGATCCGCTTCGTCTTGGTGAAAAGTATTTTGACAATATCTTCGATATCCTCCCTGACGAACGGTTCGCCTCCGGTTATATTCACCGTATCGACTTTGGGTAGCTTTTCAAGCAGTTCCGGTTTGAATTCCTCCGATACTTTGGTCGGATTGTCCCATATATTGCACATCTTACAGCGCATGGGGCATCGATAAGTTACGATAATAGATGCATCCATTATATGTATTGCTTTATGATTGTTTTCAATCGCTCTCCGTGTTTACGCCACGAAAAGTTTTTGGCATAGTCAATATTCTTTTTTGAAATCTCGGTTCTGGAGCATCCGACAATATCGGACAGGCGAACAGACAGATCATATGTCTTTTCAGGATCTATAAGCCATTCTGCATCGGGCAATATCTCCGGCAACGACGAACGATTCGATGTTATGACCGGGGCTCCGCATGCCATCGCCTCCAAAACCGGCATGCCGAATCCTTCATACAAAGACGGGAAGCAGAACACCTCGCAAGCAGAATAAAGATACTGCAAATCCTCATAATCCACTTTCCCCAAATAATGAAAATTAGAACCTAATCTGGCCGCACGGGTAAGAATTTGTTCCGCATGTTTGCCTTTCGGTCCGGCAAATACCAATGAATAGTCGGAATGTGTCGTATGAAATCGCTCGAATTCATCAATCAAATAGATGAGATTCTTTTGAGGGTGAGTCAGATAACCGATATAAAAGACATATCGATCTATCCCGAACTTCTTCTCAACATACGCCCGTGCAACCGTATCGCTCACCGGTGCAAGCCGGTCATCCGCTCCATCGTAATTTACGTAGACCTTATCCGGTCTGACTTTAAGGATTGAAATAATATCTTTCTTGGTATTCTCGGATACGGCGACTATTCCGTCCGCCAATTTACATACATAAGGATATGCAAGCTTTCTGAAAAGCATCTTTTTCCAATTTTGGCTATCCACATAATACTCTATAAGATCATGCATGTATAATATGGATCTGCACGGATTGAATAAATAGATACAAATCTGAGGATAAATCACCAGATCAATCTTATATTTCATCAATATAAAAGGAAAGACGAACATCGTATACAGATGATTCATCGCGGCTGAATCCGCCTTGCAAGGATTGGTGACGATCCGCACGTCCAACGATTTGAATTCTTCTATCTCAGAATCCTTATTCAACACGACATATACATCATAACCACCATCAAGGGACAAATGCTTTGTGATATTGAATATCACATTGCGAATCGCGAAATGGTGCGAACTGAATCTACCGTTTATCAATATTCGTTTCTTACGCCTTTCCATATTTATCCAAAAATCTTAGAGACATTCCTTTTGAAATTTTCAATATCGAACCGTTTGCAGTAATTGATATACCTATGTTTGTTCGTTCCGCACTCCCTTTGACTTTGAATGATGCATTGCTTTAGTTCGGACATATCTCCAAGACTATAAAAAAGCCCTATCCCTCCGTATAACTCATAATTTATCGGAGTTTTGGGTAGTATCACCGGAATACCATTGCTCAAAGCCTCCAAAGGAGGTAACCCAAAACCTTCTTCCAAGGATGGAAATATGAATGCGACGGCATTGCGATACAGTCGCTCGAGCTCTTCGTCCGTAACCATCCCGACAAGACGAATCTTGTCATGTCCTCCGTTTTTATCTATCAAAGCCTGTAAATCACGATGACGTCCCTTCTTCCATTCCTTCCCGAATAACAACAAATCATAATCGCCATCCGTCAGACAATTCCACTTTTCAATAAGAGATTCGATATTTTTCCGCGGTTCACCCGTACCGATACTTAAAAAGTATTGCCGGCCGCCGGGATTATCGGTAGTAGGAGCCAATGTATCATCCGTATCTGAAACAACCGGCCAATAAAGTACTTGGATTTTTCGATACTCAATTCCCAATCCGTCGCTCAACTGTTTTTTTACGGTTTCACTGATAGTGACGATCTTTTTCGCATGTTTCAACTTCCTAATCTTACATGCATATAGAAACCTTCGTAGTCCCTTGTAACCGAATCGGCTCAACGGAATAATATCGTGTATCAAAACCCATGTATCGGAATGAGGAAGGATCCAGAATTTCCCCATATTATTGGGAATCAGAAACACATCTTCTTTTTTCAAATGTTTTTTACAATACCGCGGAAGGAAAATATTGTAATAATAAAAATCATTGAAGCCCGGAACACAATCGGATTTAGTCAACCTGACCACCTCATAACCGACCTCTTCCATCGCCGAACATAGGACAGATACAGTTTTCCCTATTCCCGTATATTTATCCCTAACACACGTGTATTCAACAAAAATCCTTCGCATGAATTTTTTGCTTGCAGATTAAAAGACATACAAATGCAAGAGAGGTCACAACCAACAGGTTGTTCATGAAAAATCCAATAACCGTAGTTGCAATATCTCCGGCATTCAGTCCGGAAAAAGTATTGATAAACTGCAGATAAAGATATACAGACAACACCGATGAAGCGTCAAGACTCCCATCCACAACGGACAATAGTATCCCGACCAATACCATACCGAGAATTATTCCGGGGAATCCGAAGTTCAGATACAATTCCCCGACATAAGATATACGTTCTCCGACCCTTATATGAGTATGGTTATGATACTCCTTAAAATAATTACCGGCTGTCAGATACTTATCTTTATCTGGCATTATAACTCTTGGGACAGGTAGAGTTGCAATAGGAACCAACGTACTGCCATACAGATATCCGTCTTTCTCCGTCATATTGAAAACTTCAACATAATTATCGAATTCGACGGAAGCCTCCGTTAAAATTATTCCTCCCAATATTGCCAAATCAGCCAAGTTTTTGGTCCGCATAGCCCCCATCGCACCTGCAAGAATAACGAGAAGAAAGCAGGCAACGAGGAAATGTTTTATAGTCGTTCTCTTAATGCAAACAAAATAAACGATCCATATCGAAAGAAGATATTTCATTAAGCCGCCTCTGTCCATATTCAACAGAAAGAGGCTTATAATAAATAGGGCAAAAATCCAGAAAAAAAGCGGGAATAACCGTTTTTTAAAACAAACGATAAAATACAGCAACGACAGATTGATAAGGCTTCGGCTAATAGCTTCGATAAAACCGAGCCCTTTGCCGACTTCGGCCCGTGCCGATTGGTGGTAATTCTCGATCAAAATGGGAATGTTTCCCATCAAGCCCCATAAAAGACCTGTAAACAAACATATCCCCAAAAGAAGAAGAATCCATTTCGTCCGGGAATCATTGAATAGCTTTTTAAATCGAACATTGGAGAAAGAATATATCTTTATATGTATGAATCTCTTTCCGAATGAATAACTTAAAAGAAATATCAATACGGCAATTACGGAATACAACAATGCCCGATTGATCAAATCCTCGGAATGATCATAGACCGCCAACCCCAAGTACAGTCGTAAATGATAAGTAAAGAATCCTATGCCATGGAGCAACAGATAAAAAAGCAGGTAATAATTTTTACCGGTAAAGATATTAAGTACGCCTGTAAAAACATAATCCTTTAACAAACTGCCCAAACACAGAAATACGAGCGAAATTATATACAGTCCGCTGCCAAAATCGAACGACAAAATCTCGTACGACAGAAAAGCCAAAAACAATGCAACGATGATAAACCGATTGCGGATTCCATTCTTGGACATGGAACCGGATTCATATCTTAATATCATCTATCTTCAGATATAAGTCCCAATAATCATCCTGGATTTTTTGAGACCGTCCCACATTCCCCACACGAAAAGCCGCTCTGTTCAACAGATTACGGACCTGCTTAATTCCCGGAAATCTATTACCGCCACCCGCTTCATCCACAAAAATCAGTTGACGTTCCCTGATTTTCAATCTATTTTTCATACAATAAACCGGCAACAGAATCTCACCCATATAACCGAACAACCGTTTATATGACGTATATCCGGTCAGTCTCACCGAATTTTCCAGTTTTCCCAATATCATGAACAACCAATCACAGTATTCCGAGAATCTTGCTCTGTCCATGATGAACATGTTAAAACCCGATCGCCGATTCCCAGTCAGATACTTCTCAAGAACTCCGGAATAATCCGGAGAATATTTGAGAATGATTTTATACAATATATAGATATCCTGAGCCAGGACGGTATTTTGGAAATCGCACTTGACCGAGTAAGGCAAATAATTGAAACTCGGCAAAATCACCTCTCCCGGCTTCAACCATTCCGCATTGATCTCCAACCCATTAAAACTATGTATGCAATCCCGACTCACATTTTTCACCGCACAGCTCTTACTTCTGAAATTGAAATAACGACGATAATGGCACAGTCCGATATATTCGACATCTCTGAGATTTTTCCATGCCCAATAAAGAGCCGTGAGTTCACAATAGGAACCATTCTTTTCAGAAATATTATCTCCGGTATTATCGCATTGAAAGCCCAGATTCAACTCAGGGTGGAGAGCTTTGCCTACCTGAATAGGCATGTAGTTATCATCCTGTCTGATTGCGTGGTCGGCTTTATGACAAGCGACAAGTATTTTCAAACGAGGCTTTCTCTTTTCCATAAATCAATCAAAATAATTGAATACCCGGGCGATTATAGGCGCCATGTCGTAATATTTGTACTCGGCGAGACGTCCGCCGAAGATTACATTCCGTTCCATATCGGCAAGCGCTCTGTATCGCGAATAAAGGTCCTGATTCTTCTTGTCATTGACCGGATAAAACGGTTCCATACCGTCACGCCATTCGGAGGAGTATTCTCGCGATATGACGGTCTTGGGATTATCGTACACCGCATTGCCAAAAGCCTCGAAATGCTTATGTTCTATTATTCGAGTATAAGGCACATCCGGAGAAGTGTAATTGACTACGGCATTACCCTGATTGTTCGGTTCGTCGAGGACTTCGGTTTCGAAACGCACGGTGCGGTATTCCAGTTTTCCGAAACGATAGTCGTAGAATTCGTCGATCTTACCCGTAAAGACGATCTTGTCGGCAACCGATCTCCAGCATTCGCAATTATTAAAGAAATCCGTGCCGAGTTTCACATCCACGCCTTTGAGCAACCCGTCGATCAACAGATTGTAGCCTCCTATCGGTATACCTTGAAAACTGTCGTTGAAATAGTCGTTGTCAAAGGTCATGCGAACGGGCAATCGACGTATGATAAACGCCGGCAGTTCGGAGCAGGGGCGTCCCCACTGTTTCTCCGTATACCCCTTGATAAGCTGTTCGTAAACATCCCGTCCGATCAGGGTCAATGCCTGTTCCTCAAGATTCCGAGGCTCTTTTATACCATCGTCCTC
Source organism: Alistipes sp. Marseille-P2263 (assembly GCF_018101075.1). Lineage (NCBI taxonomy): Bacteria > Pseudomonadati > Bacteroidota > Bacteroidia > Bacteroidales > Rikenellaceae > Alistipes > Alistipes sp. Marseille-P2263. Next base: position 14,055 of record NZ_JAGQEJ010000015.1, read on the forward strand.
CATGCGCTTTATGGCTTCTCGACGCTGTTCGTCCAATTTGGCCTGAGCTTCCGCCGGTGTTTTCACTCCCCACATTTGATAGAAGGTATTCATATTGAACGGCAAATTATACAATTTGCCATCGGGAGCCTTAGCAAGAGGACTGTTCGTATATCGGTTGAAAGGAACGATCGAATTGACAAAGTCCCAAATCCGACGATCGGAGGTATGGAAAATATGCGCTCCGTATTTATGTACGTTAATTCCCTCTATCTCCTCACAATAGATATTTCCTCCGACATGGGACCGTTTATCAATGACCAGACACCGCTTACCCCGTTTCGTGGCGAGATGAGCAAACGTCGCTCCGAACAATCCGGCTCCTACTATGAGATAGTCATACTTCTTCTCTCTCATATCTTATTGAATTTTAACCGATTCACCATTCCTTTCACTACTTTCAGGCGCTCGTGACGATTCAACCCGAGAACCAATGTCAAAACTATGAACAGGATAAAATCGGTCAGACACAGAATCAAGAACATCGGCAAACCGGGTGTTACGGAATTCCATATGAAATAACTGATCAGGAAAAGTACGGCGACAACCGCCCCCGAACGTAACAGCACATCGGAAAAAAAGCGGGAAACATTCAGATCTATCAACCGACGGGCAAGAATGATTCTCAATATCGACGCCACGATCTCATTAATCACAATGCACCATATCAGACTCTGCGGAGGAAATCCGATATGAGCAAAAAAATACCCGACCGGCAATACCAACAGAAACGAGCCGCCGACTATGGTATGTATCAGTTTAACCTTTCCGCAAGCCTCCATTCCGATCGTCAAACCAATAGTAGCCTGATTGAACAATGCGCTCAAGACCAGCAACCGACAAAACACGACCGAATAGTCGGGAACCGTTTTCAACCATAACGACAACACAAAAGGCATCGCTACGATAAGAGGAATTCCGAACAGAGTCAGTAACAGCAAGGGATACTTACAAGCAGCGAATACGAGCGTATTCATACGATTCCAATCCCCTTCCCCCGCGCTCTTCACTAACTGAGGCCGTAAAGACGTTGTGATGGAAGTAGAAAAGAACATCAACGTAGAGCTGACCTGGGTAGCTATACCATTGGCCGCATTGATAACGACCCCCCAGAATAGATTGAGAATGATCGAAACCCCTTGCGCCCGTAAGGTTCCGCAGGTAGTACCGATCATCACCCACCCTGCAAACCGTCCGATCTCCTTGAATACGACCGGACGTCCGAGTTCGCCGACTCCGAACCGCGACTCCGGATACCTCCTTAGGCAAAAGCTACCTTCCATCAACAACAACAAGAACGGAAGACAGGCCATAATAACGGCATAGATACGGAGTCTGTCGGCTTCCAGATAAAGCAACAATAGCGCCCCCCCGAGTTTAACCAGCGTATTGAACATTTGGCATACGGAAACGAAAACGATATTCTCGTGCGCCATTAGCAGAGCTTCGAAGGGAACCGAAACAATCGTACCGACAAGCCCGAAACATACGCTGACCAGCACAAACAACGCATCGGAATGTTTGCCCTGCGGAATACTCAATACATTATCAATGAGCAACCACCCGCCCAATAATACGACAGCGGCGACTACGAATGCGACTACGACATGCAAGCAAAGACTGCTGCCAAACACTTCGCGAATCCGCCCTGTATCCGGAGCTGATCCCATCGTGAAAGAGATAAACCGTTGAGTGGTCGTCGCCATAGTCGATGCTATAAAAGAAAATAAAGCCACCACTCCGGCTATGACATTGTAGAGACCGAAGTCCTCCTCACCCAAGGCTTCGAGAACGTAGCGGGTCGAAAAAAGCGCGATACCGCTCGACAATACGAGTCTGCAGTATATAGCAACGGTATTTACCGCTATCCGTTTGTTATTGTACATTCAAAACGCTAAAGATGAATGGCGTTCGACAGACAGTATTCGTCTATCTGATCGCCTGCGATCCCGGGATCGAATGTCGTGGCCTCGGGATGTTCGTCAAAATATTCTTTGAGTCGGGCTTCCGCTTTCCAATTGTAAATACGCCGTATGCCCCTGCCGATCACCTTGGCCGGCACACCACCAAGTACGCAATATTCACCGATATCCGAATAATCCTTGGTTAAGACGGCATTGGCCGAAGCTACGATCGTATAATCGGGAAGAACTACGCCTTTTTTAACGAATGTCTTGCAGGCGATCCAACAATACCGACCGATGACAATCGGCTGTTTGTTGCGGGTCACATTCAGTGTATCGGTATTTACCGTAAAATGGTCGTCGCAATCCATGAAAAACGAAAGAAACCCGATATCGTGGGAGCCTTAAATTCAATGATTCCGTAATTTGCGATTCGCCCGTTTCCAGGAGCTTTATACCCCAGTTTGCCAATCTGTATCATGCCGCACACCACGTGTTCCGCCGTAATCTTGAAAGTCCCGCAATGATACACTTTCGTCCCTCTGTAAATGAAAATCGGGAGTTTCCGCGCTTGCCGCCAAGGCAGGGCACGCAAGTTAAACCAAATCGTTTTGAACAAAGCCAGGCCGTTGTATTGAGCCCGGGAGAAATACCTCATACGGGTATAGAGCGGTGCGATAGTCTCTTTTATGGGCTTCATCATAAATCCTTGATTTATTCTCCGAAGCCCATAAGACCTTCATCTACATCATGGCTTCGGATGGTTATTGCAAAAATCGTCTATATTGTCCGAAAGATCACAAGTAATAAAACCGGTATCGTTTTTGAAAGATTCGGTTAAGTCTCGCTCAGTCTGAATATTGAAAACCCGACGATATCCCGAGGCAATCTGCTTCGCAGGACATCCCGCAAGTATCGGAAACGGCGAGCATATCTTCGTATAATCCTTGGAAAGCATCGCATTGGGAGCCGCCACAATCGTGTAGTCGGGCGTTACGGTTCCCTTTTTCACGGTCGTACGATTACCGATCCAATTGTAAGCGCCTATTTCGATAAATGAAGTACAGTTCTTAACGGTTCCATCCTCAATGTTCAGCATGTAATGGAAATCAGAATCCATGAATTGGGAATCGAAAGCGATACGGGCATATTTGCCGATAACGCATTTGCGACGTAACATGAATCTGACATTCTCTCCAAGTAACGAATGCTCTCCTATCGTCAGTTCAGCACCAGAGCCAAGTTCGAGCAATACCCCCCCCCACACAGCGCAATCTCCTGAAAATACGATTGTTCCAGAATTAACGATACGAGTAGGACATTGTGTCTTATTCGTGAACTGGCCAAAGCGGATCATTCCATGATAAATTCGAGGCGCCTCGATACGAATCCTGCCAAGACGCAGAATATTGAATCTACCGTAAATCAAAATAGGAAATTTCACAGCGTTTCTCAGTGGGAAACAACGAAAATTCACATAAAGCGTTTTAATTATTCTCAACCGGGGACGCAATAAGCGGGCCTCTATGGCATCTATGATTTCGCAAAGCGGCCTTTTTAAAACATCTTTAATATTCATGATCCTATAAACCTAATTATTCAAAACACTATTCCTTCCTTTCCCGGAATCCTTCAGCTATTTCCTCTCCGAAAAGTGTCCACGCCGCGGCAGCGGCCCCTGCGAGGAACACGCATCCGACGAGAATCATGATCTTCGAAGGTTTCGAGGGTTTGAGCGGGACAGTCGCGGGCTGCACGACGGCATAGACCGGGGTCGATTCCTGGACCTTCGCACGCGCCAGTT
>NZ_JAGQEJ010000016.1:0-13984 GCF_018101075.1 Alistipes sp. Marseille-P2263
TTCCGTCGCGGTCGAGGCAGGAGAAGTATCCTCCGTAGGTTTTGTCCTGGGAATGTTCGAGCCAGAAGGGCAGTACGCTGTCCATGAGTTCCGACCGGTATTGGTCGGCCAAATGTTGAAAATCCATGGTTCTGTCGGTGTTTTTTGGGTTGTCGTATCCGTTGCTGCGGCCGTGCCGCCGTCATCGGTCCGCATAGGGGTTGTCGATTCCGAAGTAGTCGCAGTAGCGGTCGTAGAGGTGTCCCGCCTGCGGATAGGCCGAGTGGGGACTCATGAAGTGTGAAAATTCGAACGTGATGACGTTCCGCATTCCGGCTCTCCGGGCGGCGTCGAGTTTGAGCAGCAGCTTCTCCCACTTGATCGGCAGGAAGCGGATCGGCATGTCGCGGTCGAACGATTCGAGGTTGGTCCAGCACTCCATGCCGTATTTGTCGGCCAGCGCCTTGTTCACCGTCAGGTAATCGTACAGCTCGTGGTAGTCCACCTGTCCGTCCTGGAAGGCGAGGATGTCCACCGCTCCGGCGATGTTGCCCAGAATCTCGTTCCATTCGCGGCGGTGCTCCTCGACCGAGAGGGCCCGGTCGCCCGACATGACCTGATCGGTCTTGATGCCGTGGATATAGGGCGAGATCATCGTCTTCAGCCCGCCGGAAATCTCCTTGGCGTGGCGGCCGAGCTCGGCGTAGATGCGCGACATGTTCTTCGTGCGACGGCTGATCTCCTGCGACAGATACCACCCCTGGAACGATCGGTGATGGCCGTATTTGGCCCACACTTCGTCGATGAGTTTCCTGTTCAGGTCAATTTCGCGCTGGAAGAGCCCTTCCTGCCAGTATTTGCCCGAGTCGTAGATGCCGAAGTAGAAGGCCATGTCGTATTTGTCGGCCAGCGTGAGGAACATTTCGACCAGATCCACGGGCGGGTAGTGGACCTCCTCGCTTTCGAGCAGACACTCGAACGGCGCGGCGATCCAGCGGCCCAGTCCGGCGCGGATCAGCACCACCGTGTTGATGCCCATGTGCTTCATCGCCCGAAAGTCGGCGTCCCATTCGCGCACGCCCCAATTCTGATGGGGAATGTCCCAACTGATCTCGTCGAGAAAGGTCGCCCGGATGGGGATGGCTTCGAGGATGCCTTCGGTGCGGAAATCGTCGTCGGAGAGTTCGCAGGCTCCGGAGGTCTCCGCCGGCGGATTCGCCGGGGAGCAGGCGGCCAGCACGAGCGCCGCCGCGAGCAGTATGATCGGACGTTTCATCTCCGGAGGGCTATTTGTCACTCAGGGCGTCGATTCCGGCCTTGACGTACGACCACTGGTCGGCCTTCTTCAGGTGGATCATGTCGAAAAGGAAATAGCCGTCGCAGGCGTTGATGCAGGCGCTCACCGAGGCGGTGACGGCGCGGTTTTCCTCTTCCTGCGTCACTTCGTCGTCCGGGTCCCAATTCCCCACGTCGGGACCTCCCGCCACCAGCGGGCAGGCGCCCGTCGTGCGCTCCTTCGCCAGCCGGCAGAAGCCCTCCATGGTCCATTCGGTCGTTCCGTTGACCCGCGTCGGGGAGGCGTAGGCCCCGATCAGCATCTGGTCCATGAGGTCGGCGTAACCGTAGTCCATGTATTTCTTCGTCGCCCAGGAGAAATCGGCCGAGGCATCGTAGTCCGGACTGGCCCAATTGACTCCCACGTCGTAGTAGCTCGCATACCAGCCGCCGACATAGACACCGAATCGGAGGGACGGATTGACCTCCTTGACCGCGGCTCGCGCTTTGGCCATGAAATCGCGGATCACCTTGGCGCGAAATTCGATCCACTGTTTCAGACGGACCGGCTCGGGCGAGGGGATGCCCGACGTGTGCCCCGCAGGCAGGATGTCGCCCGGGAAGTCGGCGACCGCCTCGCCGATGTATTTCTCGAACTCCCGGCGCGTGTAGTCCGAGAAGTCGCTCGTGAAACCGTCGAAACGGCCGCGGTCGAGGAAGATGCCCGTCAGTCCGTCGTAGGCGGCCAGGTCCCGGAGCATCGAGCAGATGTATTCCTGCACTTCGGGCAGCACGGGGTTGAAGAACTTGGCCGCCTGGTCCGTGGACATGATGTTGGTGATGCCGTTCGCCAGATTGAGGTCGGTGGTCCAGGCCCGTTTGTCCGCGTCGCGGAACACGACGCCGGCGCCGCCGAGCGAGGTCAGGTTGCCGCCCGTGAAGGTGTTGATGGCGGCGTGGATGCGCAGCCCCAGCTTCGCGCCTTCGTCGATGAAGGCTTGCAAGTAGTCCCAGGTCGCCGTGCGTTCGATCTTCGAGTAGCCTTCGGGCAGCCAGGCCCCGAGCCACTCCACCTGCTCGACCGCAGAGGTGCGGAAGAGCGCATCGCCTGTCGTGGGACGCACGTCCACCACGATGTCCGTGAAGCCGGCGTCCCGGGCCTTCGCCAGATCGCGGGCGATGTTCTCGCGGCTGTTGGCGAAGTCGGGAAAGTTCGCGGCGGCATCCACCCAGATGAACCGCGGTTTCCCGGCGACGGGTTCCGGGTCGGGTTCCGGTTCCGGATCGGGCCACTCCCATTCCGGGGTTTCGGGGTCCGAGCCGCACGAGACGGCTCCCAGCGTCAGTGTCAGCGCTGCCAGGGCCGTTGCGGCCCGTTTGACATGTCGTTTCATGGTCTGATTCTTTGTGATTTTGGACCGGTATCCCCGGTCAGGGGGATACCGGCAGGTCGCGTCATTTGTCGATGCTGTCGAATTCCCAGGCCACCAGCGCGTTGGTGTTGGCGTCCGTGTAGTAGAGGTTCAGCTTGTAGCCGTCGGCCGAGGCCGTCATCAGGACGTCGCCCGTGGCATTGACCACCGCTCCGGCGGGTTTGTACTCGTTCGAGGTGAATACCCGTGCGGGCGACGTGTCGCAGGCTCCCGTCAGTTGCTCGGGCGTCGTCACGTCGAACATGTAGGCCTTGAACTCTCCGTAGGTGAAGTGCGCGCCCGTGTAGATGGCCGCATAGCGGGCGTTGTTGAAGGCGCAGACGTCCACGCAGTTGTAGTTCGAGTTGGCTCCCCACTGCGAGGTGGCGATCGTGTTGGTCACCGCACCCGTGGCGTCGATCCGGTAGAGGCTGTTGGCGCTGTAATAGGTCAGGAAATACGGATCGTCGGGGTTGGCCGAGTAGGCTTCGACGTCGGCGTGGCCGTTGCCGTTCCAGCCGGCGGTGGCGCCCGTCACGGAGATCATCTGCGGTTTGGCCGCGACGCCTCCGGAGATCGTCCAGCGGAGGAACTTGCAGACGGCGCCGTTCCAGGTGTAGATCACGGCCGTGACGATGGCGTCGCCCTTCACGTCGCCCTGCACCGAGATGTGCTTGCCCATCGAGGCGCCCGTGGCGTTGGTGTAGGAGAGCAGCTCCGTCGGCGTGTCGTCGGTCGATGCCGCCGTGTAGATTCTGAACGTGGCGTTCGGATCGGCCAGATTCGCGTAGAGGATGTTGCCCGCGTCGTCGGAGGTCATGCCGCCGGGGGCCGCTGTGCCCTTCATGTCGAGCGTTCCCAGATAATCGCCCGTCGCACGGTTGAACAGGTACTTGTCCGCGCCTGTCGAAAGCACGAGCTTGGAGCCCGATGCCGCGAGCGAGTAGTTCTTGTCGCTGCCGTTTACGATTCCGAGCTTGTCGAGGGAGACGTTCTGCCAGATTTCGGTTTCGCTGCCGGCACGCCAGCCGTACTTGATCTTGGGGGGAATCTCCTTGCTGACCGTGTAGATCCGCTTGGTCACGCCGTCGTGGGCCGTGACGGTGAATTTCATGCCCTCGCCTTCGTAGTCGTGCACTTCGGCCGGGTCGGGCGAAATGGTGGCGTGCGGGGAGAGGGTCGCCTGAGCCGTCACCGCCGAAAGGTCGTCCGCCGAAATCAGCGAGATCGTGTTGCGGTCGTTGTCGATCACGCCCTGGATCGACGGTTCGTCGGTGGCGAAGGAGATGATTTCGCATTTGTCCGACTTCTTGATGTTGCCCGTCACGCAGAAGTCGCGTTTCGAGCCGTCGGCGCGCGTCAGCGTGAACCAGTTCTCCTGCGTCAGGTCCAGCGTGCCGAGCCGCGGCGTGATGAAGCAGTTGTCGTCCAGATTCGCCGTGACCCGCATTTCGGTGATCGAGGTGGTGTTCGTCGAGTTCTCGGGGTAGTAGTACGGGATGTCGATCACGATCCGCTCCTCCCCTTCGGTCGGCGTGGCGGTGAATTTGGCCAGCGGGTCGTTCTTGTACTCCCCGGTGGAGAATTGTGCCGAGATGCTGTTGAGCCCCAGTCCTGTGTCCGAGGGGGTCAGCTCGTCCGGCTCATGGCAGCCGCCCAGGCAGAGCAGGGCCGCCGATGCGAATGATATGATGCTGTTTTTCATGGGTTGAATCTCTTTTTGGGGGTTATAACCACTCGGGGAACTGCTTGACGGCCGCGTTGTTGCTCAGCTCGGTTTCGGGCAGCGGAATGCGGTAGAGCTTCTCCTCGAACAGCCGGTCCTGACGGTCGCAATCGACGTAGGTATAGACGAACGAGGCGCCCTGCTTCTCGATTTTCAGTCCGTGCACGCGCATGCCGGTATAGGCCGTATGAGCCAGCCGCCAGCGGCGCATGTCCCAGTAGAGGTGGCCTTCGCAGTAGAGTTCGATCTTGCGCTCCTGACGGATAGCCTCCATCAGCGCCTCGCCGGACTTGTCGGTGTAGGGCAGACCCACGCGCTCGCGGATCCGGCGCAGGTCGGCGTTCGCGCCGTCCGCGTTGAGCCTGTAACACGCTTCGGCATGGTTGAGGATCACTTCGGCGAGCCGGATGGCGATCCAGGGCTGCGTGCAGGCCTTCGAATAGTCGGTGTACTCCTCGTCGAGCATCTTGCGCAGGTAGTAGCCGGTCGTGGTGCGCCCGTTGAGCGCGGAGCCGTCGTCGAAGACGGCGTAACCGTCCGTGCCGTTCACGAAAGGCTCGAGCGTGCGGCCTTTCCATTCGCAGCCGTTATAGAGTATCGAGGCGTGGAAACGGGGCTCCAGTTGTTCGTAGGGCGGCGTTTCGGTCGTGCCGGCTGTCGTGTCGTGCCACGGCGTCCAGTCGGGGTGGCCGCCTGTCGAGGCCAGCTCGTACGATTCGACCATCTCCTGCGTCGGGGTGGCCCGGCCGCCCATCGTCGTGTTGTCGCCGCCGGGCATGAAGAGCTGGTCCCAACTGTGGTTCGGTCCGCCGACGAGGTAGTTGTATTCGAGGATCGACTCGGTGTTGCCGTCGCTCATCGACGTAAAGGCTTTGGCGTATTCCTCCGCCGTCTTGCCCGGCATCAGCTCGTAGCCGAGTTTGAACACCTCCTCGGCGGCGTCTTTGGCCGACTGCCATCGCTCGGCGTAGAGCATCGCCCGCGACAGCATGGCATATCCCGCTCCCGAGGTGACGCGGCCCGCCTCGCCGTCCCATTTGGGCGGGAGGTTCTTGGCGGCGAAGGAGAGGTCCTCCTCGACCATGTCCCAGCCCTGTTCCGCCGTCGAGAGCGCCTTGTTCTCGGTGATGGCCAGCAGGTCTTCGTCGTAGAGAATCACCTCCGGCGTGCGCTTGAGCAACTGGAAGTAGAGGAATCCGCGGAAGAAGCGCGCTTCGGCCTCGAACCGCGTGCGGGTCGGTCCGTCGAAGTTGGTCCCGTACTTTTTCAGTCCGTAGAGGAACTCATTGACGCGGCGGATGCGCGTGTAGGTGTCGTCCCACGCCCCGAAGTGGAAGGCTGCGGTAGGAGCCGCCAGGCCGCCCTCGGCGAAGGCGATGATGTTGGCGAATCCGACGTTCGTACCGGGGGTCGCGGAGCCGAACTTGAGCGTTTCGGTCAGCCCCTCGGTCAGCCCCACCTGACTGTCGCCGGTCTCGAAGCTGCCGTAGCGGGAGATGTAGGGATAGAATCCGTTTACGTACTGGGTCACGTAGGTCGGGTCGCTCCAGACGATTTTTTCCGACACTTTGTCCGTCGGGTTCATGTCGAGCCAGTCGTTGCAGCCCGCCAGGGCGACCGTCGCGGACAGCAGAGCGATATGTGTGATTTTCTTTTTCATGGGTCTTGGATTTTGTCTGTTAGAACGAGATTTCGAGGCCGCCCACGACCGTGCGCTGCTGCGGATAGTATCCGTTGGTCACACCCGGCCATTCGGGGTCGATGCCCTCGGGCAGTCCCGACCAGGTGCAGAGGTTGTTGCCTTCGACGTAAACCTTCACTTTCTGGATGCGCAGCTTGCCGGTCCACGCTTTCGGCAGCGTGTAGCCCAGGTGCACGGACTTCAGACGCAGGTACTTGCCGTCGCGGTACCAGAACGACGAGGCGTAGGCGTTGTTCGTGTTGGGCGGGTTGAGCGACAGACGCGGATATTTCGCGTCGGGATTCTCGGGCGTCCAGGCCTGTTCGACGAGGTAGCGCGGCGAGTTGGCTCCGGCCTTGAAGGGACGGGTGAAGATCGTGTTGTCCTCGTTGTGGTTGTAGTAGGTTCCCGTCAGCGAGACGTCGCAGACGGCGGCGCCGATGAACAGGATGTCGAACTCGAGGCCCTTCCACGAGGCGTTGAGGTTGATGCTGCCGTTGAACTGCGGGCGCTGGCCGCGGCCGATGTAGGCGCGGTCCTGGTCGTAGGTGATCGCGCCGTCGCCGTTGAGGTCCTTGTACTTGATGTCGCCGACCCGCGGCCGCGAGCCGGAAATCCACGGCGAGCGGTCGATCTCCTCCTCGCTCTGGAAAAGCCCGTCGGCGATGAAGCCCATCGTCATGTAGCGGCTCTTGCCGATGCGCTTGGCGTAATCCGGGGTGTTGGGGCTGTCCTGATAGCGGAGCCAGCGATCCTTGGCCCATGTCAGATTGACAGTGACGCCGTACTGGAAATCCTTGCCGATGTGGTTGCGGTGGGTCAGCCGGACGTCGATGCCCCGCACGTCCTGCGCGTTGTTGTTCACGTAGGTCGGGTAGTAGCCGCCCATCGACGCGGGTTTGCCGGAGTTGGAGCCCAGAATGTCGAAGATGTAGTTGTAGAAGGCGTCGAACTCGACTCCGAGTCTGCCGTTCCACATGGCCAGGTCGAACCCGACGTTGTAGGAGTGGTTGCGTTCCCAGGTGAGCAGCTCGTTGGCCACCAGCGAGGTCATGATGCCGTTTTGGCCTGCGCCGCCCAGCACGACGCTCGGGGCGCTGCTGACGTTGGTGAAGGTGCTCAGGAAGGCGTATGCCGCCGAGCCGTTGTCGTCGCCCAGCGAGCCGAACGAGGCGCGGAGCTTGAAGTTATCGACCGCCTTGCGCAGCGGGGCGAAGAAACCTTCCTCGGACATGCGCCAGCCGAGCGACACGGAGGGGAAGAAACCCCAGCGGCGGCCCGAGACGTTGCCGATGAACTTGTACGATCCGTCGTAACGGCCCGAGAACTCGACGAGGTATTTGTCCGCGTAGTTGTATTGTCCTCGGAACACGAAGCCCACCTTGCGCGAGGCGTCGCTCGAACCGCCGATCGGGTCGTCGGCCGGCGTCGTCGCGAAGCCCAGCTCGGGCAGTTGCGGGAAGGGGATGTCCTTGCCCGAGGCCGAGAAGTTGTTGGTTTTGTAGTCGCGCGTCTCGACGAGCGCCAGGAGATCCACCTTGTGCTTTTCGGCGAAGGTGTTCGTGTAGCTGATGCTCGCCTGCGAGGTGATGCGGCGCCACTGGGTGAAGCCCTCGGTCAGGTTGTTGGTCTTCTTGCCGGTGGCCACGTTGGCGTTGTTGCGCGGGTCGGAGGCTTTCGAATAGGTGATTTCCGAACTGGTCGAATTGGGCGTGCTGGCCAGCATCACGAAATAGGGCGTACTCAGGATCTTGGAGGTGGTCGTGCTGCGGTCGTAGGCTCCCATGACCTTCAGCCGGAGTCCCTTGACCCACGGAAGATCCCACTGGAGGGCGGCATTGGTCTGCACGGAGACGGTCTGCGACTTCGAATACCCCGACAACTCGGTGGCTGCGATCGGGTTGATCGTGTTGCCGTAGTCGTTCTGGCTGGCCGTGGGAACTCCCTCGTACTCCTTCGGCAGGTAGGGATGGGCGTAGGCGGCCTGCTCGGCTACCGAGAGCCACGGGGCGCTCGATACGCTCGTGCCGGAGGTTCCGCCGGCGGCGAATCCGGGCGATTTCTGGTCGCCGACATGGCCGGCGACGCCGAGTGTGAAGGTGAGGCTGCGGGCGATCTTGGCTTCGATGTTCGTGCGCAGGTTGTAACGGTCGTAGTCGAAGTTCTTGATGTTGCCCGTCTGGTTCATGTAGCCCAGCGAGGCGAAGTAGTTGATGCGGTCGCTGCCGCCCGTCGAGGTGACGCTGTGCTGCTGGGTCGTGCCGGTCCCGAAAATTTCGTCGATCCAGTTGGTGTTGCCCCAGCCGTTCGTTCCTTCGCGCATCATCTGCACGTGCCGGGCCGTGAAGATCGGCTTCTGGCCGTCCAGCTCGAGCGCCTTGTTGTACCAGTAGGCGTAGCCGGGGCCGTCGAGAAATTCGGGATAGGAGGTGTTGAACGAGGCTCCGTAGGACCCCTTGTAGGTAAGATTCATCGTCCCCTGCCGGCCCTTTTTCGTCGTGACGATCATCACGCCGCCCGCGGCTTCGAGACCATAGACCGCCACGGCGGCGCCGTCCTTGAGCAGCGATACCGACTCCACGTCGTTGGGGTCGATGTCGTTGATCGAACGCTGCACGCCGTCCACGATGTAGAGAATGCCCGACTTGGCGCCGCGGATGGTCATGCTGGCCTGGTCCGCTCCGGGCTGTCCGGAGTTCTGCACGGAGATCAGACCCGGCAGGCGGCCGGCCAGTCCCTGCGAGATGTTGGCCATCGGCATCTTCTGGAGCTCCTTGCCGTCGATCTGCGACACGGCGGCCGTCACGTCGGCGCGCCGCTGCGATCCGTAGCCGATGACGACGACCTCGTCCAGCCGGGCGGAGTCCTCTTTCAGAACGACGTCAAGCGCGGAGATTCCCCCCCCACCGGAATCTGCTGCGAGACCATTCCGATGTAGGAGAATTCCAGCGTGCCGTCTTTCGGAACGGCGATCGAATACCGTCCCTTCGTGTCGGTCGTCGTCCCCTGGGTCGAGTTGGCGACCACCACGGTCACACCGACGAGCGGGTTGCCCTGTTCGTCCGTAACCGTACCTCTGACGGTGGACTGGGCGAAAGCCGGCCCGGCTCCCGCCAACAGCAGGAACAGCGTCCATAGACACGTCCTCGCCGCCAGAGAATTCCTGAATCTGGAGAAAAACTCTTTCATAGAATTACATGGGTTTAAGGTTGGATTGTTTGGGTTTGTTATGGAAAGATTGCGTTTCAGTCGTTACGTGACGGGTCTCCGGCCGCGATGCCGGCCTCCAGTTCGGACCACCAGCCCCGGTCGATGATGTGCACGATGTCGAAAAGCATCAGTCCGTCGGTGTCGCGGAGTGCCTGCGCCACGGCGCGGGTGAATCGTTCGGCATCGTCGCCGTACTGATCGACGTAGATCGACCCGGTCACGGGCACTGCTCCGGCGGTGATCTTCTTCGCCCATTCGGCGCCGCCCTCGATGCAGTACCAGTAGCTCTGTTCGTCGGTCATGCCGGCTTCGGTGCGCTGGCCGACCGCTTCGTTGGCCTCGTCAACCTCGGCTTTGGTCACGAGCGTGTAGTAGAGCCCCGTCATGTAGATGTCCAGCAGTTCGGCGTACCCCGTCCGTTTGTATTCGGGTGTGGCCCAGTCGAAATACTGCGCCGGATCGAAGCGCTCGCTGGCCCAGTTCACGCCCACGTAGTAGTAGGTCGGATACCAGGCGCCCGTGTAGTCGCCGATGAGCAGCCGGGGATTGATCGCCTTGAGCTGTCTGCGGGCCTCGACGACGAATTGCTTGATGACCGAGGCGCGCCATTCGATCCATTTGCGGAAGAGCGGCCCCTGCGACCAGCTCCACGTGCCTTCGGCGTCCTGCGACCAGCGCAGAATGTCCCCGGGGAAGTCGGCGACCGGCTCTCCGGTATAGGCTTCGAACGCCTCCTTCGAGAGTTGGCTGAAATCGGAGGTGATGTTGTCGAAGCGCACCCGGTCGAAGATGATGCCGTCCGCGTCGGGGTATTTTTCGGCGAACTCCCTCAGGATGGCCAGCTCGTATTCCCGCACTTCGGGGTTCGCCGGGTTGAGCATGCCGTTGTAGTTGCTCTTGATCCGGCTGATCGGCACGATGCGGCCCTCGGTGTAAACCTGCGACTGCCAGTCGGCGTGTTCGCCGTAGATGATGCCCCGGTCGAAGTAGTTGTGGCCTCCGGCGAAGACGTTGAGCGAGCCGTGGACCCGCATGCCCCGTTTGTGGCCTTCCTCGATGAAGTGGCCCAGCATGTCGTAGTCCTCGGGGCGCGTCACGCCCTCCCATTCGCCCATATAGGGGGCTATGTCGCTCTTGTAGAGCGTTTCGCCCATGATCGACTTCACGTCCACCACCAGGTCGGTGAAGCCCATGTCGTGGAGCCGGGAGACGTAGTGGCGGATCGAGTCGGGGTGGCTCAGCCGTGCGTAGTTGGCTTCGCAATCGAACCACATGTAGAGCGGTTTCGGCGCCTGTTGCCGTTTCGCGCATGCGACGGCGGCGAGCGCCGCCGCGAGGCAGAGAAGGAAAAGTCGTTTCATGATGTTGTAGTTTATTCGGATGGATCAGTTCGTTTCGGAGATGACGATCGCCGTGGAGACGGCGCGCTGGACGATCGTCTCGGCATCGCCCGTGTCGCTCGGCCGGTTGAGCACCGTGCCGTCGCATCCCACCATCGTCGAAGAGCCGCCGCCGTCGAGGTTGATCGCTTCGACTGCGCCCAGCGCAATGAGTTTGTCGGCCAGCTCCGCGAGCGTGAAGCCTTCGCTGCCGCGCATTCCGCGTCCGTCGCAGACCAGCAGCAGCAGTTTCCCGTCGGCCGTCGCGCCGACCGCCGTGCGGGGCTGGCGCGATGTTCCGGCGATCCCTCCCCCGTCGAAGACCTCCCGCCAGTAGCACTCCTCGGCGACGTTGCGCCCCTCCTTGACGAGCATCGGGCCGCCTCCGACGGCTTCCTGCGGGGTCCAGAGCGCGGCACCCGGGGTTTTCGAAGTCGGCGGGGCGGGCATGTACGTTCCGGTGCGCTCGTCGTTGTCCAGCGGCGAAGGGAAAGCGTAGGGCCGGTTGCCGTCGTCGGATACGCAGTAGATCCAATGGGTTTCGAACTCCCCGGAAGCCATCTGCCCGAACGAGGCGCGCACGGGATAGACGGTCTTGCCGTCCCGGGTGACCGTCTGGTTTTCGATGGATTCGACGACACCTCCCGAGACGAGCAGGCTCAGCGAATTGCCCGCCCACCAGTATCCGGCGTTGGTCGTCACGCAGGGTTTGCCCCTGTTTTCCGAGTCGAAATCCGCATGGATGCGTGTGGGGGTCTTCTGTACGGGGAGATGCACGGCGTTGAAGCGGAGTTTGGGGTTGGCTTTCGGATCGGCGGTCGCCACGAATCCCAGGCATCGCTTGCCGTCTGCCAGGTCGTCGGCGAATTCCGTTACGGTCAGTCCGTGGGGATAGGCGTTCGGTTCGGGTTCGGGTTCGGGTTCCGGCCCGTCGGGAAATTCGTATTCGGGCGTGTCCGAGTCGTTGCCGCACATGCTGCAGGTCGCCGAGACGCAGGCGGCGAGCAGTGCGAAAAAGACGAATTTGCGTTTCATGGTTCGGTTAGCAGTTGAGGTTAGGTTCGGGCTCGTTTGTTGAATAAATCGGTTCTTTGAGTACAAATATAGTAATTGATGTTATTAAAACAAACTTTTATCGTAATATTTTTTACGATCATGCGGGGGGGGGGTGAAATGTATTTTATAAACTTGATTTACCTTATATATAATAATTTATAAATGATTCGTGCGGGATATGCCGCTCCGGAACGGAAATACGTTCCGGGACGGAAACGAAAACAATTTACTATGCTCCCGTTTCGGACTGAAATTTTGGGGCAATCGTTCCGCCGGACGTCGGGCGGGCGGAAACTTCCTGCATCCCGGGAGTCGCTTTTATGTTATCGGGATACGGCGGGTCCGCGAATTGCCGGGGTATTCCGGTCCTGTTTGAAGGAGAGAAAGTTTGGACGATTTCCTCGGACCTGCGGCTGATTCGCTTTTCCGGCGATGCCTGCGGGAAATATAATTTGGTATTTTGATCCGGATTGTATATCTTTAACCTGTAAATAAATAGTGACGGGAGCCGGGTTCGGTTCGTCGGTAAAAAGACCCTCCGAATGCGGCGAAAAGATTCCAGAGACAATCCATACCGATCAGATAACCTGTGCATTCGAGGCTGGAATAACGATCGGAGACGAAGCAATCGAATGGTCGCATCGACACGGCGGTCGGTGCTCGTGAAACGGGGCGTACTTCGGGGACGGATCATACCCGGCTTCTTCGTGGACGGAGTGACGGAAAACGTCGTCAGGGAGAAGCCTCTGAGCTGGCTCGCATCTCATATGATGTTAATCGAGTTCGGGGAGATGAGAATGGAACCGCAATTCAGTGAAGTCCCGGGCAGCGGACTTTGAAAAATATACAAATTAACTTTATGAAGCTACTGGTTATCACCGTTTTCGCTGTTTTAGGGGTAAGCGTCTGTCCAGGACAGACGCTGGCCGATATTCTGAACAGCCAGTATGATGACAATCCGATCCCCACGGTGCCCGTTGAGTACACCTTGCCCCGGTTGGCAGCGAAAGCGCCGTTCGTACAACTTTTCAATTCGCTTCTGCTGGCGACCGGGCACCGCGTGTTCCATTCTGATGAATATGAGGCGGACGAATACATTCTGATGAGGATAAAGGCCGAGGACCTGGAGATCGAGATGTCCGGCTCCTTGTGTCGTTATCCGCACGAAACGAAATCGCCTATCGGGTGGATGCCTTTTCACGGAAAGACGATCATCTTCAGTGGCGACAATCCCGGGCTCTTCACTCCTACGGAGGAAACGAGATGCTTCCGGTACAAGGATTATCCGGAAAACTCCCTGTATGGTCTTGAGGATGACGAGCAGCCTGGTTGGTATTTCCTGTATTCCAAGGGCCGGTATTTCGGAGGAACGTGGGAGTTGATAATTTATCCGGATCGATATGATGTCCCATTCCCATCCGAATGAGGCTCGGTTCTTCCCGTCAAGGGTTGCCGGAACGTCCGGAGAGGTTTACGGTCTGTATGTCCCGAGAGCAGCAGCCGTTGTGATCCCGATCTTCCGGTCGTGTTTCAGTATCCGGTGCGTTGGCCGGATATATGGGTGTCGTATCGTGATCCTTTTCTTGTATGAAGTCGGGGCCGGCGGTGTTCCGATCCGGTGTCATGGTATAAAAGCCAAGCGATAACAGGCTGTCTGTTATCGCTTGGCTTGGAAGTTATTCCAGGGGCGCATTCAGGACTTTCCGGATTTCGGGTTCATAAAATCTTGCTATATAAGGAGGAGTGTCGGGAATGTCAATCCGATCCATGATGTATTCGTACAGTTTCCATACGTTTTCATAAGTGAATAGTTCGATCGGCAATTGAATGCGAAGAGCGTGTTTCTCCAATGGTAAATCGTGATCATTATATCCATATTCATATTCTGATATATATTGATTTTTAAATGAGTAACCTGCATATGGTTCGAAATAGGCACCTTCAACCAATTCAAATATGTCTACCGCGTTATTTTTATTCCGCACTGCTTTTTTTAAGATTTTTTTTGCCCAGCGTTTATTCTTCTTGAAAAGATCAGAAGCGACGTCCGCTATTCCATCTTCTTTTAAAACATAGTATTTATGCTTTTTTTTATATATATATTCCTGACCTCCATCTCCGTCGAAGATAACTACATTATTTTCCTGTGCCATTCCCATCATTGTGCCGGACAAAGCGAGGAGTACCGTGCTCCAAAATATAAACCGTTTCATATTATTTGTACAAGTCTTCTAAGATACTGAAAGATACGATTGCTTCTATTTTC
>NZ_JAGQEJ010000017.1:4166-5705 GCF_018101075.1 Alistipes sp. Marseille-P2263
CTCCAGAAAGGAGGTGTTCCAGCCGCACCTTCCGGTACGGCTACCTTGTTACGACTTAGCCCCAGTCACCGGTTTTGCCCTAGGTCGCTCCTTGCGGTCACGAACTTCAGGCACCCCCAGCTTCCATGGCTTGACGGGCGGTGTGTACAAGGCCCGGGAACGTATTCACCGCGCCATGGCTGATGCGCGATTACTAGCGAATCCAACTTCATGGAGGCGGGTTTCAGCCTCCAATCCGAACTGAGATAGGCTTTCGAGATTCGCATCCCTTCGCAGGGTAGCTGCCCTCTGTACCTACCATTGTAACACGTGTGTAGCCCCGGACGTAAGGGCCGTGCTGATTTGACGTCATCCCCACCTTCCTCTCGGCTTACACCGGCAGTCCCGCCAGAGTGCCCAGCTTGACCTGATGGCAACTAACGGTAGGGGTTGCGCTCGTTATGGGACTTAACCCGACACCTCACGGCACGAGCTGACGACAACCATGCAGCACCTAGTTTCGCGCCCCGAAGGGAAATCCTGTTTCCAGAATCGTCGCTAACTTTCAAGCCCGGGTAAGGTTCCTCGCGTATCATCGAATTAAACCACATGTTCCTCCGCTTGTGCGGGCCCCCGTCAATTCCTTTGAGTTTCATTCTTGCGAACGTACTCCCCAGGTGGATAACTTATCGCTTTCGCTTAGCCACCGACTGTGTATCGCCGACAGCGAGTTATCATCGTTTACTGCGTGGACTACCAGGGTATCTAATCCTGTTTGCTCCCCACGCTTTCGTGCCTCAACGTCAGATATAGTTTGGTAAGCTGCCTTCGCAATCGGTGTTCTGTATGATCTCTAAGCATTTCACCGCTACACCATACATTCCGCCTACCGCAACTACTCTCTAGCCCAACAGTATCAGAGGCAATTCCGGAGTTAAGCCCCGGGATTTCACCTCTAACTTATCAGACCGCCTACGCACCCTTTAAACCCAATAAATCCGGATAACGCTTGAATCCTCCGTATTACCGCGGCTGCTGGCACGGAGTTAGCCGATCCTTATTCGTACGATACTTTCAGTCAGATACACGTATCTGAGTTTACCCTCGTACAAAAGCAGTTTACAACTCATAGAGCCGTCTTCCTGCACGCGGCATGGCTGGTTCAGACTTGCGTCCATTGACCAATATTCCTCACTGCTGCCTCCCGTAGGAGTTTGGTCCGTGTCTCAGTACCAATGTGGGGGGTTAACCTCTCAGTCCCCCTATGTATCGTCGCCTTGGTGAGCCGTTACCTCACCAACCAGCTAATACAACGCATGCCCATCCATAACCACCGGAGTTTTCAACCCGAAAAGATGCCTCTTCGAATGTTATGGGGAATTAGTACCAATTTCTCAGTGTTATGCCCCTGTTATGGGTAGGTTGCATACGCGTTACGCACCCGTGCGCCGGTCGCCATCTCAGGTATTGCTACCCGAATGCTGCCCCTCGACTTGCATGTGTTAAGCCTGCCGCTAGCGTTCATCCTGAGCCAGGATCAAACTCTCCATTGTAAAAAAT
>NZ_JAGQEJ010000018.1:0-3458 GCF_018101075.1 Alistipes sp. Marseille-P2263
CCTGGCTCTCTTCGTACTTCCGCTTCAGACGCTCAGCCTGCTCCGCCGTAACCCCTCGAGCCAAAAGCTCCCTGCCGATCTGATGCTCGCTCTTGCCGTTCCGGCGACCTTCCAAAGCATACTCGAGTACCGCTTCGTCGCTCAACTGGGCATAGGAATAAATACCCGACAATAAAAATCCCGATAATAAGAAAATACTGAAAATCCTATTCATGAATTGTCCTGTTGTTGGCTGATCTGTATTTTGTCCGGATGTGACCGTCAGAATTTTTTCCCGAACACGATCGAGCCGAACGTATTCGCGAGAACCTTGAAGTCGAGCCACCAGGAACGATGGCCCAGATAATAGAGGTCGTATTCCAGACGGCGCAACATCTTCTCCATCGTATCCGTATATCCGTTGTATAGCGTCGCATAGGAGGTTACGCCCGGACGGATCTGGTATAGATAGATATAACGCATGTCGTGTTCGAGAATCTGGTCGATATAGAACTTCCGTTCGGGCCGGGGGCCGATGAAGGCCATGTCGCCGCAGAAGACATTCCATAATTGCGGCAGTTCGTCCAAATGGTGCGCACGCAGGAAACGCCCCACTTTCGTCAGACGCGGATCGTCGTCGCCTCCGCTATGGCTCAGCTGGGGGCCGAATTTTTCGGCATCGAGCCGCATCGAACGGAATTTGTAGATGTTGAACGGCCGTCCGAACCGCCCGATTCGCTCCTGTTTGAAGATCGCGGGACCGCCGTCCTCCTGTTTGACCGCGA
Source organism: Alistipes sp. Marseille-P2263 (assembly GCF_018101075.1). Classification (NCBI taxonomy): domain Bacteria; kingdom Pseudomonadati; phylum Bacteroidota; class Bacteroidia; order Bacteroidales; family Rikenellaceae; genus Alistipes; species Alistipes sp. Marseille-P2263. Next base: position 765 of record NZ_JAGQEJ010000018.1, read on the forward strand.
TGTAGCAGATCAGAAACAACGGTGAGAATACGATCAGTGCCACAAACGCCAGAATGCAATCGCCGATGCGTTTCACCTGCCGCGAGAACGACGACATGCCGTCCGGAATGAACCGGTCTTTGGGAACGTACCGGCTTACGGGGGTTGAAATTTCGATGTCTTCATCGAATTTCGGATGCTCCCCCCCCCTCAGTTTGTCGGTCCACCGCGCATAGGCGCTCCGATCCACCGCATCCGGCATCCGGACCAGCAGATACGATGCGGAAATATGTCGTACGACGATCGCCCGCTGCAACAACAGCGGCACGGTATCCTCCCCGACCTGCGTGCAGGGCATTTGCAGTTTTTTCGAAAATCCACGCAAGCTCATACAGCCCTCGGATTTCACGAACAGCCGCAGCCCGAAAGCCGACAGACCGTATGCGATCCACGTGCTCGCCGAATCCAAAAAGTAGAGATGCAGATAGCTGCCGTCGTTTTTGCACTCGTTGATCGTAATGATTCCCGTATCCATATTTTCCCAAGACTTGATAGAGGCGTTTGATTCTTGAGCCGGAAAAATCACGGTCTGTATTCCCCGACCTTCTTCCGGTACCAGCGTCGGTATTCGTCGAATGAGAGCTCCGGAACGGCGAGGATTGTGTATTCGGGTCCCGGGGAGCGGAGGATATGGCGCCGGACGTATTCGCGCAGCCTGTCGTCCTCCACGGAGGCCATCACCACGGGAAATGGGAACTCCCGGAACCGGAACACGGCCGTCTCGCTCTGCGGAAACAGCCGGCACATCTGGCAGGCGGAGCGTTCGAATGCCACCCAATAGGCTCCTGCCCCGTAAAGGTGCACGGACGCCGTGTTGTCCTTTTCCCGGTCGAGAATCTCTCTCCCGTGCGCCGCCAGAAAGGACATCAGCCTCAGTCCCGCCGGCTCCGCAGATCGTCTTTCGCGCGTGTCGTACATGATTGTCGTCCTGAATGGTTCGGGGGAATCAGCGGACCTCCGGCCGTGTGTCTTCACCCAGCCAGCGGTCGAAGTCCTCCAGCCAGCGCATGAGCCGCCGTTTGCTTTTCCGCGGCGCCGGCTCCTTCCGCCAGCCGTCGATGATGGCGTGCGCCCGGTCGCAGCAGTCCCGACTGCCCGTACAGCCGTAGAGGGTGACGAGCAGCAGGGCGCGGGACTGCTCCGCCTTCACGTGCGAAAGCTGCTCCCGGACCGTTCCGAGCAGGCGCTCCAGCGCCTCTTTCTCCACAAGGATCGTATAGGCCGGCAGCAGCAGCGCCTGGAGCTTGCTGCGCAGCACGTCGCTCTCCGTCCGCAGCCCTCCGCAGAGCCGCAGCGCCTCGCCGGCCAGCGCCCTGTCGTCGTCCGTCGCTCCCTCCGGGCCGTGGTGGCGTCCCAGCGCCCCGTGCAGCCCTTCGAGCAGGCGGTCGTTGTCCAGACTCTCATAGACGCGCTTGCCCGCTTCGTGCAGTCCGATGACTTCGTACTCTCCGGGGCGGACGTGCAGCAGGGGAACCCACATCCAGTTCTCCACGCATACCACGATCTCCCTGCGTCCGCCCCCGGGCCGGACGGCCACACGCGCCTCGACGCCCTTGAAACGCCCCGACGTGATACGCACCCGGTCGCCCTTCACGGGCAGCGGCGCGTCCGGAACATAGACGGGAAGTTCGTCGGAATAGGCCCGCGCCACCCATTGAAGATTCCGCATCGCCTCGTCGGACAGATAGGGGTAGTATTCCTCCCTGCCGTCACGCACGCGGGGCAGGAAGTTGTATTGGGGCAACTGACGCTTCAGCCGGAACAGCTCGTTTTCCGACGAGCGGATGAAGACGTAGTTGTAGAGCAGGGGACGGCGCGTATTGACCGGACGGCCGTTTTCGTGACGCACCTCCACATAGGAGGGGGCGAAGAACTCGAACGGCGGTTCGCCGCTCCGCAGACGCCGTTCCTGTTCCTGCCGGAGCCCCGGAGCGGGCCCCCGGTGACACACCGGAAGCGTCAGCACGTACCACCGGACGACCCGGCTGTTCTTCCGCGCTGCGAGCTGTCCGGAAAGCGGGGCGGGAAAACTCCCGTCGCAATGCCCGGACAAAAGGTCCGTTCCGCTCTTGTCACACATCTCTTTCTCTCGGATTCAGATACTTCGAAGCCATATCGGCATACGGTCGTTGTATGCTGATAATTAATTATTTACAAGAATTCGTGATGACATTCCCGAAAATTTGTGTCCTGCACCGACCCGTCTCCTCCGGAATACGGCTCTCCGAAGCCGCATACCGTCTCTATATAAGAAACGGTACGGAGGGAACAACACGTTTACAACCAACATATTACGGATTCATGAGGCGGTCTGTTCCCGGTAAATACGGCGTAAAAAATCCCGATCGCAGAGCAGATCGGGACCGATTCGTGACCGGATCGGAACTGTCGGATGCCTCCGGTCGGCCTGTGTATATAATATTCTGATTTTCAAATATATTCTTTTGAGGGGGGGGGGATTTTCGCCTGAAAAACGAGCCGCAATATTTGGTTATTTATAAAAAAGTACCTACTTTCGCCGTGGAAAAGTACCGTTTCTTATATAGAGACGGTACTTTTTTCGGTATCCGTATTTCGATAACGACGACGTATTTACGACGAGGGAAACGGGCGTTTTTTCCGGTATTCTCGCGGGAGAACCGACGTATCCGGGTC
>NZ_JAGQEJ010000019.1:0-3389 GCF_018101075.1 Alistipes sp. Marseille-P2263
CTCGAGTATGCTTTGGAAGGTCGCCGGAACGGCAAGAGCGAGCATCAGATCGGCAGGGAGCTTTTGGCTCGAGGGGTTACGGCGGAGCAGGCTGAGCGTCTGAAGCGGAAGTACGAAGAGAGCCAGGGCAGCGAAGTCCGCGTTGCGGACCGCGGTATCTCGGGTCAGCAACGGGAACGGGTCCAGTCCTCCTCGGAACGGCTCACCGCGGGGAGTCTCGATGTGGTGAGTTCGGCAGCCACGGACCCCGCGGCGGATCGCTCGGACCCGCGCGAGGTCTTCGGGCGCGACGTGTTCCGGAGCCGCACGCTGACCTTCGAGCCGAACGAGAACCAGGCGACGCCGTCGAACTACCGTCTGGGTCCGGGCGACGAGGTCATCATCGACATCTGGGGAGAGAACGAGCGGAGCCTCCGAGAGGAGATCTCCCCCGAGGGCAATATCATGGTCGAACAGGTGGGTCCTGTGTATCTGAACGGGCTGACCATCGGCGAGGCGAACGCGAAGCTTCGAGAGGTCTTCGGACAGATCTACGCGGGGGTCTCGGGCGACAGTCCCGCATCGGAAGTGCGGGTTACGCTGGGGCGTTTACGCACGATCCAGGTGAACGTGATGGGAGAGGTCGAGACGCCCGGGACTTACCGTCTGTCGTCGTTTTCGACGGTCTTCCATGCGCTGTACCGCGCTGGGGGCGTTACTCCGATCGGCGGGCTTCGCGATATCGGCGTGATGCGCGGGGGCCGTGAAGTGGCGCGCGTGGACGTGTACGCCTACCTGCTGGAGGGTCGTCAGGACGACGACGTGCGTCTGGAAGAGGGCGACGTGGTGATCGTGCGCCCCTACGAGCTGCTGGTCAACGTCTCGGGGAAGGTGAAGCGTCCGATGCACTACGAGATGAAACGAGGCGAGACGCTGGGTCGTCTGCTGGACTATGCGGGCGGCTTCACGGGGGACGCCTACTCGAAGGAGCTCCGGGTGATCCGCGAGACGGGGCGCGAATACCGGCTCTACAACGTCCGGGAGAGCGATTTCGGCGGATGGACGCTGGAGGACGGAGACGCGGTGACGGTGGGGTCCGTTCTGGACCGCTTCGCCAACCGCGTGGAGGTCCGCGGCTCGGTGTACCGGGAGGGGATGTACGAGCTGAGCGACGCGATGCACACGGTGCGGGCCCTGATCGAGCGCGCCGAGGGCCTGGAGGGCGACGCCTTCACGGGCCGCGCGCAGCTTCTTCGTGAGCGCGAGGACCTGTCGCTGGAGCTTCTGTCGCTGGACCTCGGGGGCATCATGTCGGGGCGTTCCGCGGACGTGGAGCTGCGGCGCAACGACGTGCTTATCGTTCCGAGCATCCACGAACTGGAGGAGCGCGGGTCCTTCACCATCGGCGGCGAGGTGGCTCGCCCGGGGGTGTACCCCTATGCCGCGCATACGACGATCGAGGACCTCGTGGTTCAGGCCGGAGGTCTTCTGGACGGGGCCTCTACGGTGAAGGTGGACGTCTCGCGGCGCATGAAGGACCCGAAGAGCCTGGAGCCGACGAGCGAGCTGGGCCGTATCTACACGTTCTCGCTCAAGGACGGACTGGTGACGGACGGCGACGCGGACTTCGAGCTGGCGCCCTACGACATCGTGGAGGTCCGCCGCAGCCCGGGCTACCGGGAGCAGCGTCGCGTTACGCTGGATGGCGAGGCGGTGTTCTCGGGAGGCTATACGCTGGTGAAGAAGAACGAGCGCCTGTCGGACCTTGTGCGCCGCGCCGGGGGCCTCACGCCGGACGCCTATGCGCACGGGGCGCGTCTGATCCGCCGTCTGAACGACGAGGAGCGCGCAGTGCGCGAGACGACGCTGCGCATGGCCCGCCAGAACAGCCGGGGCGGAGATTCCCTGGCGCTGGACAAGCTGCAACTGGACGACTACTACACGGTGGGCATCGAGCTGGACAAGGCGCTGTCGAATCCCGGTTCGGACTACGACATGGTGCTGCGCGAGGGAGACCGTCTGGTGATTCCGGAATACGTCTCCACGGTGAGCATCTCGGGAGAGGTGATGTATCCCAATACGGTGCTCTACATGGCGGGCAAGCATCTGAAATACTATATCGGCCAGGCGGGCGGCTACGGGCTCCGTGCGAAGCGCAGCAAGGCGTACGTGATCTACATGAACGGCACGGTGTCCCGCGTGAAGAGCCTTCGCAAGGCGCGCATAGAGCCGGGGTGCGAGATCGTCATCCCCTCGAAGCGCGAGCGCAAGGGCATGAGCCTCCCGGCGATCATGAGCCTGGCCACGTCGGCGGCGTCGATCGGAACGATGGCGGCGTCGATCGCGAACCTGTCGAAATAAGCGGAAAGGACGATGGAAGAGATGAACAGAGCGACCGCCCCTGCGGGGGATGGTGAGATCGACCTGGTGGAGCTGGCGCGCAAGCTGTGGGCCGGACGCCGGAGGATCGTCAGATGGTGCGTCGCGGGGGCGTTGGCGGGACTCGTCATCGGCTTCAGCATCCCCAAGGAGTACACGGTTACGGTGAAGCTGGCCCCGGAGGTGCAGGGCGGGAAGCCGTCGCTGGGAGGACTGGGCTCCCTGGCCTCGATGGCCGGGATCAACGTGGGGAGCATGAACTCGGCGGATGCGATGTCTCCGGAGCTGTACCCCGATATCGTGCAGTCGGTGCCGTTCATGACCGAGCTGTTCGACGTGGAGGTCCGCCTGGCGCGGGACGAGCGCCGGATGCCCGTCTCGGAGTATGTCTCCGAAGAGCTGCGCTCACCCTGGTGGAGCGCCGTCGCCGCAGCGCCGTTCAAGGCGCTGGGATGGTTCACGGGGCTGTTCCGCGCGGAGGACGACGAACGCCGCGGAACGGGCGTGACGGACCCCTTCCGCCTGACACGTGAGGAGAACGAGACGGTCGGAAGCCTCCAGGAACGTATCGCGGCCAGCGTGGACAAGAAGACGATGGTCGTCTCGCTGGCGGTGACGATGCAGGACCCGCTCGTCGCGGCGACGCTGACCGACACGGTGATGCGCAACCTGCAGAACCACATCACGCAGTACCGCACGGACAAGGCGCGGCACGACCTGGAGTTCACGCAGCGGCTCTTCGACGAGGCGCAGGGAAAGTATTATGCGGCGCAGCAGCGTTACGCGCAGTACGTGGACCAGAATCAGGCGCTCTCGCGGAAGAGCTTCCGAACGGAGGAGGAGCGGTTGCAGAACGAGATGTCGCTGGCGTACAGCCTCTACAACCAGACGGCCCAGCAGTTGCAACTGGCGCGTGCGAAGGTCCAGGAATCGACCCCGGTCTATGCCGTCGTGCAGCCCGCGACTGTCCCGCTCAAACCCTCGAAACCTTCGAAGATCATGATTCTCGTCGGATGCGTGTTCCTCGCAGG